>CAYRVF010000003.1:79104-85162 GCA_964427535.1 uncultured Ktedonobacterales bacterium
ACGTGCTCATCGTCGAGGACATCGTCGATAGCGGCCTCACGCTACGCTACCTCACGGAGAACTTGCAGAGTCGCAATCCGGCGTCACTCACCGTGCTGACCCTGCTCGACAAACAGAAGGCGCTCGATAAGGTGCTGCGACCGAAGTATGTCGGCTTCCGCATCCCTGAGCGCTTCGTCGTCGGCTATGGACTGGACTACGCGCAGAAGTATCGCAACCTGCCCTACATCGGCGTGCTCAAGCCCGAGGTGTATAGCGCGTAAGAAATAGCGTGCTGGCAGCGTATCTCTTTACAAGCGACGCGTATGGCAGAGATGGCGCCCGACGCTGAGGAGATCGTATGGCGACGACACGCAGACCCCGGCGCTGGCGCTGGGGCAGCTTCGTGCTGATGATCGTCTTCCTCGCGCTCGCCGCAGTCGCCATCATTTTCATCCAGCAGCCGATCGACACTCACCACGTCTCCGACCAGCCAGCGCCCGGCGCCGTGCAGCTTCCGCCGACGCCGACGGCGATCCCGGCCACCGCGACGGGCACGTCCTCGCCGTAGTGCCCCGGCCGATCGCGATGGATAGGGCAGGCGGGCGATTGTGAGGAGGTCGGCGGGCATGCGGATGCGGTGGATCTGGCTGGCGCTTGGCGCGGTGGTGCTGCTCGCACTCGCCGCCTGCGGAGCGGCCTCGTCACCGGGAACGACGATCACGGTGCCCACCGCAACGAGCGCTGCGGGGACAACGCCGGAAGCGACGGTCGCGCCAGGCGTCACCCCGACGGCACAGGCTACGCCGGGCACCGCGAGCTACGCCGCGCTCTACTCGCGGGTCGATTATCCGCTGCAGATACCTGTCGGTAGTGCTGATACTGTTACACTCACGCTCTCGGTGAACTCGGCCATCCTCTCCACAGCGCCGGCTACTGGCCAGGGTGTGACGACCGTCGGCGCGCCCATCTCGCTGCCGACGGACCTGCGCGACTACCAGGACATCGGCGCGCAGGCTCAGGCTGTCCCGAGCGCGGGCACGGCGCCGGTGGTCTGGCAGCTCACCAGCGCGCAACGCCAATCGCTCCTCACGCCCACCGATGCCTCGGGCGCTCGGCAGTATCGCGACGCCGTCACCTTCACGTGGCACGTCTCCGCCCAGAGCGCGGGCCAGAATACCGCCAATATCGTGCTCACCGTCTACTACGTCTACCTGGATGGCAGCGAGCACGACGGCACAGTGGAGGTGACCTCCGCGCCGGTGCCGCTGCTCGCCGTGCGGCCGACGCCCCTCAACACCACGCTGCCATCCGTCAAGCTGCCGCTTGCGGGACTCAGCGGGCTAGCTGGCATCGTCGCCGCGCTGCGCTTCCTCTGGGGCATCTTCAAGCAGATCGACGACACGATCAGCCCCGTGCGCGATGCCGTCTCGGCCGCCGCCACCGTTCGCTCACGCATGTCGAGCCACGACGCCGGGCAGCAGAAGCGAGAGAAACTGCAGTAAAGGGCCTCATCTCCCCGCTCCCTTCCCCACGCGAGGGGAAGGGGGAGTTATGCTCGTGGCCTTCGGGTACCCTGTTTGCCTGCCAAACTCCCCTCTCCCCGCAGGGAGAGGGGTCGGGGGTGAGGCCCACAATCATCGCCAGATCGAGTGCCGGCCCCTTGGCCACAGACGCCCCGACTACGACCCCTTCCCTCTAAGGGAAGGGGGCAGGGGGTTAGGTCCGTCCCCTTGACTTCCGTCGCTTGACCGACTACATTTGCTGGTGTAAGACGTATACGTTTTACGCCATACGCTCTTGCGAGGCGAGCACAGCGAGGAGGGCCAGATGCAGGACAGGTTCGACAAGTTCACCGAGAACGGGCGCAAGGTGCTGAAGCTGGCGCAGGAAGAGGCACAGCACCACAACCACAACTACATCGGCACCGAGCACCTGCTGCTCGGTCTCATCCGCATCGACAACAGCGTCGCGGTGCGCGTGCTGGAGAACCTCGGCGTTGATCGCAACCAGATTCGCAAGGCGATTCTCCACATCATCGGACACGGTGATCGCGTCGTGCTCGGCGAGATTGGCATGACGCCGCGCGCGAAGAAGGTCATCGAGCTGGGTGTCGACGAGGCGCGGCGCATGAACCATCATTACATCGGCACTGAGCACATCCTGCTGGGGCTGATCCGTGAGGGCGAGGGCATCGCGGCAGGCGTGCTCGCGAGCCTGGGTGTCACGCTCGAACAAGTGCGTGTCAACACGCTCAATGTGCTGGCCTCCAGAGCCACCCCGTCATCAGAGTCGGAGTCGCCGCCAGCTGCGCAGCCCGCGGGACCGAAGACCAACGTCGTCACTTGCCGCCTGGACGACCGCACGATGGACGCCCTCGACGCGCTCGTGGAGGCAGGCATCCGCTCGACCCGCAGCGACGCCGCCGCTTGGCTCATCGGTGCGGGCATCGAGTCGCACCGGCCGCTGTTCGACCGCGTCTACGCGACGGTGCGCGAGATTCGCCAGCTCCGCCAGGAGGCGCAGGAGATCGCCCGCCAGGTCGTGAACGGCGAGGCCTCGGCCTCGCCCGACGAGGGCCAAACCACAGACGAGGGCGAGGACGAGAGCGGAAGCTAACTCCCCACCCCTTTTCCATGGGAGGGAAGGGGGCGTGATCGTAGCGCCAATGGCCTGCGGAAGACGATTGGCGTAACGCTCCGCCTGGCGACCCGAAGCGCGACTGCTTGCGCTCACAGCAAGCGTTGCGAGCCGCCTGTACGCTCGAATAGCTGCCCCGTCTCGAAAAGGACGGGAAGAGGGGTAGGTTCTCTCTATCGCCCTAACTGCTCCTACTCGGTGTCGGTGTCGACGTGCGTCTGCCGCTCGTCGGTCGTCGTCGCGTCCGGTGGCTCTCCCATTAGAGGCGCGGTCTCGGGCATGAACGCGGGGGATGGGCCTTCGGGCATCATCGGGGTGGCAGGGGCGCTACTCGCCGTCTCGGTCGTATCCGGCTGCGGGGTGAGTTCGTCGTCGTGCGGCAGTCCGGTCGGGACATCGATCGCCGTGCGTGTGCCCACGACGTTGTTGCCGTCGGGGAAGTTTGGTACAAAGCCGAGATCAGTCTCAGCCGGAACGCCGGTGATGAGGTCGCGGTCGTCCAGGTTCGACCAGCTGCCGCGCGCGATATCACTCACCTCCTCGTGCGTGAGCTTCAGATGAACGCCGCTCTCATCCACACGCTGAACCACCTCGCCTGGAATGTACACGTCGCGAGCGAAGAGGTGCCCTTTGTGCATCACGAGCTGGTCGCCCTGCCAGCCCTTAGAAGAAACCTCACCGACTTTATGCCCGTTCCGGTCGAACATCGGTGTGCCCGCCGGGATGTCACGGCCCTTCCACTGTGCGTCTGGACCAGATGGATTCTGCATATCGACTCCTTCCGCGCGCAGCGGTGCCGCGCGCTACCGTATCGAGCCTGGGAGCGCATGATTTCTGCTCCCAGAAGTCGCAAAAGCCATGCCTTGCCGAATCCTTGCCCAACGAACCCTCAGGCCGCCCGCTCGATAGGCACGACCCACAGCGCGTGGGCAACGCGACGGGGAATCGTCAGCGTGCGCTCGCCCTCGACGACCAGATCGGCCTCGGCCTGGGAGTCGCCGTTCTCGGTCAGACGCTCCAGGCAGAAGCGTGTGCCCGGCGTGAGACCGCGCTCGTGCAGGTATTCGATGATCGCCTCTTCGTCCTCGACCACCTCGGAGATGAGCAGCAGCCGCACCTGCTCGCCTGGCGTCGTGTCGGTCAGCCGCAGCGCGCCTTGGTCGGCCAGATAGGTGCGGGCGTCCGGCACATATCCAGGGATGGGGTTGCCGTGCGGGCAGGTGGTCGGATGCTCCAGCGAGGCGACCACACGCGCCTCTACCGCGCCGGAGATGTAGTGCTCCAGCCGGCAGGCCTCCTCATGCACCTGATGCCACTGCATGCCCAGCATGTCGACGAGGAAGCGTTCCGTCAGCCGGTGGCGGCGCAGCACCATCTCGGCGATCTCCACGCCAGCGGGTGTCAGGCTCACCTGCCGCTTCGCATCCATCTCGACCAGCCCGTCCCGCGTCATGCGCTTGAGCGTCTCCGTCACGGTCGGCGGCGAGACCTGGAACTTCTCCGCCAAGCGCGCGCCGATGACGTGGTCGCCCTCCATTTGCATATTATAGATGGCTTCTAGATATTCTTCGATTGTCGCGGATGTCTTTTCCATTACCAGACCTCGCCGTCCATCGAGCCGCGTGCGCCGAGTAGCGCGCACACCAGACGTGTCGAACCTCTGTTCCTTCATTATACATAGCAACGGTCGGAGCGACGAGGGAGAGGCACACGTGCGCGCTAGCGCTGACCCGGCGAGAGCACACCGTCATTGATGTCGAAGACCGCGTCGGCCATCTGCGAGGCCTGCGGATCGTGCGTGGTGACGAGAAAGCCGATGCCCGCCTGGTGCGCGACCTGTTTCATCAGGTCGAGGATCGCCATGCCGGTATGCGAGTCGAGGTTGCCGGTCGGCTCATCGGCGAGCACCAGCCGCGGGGCGTGAACCAGCGCGCGCGCGATGGCGACACGCTGCTGCTCGCCGCCAGAGAGCTCCGGCGCGCGGTGCTGCTCGCGGGCAGCTAGTCCCACCAGCGCAAGCGCCTCGCGCGAACGGCGTTCCCGCTCGGCGCGCGGCGTCTTCGCTAGCCGCAGGGGCAGTTCCACGTTCTCGCGAGCCGTCAGCGCGGGAAAGAGATGCGCGGACTGGAAGACAAAGCCGAGCTCGTGGCGCCGCACCTCCGTCCGCTGGCGCTCGTTGAGACGCACCATCTCGCGGCCCAGCAGCACGACGCTCCCGCTTGTCGGGTCATCCAGCCCGGCGATGATGTTCAGCAGCGTCGTCTTGCCCGCGCCAGACCGGCCGCGAATGGCGAGAAACTGCCCCGCTTCGAGCGTGAGGCTCACGTTGCGTAGCGCTGTCACGGTGCCCTGACCAACAGGAAACTGTTTCACCACATCGCGCACCAGCAGCAGCGGCGCGCCTGGCGCGGAGCCGTTGGGCCGGTGGCGGTCACCCTCGTTCGGGCCGATAAGACGTACGCTCTGCATCGGGAACCTTCTATTCGCTCGACTTCGTCGTCAACTCCAGCAATGGCCGAGTCTCACTCCACTGCTGACCTACAGGAGGTCGAGAAACGCATCGACATCTAACTGAGCTTGCTTGAGAATGTGTGCGAGTGTAGATCTCTTGACGGGCCGGTGTGCGGGAACGGTGAGCTTGAGGAGTTCAGTGCCTTGGTGCTTTTGTAAACGGATGTGGCTCCCTCGCTGTCGAACAATCACCCATCCATCTCGCTGCAACGCTCGGACGATCTCTGTGTAGGGCAAGCTTGGCACCTTGCTCACACGTCGATCTCCTGAACCTGGGCTCCTTCGTCAGCGAACATATCGTCCGCGACAGGCTCAAGGTAGAGGTCAATTGCCTCACGGATGTTCGCCAACGCCTCATCCCGAGTCTCGCCCTCACTGATGCAGCCTGGCAGAGATGGAACATACACCGTGTATCCGCCCTCATCGCTGGGTTCCAGGACAACTTGTAGGCGCATACGCGACCTCCTTCCAACGGCACGTCAGAAGAGATGCTCTTGCGTGCCTGGCACCTGAATGTGAGGACGCGCCATCAGCCGCGCCTTTTACCTATTCTTTGCCATTCTAGCAGAAACAGAGGCAGCCGGAGGATTCCGACCGCCTCTGTCCTTTGGGACTGCTAAGAACGCTCGCGCTGTTATTCGCGCAGCGGACGCGCGGGCAGCGGACGCACCAGCGGGTTCGGGCCGGTCACGTCCTGCTCGCGGGAGCGCGGCACGGGCTGCTTCACCAGGTACGATGGCGCGTTCGCCAGATCGTTCATCGGCAGGTTCACGTCCGGCCCGAAGCGGTTGTAGAACGAGAGCTCGAAGTTCGGCGTCTCGCCCAGCGCGCCGTGCGGGCAGACCTCCACGCAGTCGCCGCAGAAGATGCAGCGGTCGAGGGCGAAGTCCCAGCGGACGAGCTCGCGCTCGGCCATCATCAGCGAGCC
>CAYRVF010000004.1:0-45654 GCA_964427535.1 uncultured Ktedonobacterales bacterium
GCTTGGCCGTCGCCGGGCTGCGCTTTCCTCGCCACGAGCTGGGCCAGTTGAGCGGCAGATAGCCGAGGCTCGCACCGGCGATGGCGAGCGTCGCGAGTACGAGTGGCCACAGCGTCGGATCACCCGAGTGCGCCAGAATGACGGTGAAGGCCAACGCCGCGCTGAAGAGCAGTCCACCACACAGGCCATCCATACCGTCGGCGAAATCGACCGCTAGTGACGTACTGCTCGACACGGTGACGGTCATCAGTAGGAAGAAAGCAATCCAGGCGAAATGGGTATGCTTGAGCAGGTTGCCGAGCACCGGAAGCTGGCTATAGGGCGGATAGGCGAAACGCGCCGAGAGCAGCCCCGTCACGATCAGCCGGTTCAGCGCGACGGCCGCGCCCAACGAGACGACCACGACGCCCGCGAGCTTCTGCAGCTCAGAGATGCCGTTGCCGCGATAGACCTTACGCCAGTCGTCCAGGAAGCCGACGAAGCCGAAACCCACCGTTGCCGCGAGCAGCACGCCGAGCACCGTCCACTGGCTCATCGTGAAGTTCAGGGCGATGCCGACCGCGATGCACCCCGCCAGCACCGCCGCGATCATCGCGACACCGCCCACCAGCGGCAGCTCCATCGAGCCCGCGCGCACCCGGCGGACCTTGCCGTCCTTCTTCAGATCGACCTGAAACTTGCCGGTCGATTGGTCGGGACGGAAGTTGCCCGGCTTGCGCTCACCGCTGCGAAACCACGGGAAGAGCACCAGCGCGATGACGCACAGGATAAAGCTCACTACAAATGCGACGACGAAGGCGCCGAGGAGCATGTATACCATCGACTTCCTACCTGCCCCGCCAGCGCGCGTCTGCCGGAGGGCGCTGGCTCACAAGTACAACGCCGTGCGTATAGCTGAGTAACACAGTGCAGGACTCCATCCCTGTCGCGTCCCCGATCCGGACGCTCCGCCCGTCAATGCGCATCTGCCGTGTAGCCGAGCGTTGCAAGCACCTCGCGAGCCACCTTGCGATCATCCCAGGGCAGCTTCTCACTGCCGATGAATATGCTCTGCTCGTGTCCCTTGCCCGCCAACAAGACGGTGTCTCCAGGGCGAGCCATGCCAAACGCGGTCGCGATGGCGTCGCGGCGCCCCACGACGCAGACGTAGCGCTCGCCGTCGTGGGCGCCTTCTTCCTCGGCCCCCGCCGCGATCTCGTGCAGGATAGATGCCGCATCCTCCCCGCGTGGGTCTTCGTCGGTGATCACCGCGAAGTCCGCCAGGCGTGCCGCGACGCTCCCCATCAACGGACGCTTCACGCGGTCGCGCTCACCCGCCGAGCCGAAGAGCGCGATCAGACGCCCGGCCGTCAGCGGACGCAGCACACGCAGCACCTTTTCAAGACTATCGGGCGTGTGGGCATAGTCGACGACCACTGTGAACGGCTGGCCCGCGCTGACCCGCTCCATGCGCCCCGAGACACCGCCAAAGGTGCGCAGCGCGGTCACCATCGTCTCGGGTGAGAGTCCGTGCAGATATCCCACCGCAATTGCCGCCAGGCAGTTCGAGACGTTGTAGCGCCCGACCATCGGCGTCTCGACGACGAAGCGCGCTCCGTCCGGCAGGCGTACCCGGAACCGCGAGCCGTCCGCGCCCAGGTCAAGCTCGTCGGCGAACACATCAGCCTCGGCGTCGATGCCGTAGCTGAGAATCGGTGCGCGGCAGAACGGCTTCAAGTATTCAAACGAAGTATCGTCGGCGTTGAGTACACAAGCTTTTTCAATAGTGAAATCGAGCGCCTTCCGCTGGTCAGGGTCCACCGCCTCGAAGAGCATCGCCTTCGCACGGCGGTAGGCTTCGAGTGTGCCGTGGACCTCCAGATGTTCGAGGGTGATGTTCGTGACGACGGCGACGTCGTAGGCGGTGCCCCACACGCGGTAGAGCGCGAGGCCGCTGGACGTCGTCTCGACGATCGCGCACTCCACGTTCTCATCCGTCATGCGCTTGAGCAGCGATTGGACCTCAGGCGCTTCGAGCGTGGTGAAGCGGCTGTTGTTGGCCCAGCGGGTCTCGCCGATCTTGAAGTCGACGGTGCTCATCAGCCCCGTTCGGCGGCCACCGGCGCTGAGGATGGCGTCGATCAGGCTCGTCGTCGTCGTCTTGCCATCGGTGCCGGTGACGCCGATGACCTCCATACGCATGGAGGGGGAGCCGTTGAGCAGCGCCGCGACCGTGCCCAGCTCGCGTCGGGAGTCCGCGACGCGCAGATAGGTGCGGTCCGGAGGGAAGTCGTCTGGCGCGGGTTCCTCGCCCACTACGAGCACCGCGCCCCGGCGCAGCGCCTCGCCGATGTAGGTGTGCCCATCGGCGCGACGCCCGCGAATGGCGACGAAGCACGCACCCGGCACGACCTCATTCGACGCATACGTGACGGAGTTAACCTCGCCCGTCGCCGGTCCTATCACCGCTTCAACTGGCACCGCCGCGACCACATCCCTGATCTCCACCCGCACTCCTCCTCGTTCCAGCCTCGAACTCTCGCGCGCTGCCGCTTACGGCAGCAGGAACTCGCCCTGCGCGACCAGCACCGCCTCGCCGCCCACGCGCACGACGCGGATGTCGCCGTCCTCACCTTCGACGGCCACCTGAATCGCGCTGGGGCGCCCCATCTCGACGCCCTGCTCGATTCGTAGCCGGGCCTCGCCCGTTTCATCCGGCTGGAGACGCCCATGCCGGACGAGATACGCGCCGAAGGGACCGGCGGCGGACCCGGTGGCCGCATCCTCGGGGACACCCATGCCGGGCGCGAACATACGCGCGTGGGCGCGTAGACCAGTCGGCTCAGTCAGCAGCGTAAAGAGATACACGCCGATGTTCGGCGACGGCTCTTTCACCGCGTCGAGCAGGTCCGCACTCAGTCGTGCATGCCCGATGGCCTCCAGCGAGCGGACGGGCACGTAGAGGAAAGGCACGCCCGCCGAGCCGCGCTCGATGGGCAAATCCGGCGCGATCTCGTCCTCCGTCAGACCAAGAGCTACCGCGAGGCGCGCGCGGTCGCCGTGCCAGGCATCGAAGGTGGGCACCGGCTGATGCATCCAGACGAAGCTGAGGCGGTCATCCTCATAGAGCAGATCGATGTCGAGTACGCCGACGTCCAGGTCGAGCAGTATGGGGGTCCCCTGCCCCTGAAGGCGTCCCTCGCTGGCGAGCGCGAACGTCGTGCCGACGGTCGGATGCCCTGCGAAGGGCAACTCGGTCGCGGGCGTGAAGATGCGCACCCGCGCCAGCGCCTTGGGGTCGCGCGGGGGCAGCACGAACGTCGTCTCGGCGAAATTGATCTCACGCGCGAGCGCCTGCATCTCTTCGTCGCTCAGGCCGACCGCATCGGGAAATACCGCGAGCTGGTTTCCACCAAACGGCTTGTCGGTGAAGACGTCCAGGTGGAGGTAGCGAAAGCGCCGCATCTTGGTGCTCCTTCATCAAACAGTGCCCGATATAGAGTACTCCATGGGCGGCCAGGTGGCGAGCCAGTCACCGGCTGGTCCCCCGCCGATATGCCTCCGCACCAGCACGCAACGAGCCACAAACTGGCACTATACTGAGGTATCGAGGATATCCGTGCTGGCCGTGAGACCACGCCAGACAAGTCGTCGGGAGAGCGTATGCAGCCGCTTGAGGGGATTCGTGTCGTCGACGTCTCGCGCGCTCTGGCAGGCCCGTTCTGCACGATGCTGCTGGGCGACCTGGGCGCCGACGTCATCAAGGTGGAGCAGCCCGGCCGTGGCGACGAGACCCGCTCCTGGGGTCCGCCCTTCAAGAACGGCGAGAGCGCGTATTTTCTCGGCTGCAATCGCAATAAGCGTGGCATCACACTCAACCTCAAGAGCGACGGTGGACGGGACGCCTTCTGGCGCCTGCTCGACCGCGCCGACGTGCTCGTCGAGAACTTCCGTCCCGGCCTGATGGCGCGGCTGGGCTTCGGCTACGAGGTCGTCGCCGAGCGCAATCCGCGGCTGGTCTACTGCTCCATCTCGGGCTTCGGACAGGATGGGCCGGAGTCCACCCGCCCCGGCTACGACATCATCCTGCAGGGCATGAGCGGCGTCACCAGCCTCACGGGCGCGCCAGAGGGCGAGCCGATGCGTACGGCGCTGCCGGTGAGCGACATCCTCACCGGCATGTTCGCCTCGCAGAGCATCCTCGCGGCGCTGCTGGCCCGACAGAGCACCGGCAGAGGCCAGCGAGTGGAGACCACGATGCTCGGCGCGACCGTGGCGGCGCTGGCAAATTACACCCAGTACTATCTTCTCAGTGGCGAGCTGCCGCCTCGCCCTGGGAACAGCCATCCACAGATCGCACCGTATGACCTGCTGCGTGCGGCGGATGGTTACCTCAACGTCGCGGCGGGCAACGACGCGCTGTTCCGCGCGCTCTGCGCCGCTCTCGATCTGGCCGCGCTGGCGGATGACGAGCGGTTCACTACGAACGGCGACCGAGTCCGCAACCGGCACGCGCTGCTCGCGCTGATCGAAGAGCGAACGATCCGCATGCCAGTCGATGACGTGCTGGCCCGCCTCGACGCCGCCGGTGTGCCCGCTGGCCCCATCCGCGATCTCGGCCAGGTATTCGCCAGCCCGCAGGCCGCGCATCTGAATCTTGCCCGGACGATGCATCACCCCACCGTGGGCGACGTGCGGATCGTCGATACGCCGCTGCACCTCTCGGAGACGCCCGCCACGCTGCGGCTGCCGCCGCCCACCCTCGGCCAGCACACCGACGAGGTGCTGCGCGAGCTTGGCTACGACGAAGAACGCATCCAGCGATTGCATATGGAGGGCGCAGTGTAGGGCGGAACCTCACCCCCCAACCCCCTTCCCTTGAGGGAAGGGGCCGCTCAGCCGGGATTGAGGTCAAGGGCGGCGGTGTTGTGACGCGTGGAAGGGCAGTGGGGATGGTCACGCAGAACTAGCGCTTCATCGTCGTCGTTTCCGAAGCTGCTTGGCGTAGCGCTTGGCCTGCCACGCTTCCTTTCTGCGGCCAAGCCGACGTAGGGCAACCGCTTTGTTTAGCCACGCCAGGGCATTGTCTGGATTCATCTCCAACGCTCGGTCGAGGGCGTGCACACTGTTCTCGAATCGCTTGAGACGTATAAGGGCGACGCCTTTGTTGTTCCACGCTACAGCATTCAAGGAGTCAAGGGCGAGTGCATGCTCGGCGGCATCGAGAGCTTCCGGATAGCGCTTGAGGAGAAGGAAGAGTCCGCTTTTGCTTATCCAGGCGTTACTGTGGTGGGGATCCAGCGCAAGCGTCCGATCGTGAGCGTCGAGTGCTTCCTGATAGTACCCTAGAGCACCCAGGGCGAGCCCCCGGATATGCCAAGCGAGTGGGGAGGTGGAATCACGGTCAAGCGCACGGTTAGCAGCGTCCAGCGCCTCTTGAAATCCGTGTATCCTATCGAGCGCGGCTTGGCCAGGTGGTGGAGCGAGGAGCACCGCGCACTGATACAGCCATGCGGTAGGCGACTGGGGATCGAGAGAAAGCATGTGCTCGGCAATATCTAGCGCCTCGTGCGAGCGGCCCAGTCGGCGGAGGACTTGGCTCATATTGACCCATGCTTTGGTATGGTTTGGGTCAATCGACAGGGCGCTGTGAAAGGCATCGAGCGCTTCCTCATCCCGTTTGAGGCGCATGAGCGCTACGCCTCGGTTATTCCAGGTGATGGCATTCTGTGGATTGAGCGTGAGGGAAGACGCATATGCCGCGAGGGCATCTTCATAGACTCTGAGGTTGTTGAGAGCCCAGCCTCTGTTGTTCCACGCGCCCGCGTGATTGGGGTTCAGTGCCAGAGCGTGGTCGAGTGCGCGCACTGCCTCGTCGTAGCGGCCAAGCTCATCACAGGCACTCGCAAGACAGAACCATCCCTCGAATGAGTGTGGGGCAAGAGTGGCGACCGCCTCGAAGAATGGCACCGCCTTATCATTGTTGCCCTGCGCCAGCAGGCCCATGCCCCGGACAAGCAGGTCGTCCGCAGTCTCCCCCGGCTCTGGTGCGATGTGCGCAGGCGCCTCGCCCGCAGATGCCAGCGCCAACCAGTGGAGCAACTGCTGAGTGGCGACGTCGGCTGGCAAGGGCTGGTACACCGACGCCTCGATGCGTTTCACATCGTCGAGGAAGTGCCAGCCCGGCTCGCGCCCGAAGTCACTAGCCTCGATGGCCTGGGCGGTCACCGCCAGCATGAGACGCGCGGGAGTAATGCGCTGGCGCTCATTTGCCCAACGAACCTGGCGATACACCTCGCTCGAAGCAAACGCGGCCTTGGAGAGAAGAACGACGACAATCCGGCGGGAGCGGAGTTGTTTATCGGCAGCCACACTCTGGTCCGGACTCGGGGCGTGCTCGTCGTACCAGACATCTGCCCCAGCTCGCCGCAGACCCTCGACGATATCGCGACAGTAAGCATCATCCTCGGGGCTGTGGCTGACGAATACCCGCATCTGGAACGCCATGTCCCATCCTCCCGTGCCCACACTTTCCTGGCCTGGGAGCATACAGGTGCTCGCGGCGCCATCCAGGCACGCGGCCATTCTAACATACAAGCAGGCGGGCAGCACGGCGGAAGAGGTCTACGCTTACCACTCAGCGGCGGGACGCTCGGCGTCCAGTAGAAATGCCTGGGATGGCGTGTCGAAGTAGGTTCGCAGCCCGTCGTGCAGGTCGCTGGCGACCTCGGCGGCGATCTCGTGCCCGATAGGGCCGAGCACTTCGGAGACGAAGAAGACATCGCGCGTTTGGGGCGTGACCAGCCCGGTGCGCGCCTGCCGCCAGACGATGTGCCGCGTCAGCACAGTGCTGCCCGAGGCGTAGGCGATCTCGCCCGGCGGCACCGGCTCGGGCTGCTCGGCGTCCAACGCGGTGAAGGTGTCACCCGGACGCGTCAGCCGCAGCTCGACGCCCCGGTCGAGCTGGCTGCTATCGAACGCGCCTGCCGGGACGGTGTGTCGCAGCGAGATGGCGTTGTAGAAATCGACCAACGGCGAGATGGAGAACGGCTCGCCGCCTTTCAGCGCCCGCCGCAGCAGGGCCTCGATGGAGCTAGGATACTGCTTGTTCGAGATGCCCAGGCGCTGCCATGTCTCACGCCAGGTCTTCACACGCGGATGCGATTGGGCGTTGCCATACTTCGCGCCCTTCGCGCCTGCGTCGGTCCATGCGCTGCGCCACAGCGCCACGACGGCGGGCGATACGCTGCTCGTAGCCACGTGCGGCGCGGCGACGACGGCAATCGTCAGCCCTGGTAGCAGCGCGAACACCTCAGGCGCGACTTCCAGACGCATGCGACGTTCCCTGCCGTTTCTCGCTCGTGTGTCGCCGGCGCGATGTGGAGCCCGTGCTAGGCGGTCAGCTCGCGCACGATCTCCTGCACGCGCTTGCCGTCAGCGAGGCCCTTGGTCTCGCGTGAGGCGAGCGGCATCACCTTGCGGAAGTCCTTGCCGTTCTCGGCGACGAGCCGCGAGACGAGCGCGCGTATCTCGTCGTCGCTCATACGCGCGGGCATGTAGGCGCGCAGGATCTGCGCTTCGCGCTCCTCTTTTTCGGCCAGCTCGCCGCGGCCCGCGTTGCGGAAGATGGTCGCGGCTTCGTCGCGCTGCTTCACCTGCTTGTCGATGATGGCGATGCGGTCCTGCTCGCTCAGCGCCTGACGCGAGCGCGCGACTTCTTCGTTACGGAAGCCGGTCAGCGCCATGCGGATGGTGTCCATTCGGGTCTGGTCCTTCGACCGAATGGCATCCTTGAGATCGGCGCGCATCCGCTCTTCGACGGTCGGAGATGATGAGGAAGAGGTCTGGTCAGACATAGAACTATCCATTTCAGACAGATGGTGGACTCGGCCACGTGGCATGCACGGCGCCAGGCTCAGCCGACAACCACTACAACGCCTGCCGGAACGGCGATGCGTGCCTGCGGCGCGGCGGTTCCTGTCGCCGCCGGAGTGGTACCGGCCGGAGTCGTCTTCGCAGGCGTCGTCGCCGGAACGGTAGGCACGGGTGGTGCGGTGACCCGTGGCGTCGTCACGAAGAAGAACGCGAAACCCGCGCCCGCGCCGAGCACCAGCATCAGCGCCAGGATGCCTAGCGCGCGCCGCATCGGATACTTCTTCTCGCCCGATTGCTCGCCGCCCGCCGCACCTCTCGCGCCCGCGCCCCCACGCGCGCCGTATGCCTGGGCACGTGGGTCGCGTCCGCGCACGCGAGGATCGCCTGGCTCCCCCCGTCCGCGGCGCTGCGGCACCTCGTCATCCTCCCACAGCCCGTTGGGCCGTGGCGCACCGCGCATGCGCGGGGACGATGCGCCCGGGCCGCTCTCATCAGCACCGCGCACACGCGTCCGTTGCGGAGGCTCCCAGGCATCCTCACGCGATGGTGGCCGCCCCGCGCGCATCGACCGGTCGCCACCACGGCCATCGTCTCGTGGGTCGCGTCCCGGGCGCCGCTCGTGGCCGCCGTAGTCGTCATACTCGTCGCGTGAGCGCGGTGGACCGCCACGACTGCTGCCGCGCGGGCTGCCACCACCATTACGCGAGCGGCCACCGGACGAGCCTGGGCGTTCATCGCCGGGGTAGTCGTCATAGCGACCGCGTGACCGGTCGGTGGGCGGGCGCTCTCCATAGCCATCGCGGCCCCGTGGCGGGCGGTCACGTCCGTCACGGCTGGGCGCTGGACCACGATCCTGGCCCTCGCGATAGCCCTCGCGCGAACCCCGCTGATACGACCTGCCGGGGGGCGGATCATCATCTACCGGACGCCGCGCGCGTGGATTTCTATTGTAACTCCGCGGCTCGTCGTCCCAACTTCCTACACCCATGCCCCTCGGCCTCCCCGCTGCGTACTCCGTCGCCCGGCAGATGTGACCAACCGTTCGAGAAAGCGGTTTCCCTGGCGAGTGTATCACACTCCCCTTTCAGGCGCACCTTTCGGGGGATTCGGCACATTCCATGCCTGTTGCCGGCGGTGCTGAGCCGCTCAGCGTGATCGTCACGACCGGGGGTGACGCGGGACGCACGTGCCGGGCCAGAATGGGCCGTCGTCGTTTGAGGCGCGCCACCACCAGCGCCACTCGTGCTTGCGCTGGTACGCGATAACGTCAGGGGCGACGGTGAGCACGACAAACGAGAGCACCAGCAGCGAGACGAACAGCAGCACGAGCATCGCCGCCACCCCCACACGCCAGGCAAGCAGCGACAGTCCGGCGCTGATCACGATCGCGACGATAGCCCGTGCGAACACACTCCGTTGGAGCGAGCGCATGGTACCCTCCCACAAGCGCAGACCACCAGGCATACGCGCACACTCAACACAAAACCCCTCTCTGTACGGGGAGAGGGGTCGGGCGTGATTGAGGGCCTCGCCCCAGAACGGGGTGAGCGAGCGCCCCACAATCACCTACTCGCGATCGGGCTTTGGCTCGCGCTCGGGTGTCGCCGCTGGCGTGGTCGTGCCCGCGAGGCCGCCGAGACTTGGCGACGAGCGGTCTTCGGGCCGCACCGGCGTCTTCTCCAGATCGTCACGCAGCGTCTTCACCTGTTCGCCCAGGCGCTGTGCATCGACGCCCGCGCCCTGGAGCACGAACCCATCGACGCCCGCGCGGACGAGCACGCGGATGCCCGTCGCATCGGGCGCCTCGCGCACCGTCACCAGCGAGGGGAAGCGCATCGACTGGAAGACCACACTCAACCGGCTGACGTCGGTGAGGGTCAGCCGCGCGACATCGGCGGCGCAGAAATCGAGCGAGAAGAGGCCGACCTGCACCGGCACCGAGGTGTTCACGCGGAACATCAGCAGCGCCATGTCGTCGCTCGGGATCTCCAGCGCCTCGACGAGATCCATCTGCTCCACCTGCGTGAAGAGCTCGCTCGCGGGCGACTTCGGCGTCAGCACGACGAAGCTCGCGCCGGCATCCTTCGCGGCCTCCACAAGCGACGTTCCAGCGTCGGCGGCCGCGCCCTCGGCGCACTGCACACCCCAGACAACCTTGCCATTGTCAGCCGCCAGGCGGATGGCGCTCACATCGGTCCTCGGCGTCCAGCCTGTCACGAGCAGCGCGTCGGCACCATTCGTGACGGCAGCCTCAACCGCCGCCGTGTCACCGGCGCCGAGCGCGACCAGCACCGCCGCTGGCCGGGGCTTCTGTGAGGGCGTGCGCGACCCGATGAACCCGAATCCACTGCCAGATGTCTGGCCGATCTGTTGCAATTTATCGACGAGCTTACCCATGATGATTCTTGTCCTCCGTTTGCGCGCACCGCCGACTAGTGTGGCAGGCGCGGCACGCGGTCGTGGAAACCGTCGTGCTCTACCAAGGCATTATATGCCCCTGGCGCATGCGGCTGCCACGGAGGACACAGGGGACGTTCCACGCCCGTTGGCTGATGCGGGCGACGTACTGCGCCGCCGCGACATCGACCTTGTTCACGAGACCTGCACGGTGAAGTCTTCCGCCATGACCAGTTGCGGACACACCTGGCCTGGAGGGCAGAGCGCCGCGCCTCCGAAGGCGAGCGTCTGTGTGCCCGCCGCCGTGGCTCGCCAGCTCCAGATGCACTGATTCAGCGCCTTGTCCTCGACGCCGAAGGGCTGCAGCTCGGTGAGGCCGGGAGTGCGGCTGGCGGTTCGCGAATAGCTCCACCGCCTCGTGGCGGGCAGCTTGACGACGACCAGTTCACCTACCTTGGCTATGTTCGTCTGGCCGGAGTTACTGTCGGTCAGGATAAGTGCGGGCGAGCCGATATCCGTCGCGTTGCTCGCGCCCGCCGGACACGCCAGCGCCGCCGGGGGCGCGGATGGCGGCGCAGGCGTCTTCGTGCCGGTCGAGGTGGAGGTTGGGTTGGGCGCGGCGCCGGTTCCACTGGTCGAGGTAACACCGCATCCAGCGAGCGAGACCAGAGCCAGCACCGCAACTCCCCACAGCAGGGCACTCCCAGCACGTCGCCAGCGTTTATCGGAGCGAGCTTCAAGACGGACTATGCGCATTCATCGGCCTCTCTCTGCATCGAACACTTCGCAGGGCACGAGCGACACCTGACCGGACATCTCCACCAATCGGCGCCACGCTCCCTCTATGCTACACGACGCTCGAAGCAATCGATGAGTTCCAATCTGGCAGTCAGGCACCATTTTTCGAGAGGTTATCCCGCCGCTCTCTGCGGACTGTGCCCAAGTTGCGTTCAGGTGACATACTCTGCTAGCAGGCGTGGGTTTCGCCTCGGTCGCTTCTCCGTCGCCGCAGTGGTATGTCCGTATGCTAACAAGCCCCTGTGAGAACCACTAGTGGAGGCAACGTAGGGTGATTGCTGAATGGCGTGTATGGACTGATGCCAGGACTGAGCGCGCTGCCCGCAAAGTGGCGACCCGCTTGCTGGAGCGTCTCTCACGTCAGACGACAGGTCTGTCCTTTGAGCCCTATCCCAAGACCGGCGGCTGGACCTTTAGGTTCCGAACACCTTTGGTTGGGACGACGTGGAATGACTACGTCGTGGACGTCATCGCGCTCGGTCAGCGTGTGGGCTACGGGTGGTCTCTGTCGGGCACAATCTATGAAGATCCGAGCGGCTGGTCGAACAAGGCGCAAGTTGGTGGCGTGACGAGTGTCACCTGGTGGATGTGGACGGATGCTGAACTAGAACGTTCAGACGCGGAAGCAGAGGTGGAATCAGACGAGGTAGAACAATAAGCGTGTCCGCAGCCTCTGCTTGACAGACGTGTGCGTCTCGGCTAACCTAGCGGCGTGCTGCTTGGATGCGTGCGGTTGTCAGGAGGGACCCATGCCTCGCTTCCCGACCCGGCCCGCCTTCGCGCTCTTGGGCGCGCTTCTCTGCCTTACCGCCTGCGCCCCTACGGCGACGGTGAGGGTATCCCCAACAGCGACCACCCCGCCCGTGCCCAGTGCGACGCCCACCCTCGTGCTGGCCCCGACGCTGACGAACGTCCCTGCCGGCTGGAAAGTCCTGGCGACGACGCATTTCAGCCTCGCATATCCGCCCGACTGGACGCTCCAGACGGTGACCTTCGAAGGCGGCCAGGGCTATACCGTCTGGGCTCCGGCGAAACAAGGCGCCGTGCAGGTGAAGGCGCTTCCACGGGCGGACCTGACGCCATCATACTCGACGGACGTGCCGCTCTACTGCCAGCCAGAGAGCTCCGGCGCGCGCCGGACGACGTTCGCCAACCTGCCGATGACGTTCCAGCTCACGGGCCTGGGCAACACGGTGCGGGTGTGGCGCTTCGCGAACGCGCAGCAGACGCTGTACTTGCTGTCGGCCGGGGATATGACGGCAGGCGCCGCCGCCCAAGCGCAGGACGCGGCCATCCTTGCCACCTTCCGCCCGGACAACGCAATCCCCTGGAGCTGCTAAGAGCCAGCAAGCAAAGGAGCTGGCACTTGACGCGCCGACCTTCGCGGTCGGCCCGCCAAACTGCAACGGTATGACGCGACTGCATATACCGAGTGTCACAGGTTGGCACTACGCGAATTGTCGCCAGAGAACGACGAGGAGACGGAGCAGAGCGACATCGTGTAGTCCGCCATGCGCAACGAACAAGCCTCTACCCGACAATTTGGGTAGGGGCTTGTGTTGATGACGTGAGGTGCGGCGGCTAGCGCGGCGCGAACGCGGCCTTGCCGGTGATCTCGCGGCCCACAATGAGCGACTGGATGGTGTCGGTGCCCTCGTAGGTGAAGACCGCCTCGATGTCGGCGAAGTGGCGCGCGATCTGGTACTCCAGCAGGATGCCGTTGCCGCCGAGCATCTCGCGCGCCTCCTGCACCACCTCGCGGGCGTGGCGGGCGTTGTTCATCTTCGCGAGCGAGGCCATGCCCTCCGTCATCTTGCCCGCGTCGAGCAGTTGGCTGAGGCGCAGACACAGCAGCTGCATCGTCGTGACGTTGGCCAGCATCGTCGCCAGCTTCTGCTGGATGATCTGGAAGCTCGCCAGCGGCTTGCCGAACTGCGTGCGCTCCTGCGTGTACTTCAGCGCGATCTCGTAGGCCGCGACGGCGTGGCCTACCGCCTCCCAGGCGACGCCGAAGCGGGTCGCCGTCAGCACGCGCGACGTGTCGCGGAACGAGTTGGACTTCGCCAGACGGTTCTCCACCGGCACGCGCACGCCGTCGAGTGTGATATCCGCCTGCCAGACAGCGCGCTTGGCGACCTTGCCGGTCATCACCTCGGCCTTGAAGCCGGGCGTGCCCTTCTCCACCAGGAAGCCGCTCACGTTGCCGTCATCGTCGCGCGCCCAGATGATGACCACATCGGCGAACGAGGCATTGCCGATCCAGCGCTTCGCCCCGTTGAGCACGTACGAGTCGCCGTCGCGGTGCGCGCGCGTCTCCAGCGCCACGGCGTCAGAGCCGTGGTTCGGCTCGGTGAGCCCGAAGGCGCCGATCTTCTCCATGCGCGCCATCGCCGGGAGCCACTTCTGCTTCTGCTCCTCCGAGCCGAGCATGTGGATGGAGGTCATCGCCAGGCCCGAATGGACGCCGAAGAACGTGCAGATGCTGGCGTCGGCCCGCGCGAGCTCCAGCGCGATCAGGCCGGACGCGACCGAGCTCATGCCTGGCGCGCCGTACCCTTGCAAGCTGCCACCGGCGATATTCAGCGCCGCCAGCTTGGGGATGATCTCGAACGGGAACTCGGCCCGCTCCCAGTAGTCATTGATGATGGGGATTACTTCGCGGTCGCCGAATTCGCGCACCTTGTCGCGGATGCGGCGCTCCTCGTCCGTCAGCAACTCGTCCATCAGGTAAAAATCGGTTCCGCGCGAGGCGGCAATTTCTAGTGCCATGAGGTATTTCCCTTCCAGTGGGAGCCGGGTCGTCGCGGACCCGCGAGCCAGCGCCATACGTGGCCCGTAGGCGCATGCGTCGGCGCACACACATCCCGTTCGCGGCAGCGGTCTACCGCGTACTCTACCCCTGTAGCTGGGAATCCGACAAGGTGTAGCTGGAAACGCGGACCCGCAGCTTCTCTCGATAGCGCGCGGTGAGCGGGTGCCCGCCTTGTCGGGTGGCTGCGCGCACGCATCGACATCATCACAATTCATGCCCGATGGTGGCGGCCGCATGTGCAGGTTGCCATGACGCGCGTCGGTAGGGGCGAGGCATGCCCCGCCCCTACAACTACAAGGACGCCTGCGGCGGGGAGACGACGCTCCGCTATGCTCCCTGGGGCGTGCTCCCGTTGCTACCTGGCGCAGGCTGCTGGGCGTGGCCGCGTAGCGCGGAGAGCAGCGCCTCGCCGTTGGGTGAGCCGAGGCCAGTGCAGGCGTCCCACCCGGCTTTCGCGTTGTAGCCGTTGTTGTTGCCGATGGTCACGTCGCCGAAGGCACTCTCGGGTACCTGCTGATAGATCACCGGGTTGAGGTAACCCACCGGACGGCCAAGGCTCGCGTTGAGCAGCGCGATCAGGCCCGACCAGAGCGGGGCCACGGCGCTCGTGCCGCCGATCACCATGCTCTGCCCATCGACCTGCACCTGGTAGCCCGTCTGCGGATCGGCATCCCCGGCGACATCGGGCACACCGCGTCCCACACGCGCCCCCGCGTTGATCGAGGCTGGCACGCCCGCGTTCGTCTGCCAGCTCGGCAGCGCGAAGGTGTCGCTCACGCCGCCGCCGCTCGCGGAGGAGGTGCCGTCGTTCCAGACTGTCTCGCTGGGCTTCGTGGCACTCGTCGCGACCAGCCGCGTGCCGCCGCAGCCAAGCGCGAATGGACTGGAGGCCGGAAAGTCGACATGCGCAAGGCCGTCGCCGACGCCGTCCTGCGCGCCCTGGTCGCCAGAGGCGCAGCAGACCGTCACGCCGAGACGCGCGGCGTCCTGAAAGGCGCTATCCATCGCCTGTTGCGCCTGCGCCGTCCAGCTCGACTCCGGACCGCCCCAGCTAATCGAGATCACGGATGGCGCGTTTTGCGTGTCGTGGATTGCCGTCGTGATGGCGTCGAGGAAGCCTTGATCGGTATTCGGCCCGAAGTACACCGCGATGCGCGCGGCCGGAGCCAGCGCCCCGGCCACCTCGATATCCAGCGCGACCTCGCCGTCCGCGCTGTTGGGGTCGCCCGCGGGCGTGTTATTCGCGCCATCGACCGGAACGCTTATGACCGTCGGCGTGGCGAGCCCAAGCTGGCCGAAATAGGTGTCGAGGTCGCTCTGGGTATACCCGCCGCCCAGCTCGATGATGCCGATGGTCTGGCCCGCGCCGGTCGTCGTGGTTGGGAAGGCGTAGATGCTGGCGAGCCGCGGCGGCGTGTACGAGACGGCTGGCGCCGCGGCAGCCTGGATGTTGCCCGGTGCGACACCCGGTGTGGCGGGGACGCGAACACCCGCCAGTTGGAAGTGCGCGCGGGCCTGCGGGCGGTTATCCAGCCCGAAGACACCTGTCACCAGCGGCCCAAGCTCCGTGGGCACCCAGATCGACCCGCTGCGCCCGCGGAAAGTCTGGCCGTCCATCTCGTACTGTTGCAAGTCCACGCCGAACGCATTGGTGAGCGCGCGGGCCGGACCCTCCAGGACGACGACGCGCCGGGCGGGATCAGCGTCCACCACGCGCAGGCTGTGCTCGGCGGCGAAGCGCTCCACCGCCTGGATATCCTCGGGCGCGGCACCATAGGCAGCCGCGTACTCCTCGCGCGACATCGGCGCCGAGGTTCCCGCGAGCGTGTACTGCTCAGGAGACGTGGACGCCCGCGCGGCAGCGGTCGCCGGATTGGGCCGCAGGTAGACACTCACCTGCATCGGCGTCTCGGGCGCGATCGACCCGGTGCGCCTCGCGCCTGACGGCAACTCGCGCTGGCTGCCAGGGACCGCGACAAATCGGGGTGAAGATGCATCGGACACTGCGCACTGCTCCTTCCGGCCAGTTTCCCACTCTCTGCGGCGCGGGCTAAGGTCACGCGCTCGCCCGAACCGTCCGCATGGTTCAATGGTTCAGTTATACCAGACCAGAAGGCGGAGGGAGATGTCTGCTTCCCTCCGCCGAGGCCGACAGCGCCCGACGATCACGGACGAATGCCGCGCGAGGCAAGCCACGTCACGACCTCGTTGACCCACGCTGGCATCGACTGGTGGGCCATGAAGAGGTGCCCACTGTTCGGCTCGTACCACTGGGTAATGTCGCAGCCAGCGCAGTTCGTGACCCAGTACTGATAGTCAGCCTGCGCCGTACTCGGCGGGAAGGCCGCATCGTGGTCGCCGTACGTCAGCAGTACCGGAATGGCACCCGTCGTCTTGATGTACTGGTCGTTCTCCTGCTCGAGCGCCGGGAAGCCGCTGAACTCGCCCGCTGGCGTCAGCACGAAATTCGCCGGGTCGCAGGCGAGATTGACGATCCGCTGCACGGCGCCGGGCGCGTAGATGTCGAACTGGACACACTGCTGGCTGTTCGCGAAGAAGGGGACGTAGTCATCGCCAGCGGCCAGCGCGGGCGTGACGACATTGGTGATCTGGTTGTCCACGACGGCGCCCTGGCCTTGATTGGAGTAGTTCGCCTGCACCATCGCTGCGACGTCGTGATACTCCCCCGGATACCCCTGCACAATCGCGCCGCCCGCACTGTGCCCGGCGATCACGACGGTGGGGTTGGCGAGCGTGCTTGGCGTCTGAGGTGCCGAGCAATCGCTGCCCTGCGCGACGGTATAGGCACCGGTCTTGACCTCGCCGACCAGCTGATGCAGCATGTCGCGCTGGTTCGAGGTGAGAAGCAGCTGGCCGCTCTTGGGCCGGTCATACACACTCTTGGCGAAGCCGAGCCGGTCGTACGAGATGACGACAAAACCCGCCTGAGCGAGCTGCCGCGCGACCGAATAGCTGGGCGAAAAATCCCAGTTCGCCGTCGAGGAGGCGATGCCGTGAACCAACACCAGCGCGGGCGTGGCGCTGGTAGGGTGCCCAGACGTATAGCGCAGCCCATAGAGCGTGCTCGGCAGCGGATCGCCGGTGTTATGCACGCTAAAGCAGACGGTTTGGACGCTCACCGCTGCGCTCCGAGATGCGGCGGCTGAAGCGGCGGACGCGGCGCTCGCGACGGCTCCGCTCGGGGCGAGCAGCAACACACTGACAATGAGGGTGAGGGCAGCGGTGCCCGCCAGACGCCACGAGACATGCGAACGGCGCATTGTGCGATGTAACATGGGTACTCCCTCCACTGGCCGTGCTGTGCGACATCGAGAGGCCAATATGCCTGTCGCGCTTCTCCAATGAAGCGGACTGCGCTGCGCACAAACACAAACCATGCCAAAGGGAGGGGGCAGCAAAGGACACGCTCGTTACGCCGTAGCGGGCATCGGTGGAGGAATGGGCGGCCCGTGGGCCAGCGCTGTTCCCCCTCCCCTGGCATCAAGCAGGGGAGGGGGACATGAGGGGGTGGGGGCTAGCGGAGCCTACGCGAGGGTCGCTCGATGATGACCTCCGCTGGCACCACGATCTCCGACGGCTCGTCGAGCTCGTCGTCCACGTCCATGTCTTCTTCTTCGTCTGGGCGGCGCGACCGGCCGAGGATACGGCCGATCACCCAGAGCACACCAACCAGGGCCGCCAGCGCGCCAAGGATCTGCGGTGCCCGCGCGCGCAGTGTGGATTCCCACTCCTGCACGTCTTCGCGCCGCTGCAACTCCTGCGCCTGGCGACGCGCCTGCTCGAGACGCATCTGCGCCTGGTCGCGTGCCTGCTGCGCGATTGGCGTCACCCGCTCGCGTGCCTGCTGGGCGATTGGCGTCACCCGCTCGCGTGCCTGCTGGGCGATTGGCGTGACCCGCTCGATGGCCGTGTTCGCCGCCTGAATCGCCGGGCGGGCGCGGTCCAGAAGAGCGGCTTGCGCCTGTTGCCGGGCCTGCGCACTCAACCGCTCGGGTTTGAGCCTGTCTTCGAGCTGGTCGATGGTCTGGCTCATCTGCGCTCGCGTCGCGGCGATGTCCTGCCGCAACTCCTCGGGCGACTCCTCCTCGTCTGTTGACGGACGCGCGGCTGCTCCAGTCGTAGGGGCGGTCGCGCCAGTGGCATCCAGGGCTGCCGCTGGTCCGGGCGGCACCGGCGGCACTGGCGAAGCGGGACCGACCACATCTTCGCGGAGTGGCGCCGCAGGCTGCTCATCGGGCCGGAACGTGGCTACAGTCTCAGATGACCCCGGTGTGGCAGGCGGGGGCGTCCCCCTCGCCACATCTGGTGGCACCGGCACGGCGGGCAAGGTGGGCGATTCATCCGGCGGAGCCGAACGGCGATTTACTTCGTCTGATCTTTCATCCATCGGGCATCCTCCTTCACACTAGCAATCGTCTGTCGCGGCATGAGATCGACGCTCCGGAGCGCCGCGACGCCCCGCGCCGCGAGCATGCCACCCGCGCCCGCAACGAGCATGCCGACGAGCGCGGCAGCCAGCCAGCGAGGCAAGATCGCATCGAGCAGCGAGATCAGCGCGTCGATCACCGCGAACAGCGCCGTGTAGGCCAGCAACCCACCCGCCGCGATCAGGCCCGCCCCCAGGGCCGCTTCCCTGGCTTTTTGCAGCAACTCGGTTCTGGCGAGCTGGATCTCCTCGCGGACAAGCTCGGTCATCTGAGTCGTGAGCTGGGCCACGAGCTCAGAGGTAGACGAGTCTCCGCTCTGCGTCTGCATGCTGCCGTCTCTCCTTTCGGGCATTCCCGACCGGCGTCTAGACAAAGCACTTCGCTCGTGTGTCAGCATTGTCTGTTCCGAACCGTGCCGGTCAGACATCGTCCTTCACAGAAGCGAAGTGCGACAGACGCGAAGCGCTAGAGCACCGGAGCTGCGCCGCTAGGCCTGCGCCTGGCTCTGTGACGACTGCTGGCCCGAGGACGTCCCCGGAGTGGGCAATCCCTGATTCTGCGCCTCGTCCTGGGCGGCATCCTTGGCGGCGGCGCCTGCCGACTTGGCGACCGACTGCACACGCTGGACAGTATCCTGCGCGACGCCCTCTGCCCGCTGCACGAGCGTATCGCGCGCGGGGCCGAGCACACGGTCCTCCTGCGGCGTCTCGGGGACGGAGAGACCCACCAGAACCCCTGCGGCCAACGCGGCGGCACCGAGCATCAGCGGGTTCTCGTCGAGCTGCCGCTGGAACCAGCTCTGCGCCCGTTGTGTCTGGTATTGCGCCTGGCCGGAGAACTGCTCCGCCGCGTTCTGCACCTGGCCGCTCGCCTGACTCGCCATGCTCTGCACCTGATCGGAGACCTGTCCAGCGGCTTGCTGCACCCGATCCGTCGCCTGGCTCGCCGCGTTCTGCACGGAGCCCGTCACCTGTCCGGCACGGTCCTGCAGCCTGTCGCCCACGTTCGGGCCGTCGCTCGACCGGTACCCCGAGGTTGCCAGTCCACCTGCCGAGTAGTCGATCGCGTTCGGATACCCCTGCGGACTGTACGGGTACGTCGGATTGCCGGGCGTGAGGCGATGCTGGCCCCCGTTGTAGGTGTAGATGCCGCTCGTCGGATATCGCGTTGTGCTCTGCGCTTTCGCCGTGCTGCGTCCCTTGCTGATCAGCCAGCCGATGCCGATCGCGGCGAGCGCGGCCGGGACGGGATTCTCACGAATGGTCGTGATGAAGGTGTTTCCTGCTCCCCGTGCCGAGTTCGATGTGTTGTTGACCATAGCCTCAACTCTTCCAATCGTCGCGTCGCGAACGCTGTCCTTCGCCTGCTGAACGGACTGCGCGACGGCGTCCTTGGCCTCGTCCTTGAGATGGCGTGGACTGAGACGGTCCTCAATGGCGTTGATCGTCTCGCTCATCTGCGCGCGCGTCTCTTCAATGTCGTTGCGTATCTCATTGGGGTCGTCGGAGGTGTGCGCGTCGGTTGTGGCGGCATCCATACGCGACGGAAAGTGGTCGCGCGACGCGCCCGTCGTTTCGATGCGCACGGTGTCGTCGTGACGCGACACGGATCGTCCCGACTGGACGTACTCTGAGCGGGCGTCGCGGAGACCCGGCAGCGCCTCATCGGTGCGGGCGCCCGCCGCGGGCACTTCGCGAATCTCTACGTCGTCTGCTCTTTGATCCATGCCGCATCCTCCTTCAGCGTATCAATCGTGCGCTCGGGCACCGGCTTCGTCTTGCGCATCTGCTCGATGCCCATGTAGGCTAGTGCCGCGCCGATGCCGAGCAGCACGACCGTCACGATGAGGGCCGAGAGCCACAGCGGAAGCGCGTAGGCCAGCGCGATGATGACCGTAGCGACGAGCGCGAGGAATCCCGTATAGAGCACCACCGCACCGGCGGTGGCCAGCCCCGCGTCTCGTCCATAGGTCTTGGCCTTCTGCGTCATCTCAGTCCGAGCCAGCGCGAACTCCTGACGTACGAGCGTGGTCGTCTCCTTCGTCAACTCTGAGAAGAGCTCCCCCAGGCTGCGTTCGTTATTACGCGTTTGCATAGTCAGAACGACTCCTTTGCGTCTTGCCAGGTCGGGAGGCGCGCCCCAGCTAGGGGAGGCGAACCTCGCGGATCGACTCACCACGCGAGCCAGGATCGTAGACCCCATACGGAGCTCCCTGCCCCTCCCACTGTGCGGGATGCCCAGTCGTACTCG
Source organism: uncultured Ktedonobacterales bacterium (assembly GCA_964427535.1). GTDB lineage: Bacteria > Chloroflexota > Ktedonobacteria > Ktedonobacterales > JADMIN01 > CAYRVF01. Next base: position 20,560 of record CAYRVF010000004.1, read on the forward strand.
TGCGCCGCGCGGCGGGCGAGCCTCCCAGGTCCGTCGTGCTGGGGCCGTAGGAGCCGGACGAGTATGGTCTCCCGCTGGGACCGGCGTCGCTCTGCGAGCTCTTCAGGAAGCGCGCGGCAAACACGCCCAGCGTGAACGCACCCGCCAGAAAGAGCGCGGGCTGGCGACGTGCGAACCCTTCCGCCTCGCCGACGAGATCCCGCACATCGCGCTCGTGCAGATATCCCGCGGCCCGGTTCACGCGATGTGCAGCCTCGTCCGCCACGCTCGCAAGCGGCTGGTTATTCTCGTGAAGCTGCTGGCCCAGTGTCGAGATGGCCGAGGCCAGTCCATCGAGACTTTGTGCCGCCTGATCCTTGCGGCTCTCTAGCGCCGAATTCGCCGACTGCTGCACCTGATGCTTGACCTGCACTGCCGTCTGCTGCGCCTGGTCGATGGCTGGCTGGGCTGTCTGCTGCGCCTGATTCACCACGTTCTGCGCGGTGTCCGCAGCCTGGTTTGCCGCCTGCTTTGCCGCGTTCTTGGCCTTGCCGGCTTGTCGCGAAGCGGCAGCCTGAGCGTCGCCGGACTGCCCGGCGGACGACTCGGATGCGTTCGCATTCTGCGCTGGCATCGACCCAGTCGGCTCCTCGTCGCCGTAATACGGTTCGCCCGTGACCACTGGGATACTCCTTCCACAGTCATCGATTGATGACGAGTCCTCATGACCCGCTGCCACTCATGTGAACGGAGGCAAAGGGCCGATCGCATGTGCCAGGGGGAATGCAAGTCATGTGCCACGCATGCGAGCGATATCACGCCCCAATCGCGGCCACAGATGAAGCGCAGACGCTCGCCGGATGGAGGACTCCTGGCGAGCGGTTCGGCCAATTGGGTGAGCGGGAGTGAGCGAGCATAACGAATGTGCGTTCGCGGCGTTATATTTTGGATGAAACACGTGCAGCACGCATGCATGCGGCCACCATCTCAGCCAGGGGATGGCGCGGGCGGTGGCGAGTGCCTGTGTCTGCCGGGGTCCTAGAGAAAGGGAGGCGTAGGCAAGACAGGCTCTGAGACAGTGACCTCTTTCCGCAATCGGGCTGCTACGAGAAGAGCGCGCTCTTCCGGATCTTGAACGCCGCGTCCCATGAACGATATCCAGCGGCGACAGACCCGGCGGCACGCTCGCACGCACCGGCTGGCGGTCACGGGTGATCTCCAGTCGATCAGGAGGAATGCATGAGCCGATTCTTCAGGCAGAAGGCGGTCCGTCGCATGGCGCCGGTCGCCATTCTCGCTCTGGCCGCGATCCTCGTCTGGACGCCGATCCTCAGCACTTCGTTCGTCAAGGCAACGCCAAAGACGGCCAGCCAGGCTGTGACGCCGAACATCAGCGACTGGGTCTATTTGTCGGCGGACGGTAAGCCGCCAAGTGAGGCCGCATGTAACGCGGTCGGCCGTCGGTGCTTCAACCCGACGTCGATGGCGAACTCGTACGACTACGCTGTCTTGCATTCAATGGGCAACCAGGGGCAAGGCAAGACGATCGCGATCATCGACTCGTTCGGCAGCGACACCATCCGCAACGACCTGTACACGTTCGACCAGGCGTTCGGGCTGCCGAATCCCTGCGGCGCGGCCGCTGGGCTCCCCTCCACGCCCGACAACAACTGCGCGTCGACAGTCTCGCCCCGGTTCGATATCGTCTCGTTCCAGGGCTCGCCGTCTCCGACGCCCCCGCCGCCCAATAACGGCACTGGCATCGAGAACCACAACCTGTGGTCGCTCGAGGTCTCGCTCGACGTGGAGTGGGCACACGCGACGGCGCCACTCGCCAACATCATGCTGGTGACCACCCCGACCGCCGAGACGCTGGGCGTGCAGGGCTTCCAGCAGATGATGAACGCCGAGCAGTATATCGCCGATAACCACCTGGCCGACGTCATCACGCAGAGCTTCGGCGCTGGCGAGGGGTCATTCCACAACGGGCTTGCCTCGCTCAAGCAGCTGCGGCAGGCCTTCGTGGACGCGCAGGCCAACAACATCACCGTCTTCGCCTCGTCAGGTGATGGTGGCTCGACCAACGCCTACAAAGAGCCAGTCAAGAACCCGGGCAACATTCCGTATCCGAGCGTGATCTGGCCCGCCTCCGATCCGCTGGTGACCTCCGTTGGCGGCACCTATCTCTGCACCGACGCCACGACGGGTACCACCACCGATACCGTCTCACCGCCAGTTAACTGCCAGCCAGGCGCGAACCCCGGCCTGCAGCGTGAGACCGGATGGGTCGCCTCAGGCGGCGGCTACAGCATCTACTTCTCGCGGCCAGACTACCAGAACGTGCTACCCGCGGGCAGCAGCTATGTTGGGAGCTCGCCTGGTGCCCCCGGCCCGAACAACAACATGCGCGGCGTGCCTGACGTCGCCTATCAGGCGAGCTCGAGGACGGGCGTGCTCGTTTACGACACGGAGCCGCAGACGAACAACCAAGCCGGCACGGGCTGTGGCGGCGCGAATCCCTGCAGCGCGGGCTGGTACGTCGTCGGCGGCACGAGCGCGGCGTCCCCGCAGTGGGCGGGCCTGATCGCGATGGCCGACCAGATGGCCGGGCGCGACCTCGGCTTCATCAACCCGGCGCTCTACCAGATCGCGAATAGCGGCAACTACGGGAAAGACTTCTTCGACGTCACACAGAACTGCAACCAGACGACGTCGATTCCCGGCTGGTGCGCGTCGAAGGGGTGGGATGCGGTGACTGGCCTCGGCACACCCGATGCTGCCCACCTGATTCCCGACCTGATCGCCGCCACCCACTAGCGTTCACATCGCTTCAACACATCAGGCCCTCCTTCGGCTATGAAGGAGGGCAACACGGACGAGACCCCTGTCGGACGACGACGCACGCGGGCGCCGCCATTCGGCAGGGGTCTTGTGGTGTCCGGTGAACGTGACGCCGTGACAGGCGGAGGAGCGACACCGGCACCGCATGGAACGATGCTGAGGGGAAGCAAGGCGCGGCGGCCGGTGGGCACTGCTGGGGCAGCGAAGCGGCACGCCGCGCAAGGAGAACGCGAACACCGCCGTTGGGGTGGCCGTGCGGAGCACATGCCCGAACGGGCGGCGGATCACGCTGTCGTGCGGTCAGCGAGTGGGCATCTGGCTGGTGGCGGGAACCTCGTCTTTGAGCATAGATCGTATCTCGTCGCGGAGCTCTGGGGTATCCGCATCGCCGTGGACGGAGATCGCGTGTTCCGATGCCGCCCGTACTACTTCGTCTTCCTCACCAGAGATCATGAGCGTGCAGCCTACTTCGTTAGGCAGCGTGCGGCAGTCGACGACTTTTCGTGCCATGAGCCCACCTCCTACGGCGGGTGCTCTCCGCGCCAGCCGGTCTGGCGACGGGGGGAGCCAGACAACGTCGATTATCCCCAGCCTGTGCCCACGGCCAGAGCATCGCACATTCATGACGGCGCGACAAGCAACATGGCGCTCGTGAGTGCGCGCGGACACGCACACAGGCGCCATGCGTGCCGCACCGAGCGATTGGCAGCGGGGCGTACACTAGAAACAGACAGCGGGTATTGATGCCATCCGCGTGTGCGCTGAGACCCTGCCCGACCCGCTGATACCAAAGGTGATGTGTTGTGCAGAGTCGTTCCGGACAAAGGAGCGCACGATGGATCAGCCGGTCTCGCTCAGCAGTCCAGGTATCCAACAGATGCACTACCTGCCCGCCATCCGCGCCGCCGCTACTGATCCGCGTCAGCTTGAGGAGCTCTACCAGTCCTCGCGTGCCGCCCGCGCCGCCGGGCAGTTCGCCATGGATATGCATCGCGCCTATGAGGAAACGCCGGAGAACGTCCTCTTCGCCGCCTGGCATTATCGTCTGGAACACGAGCGGCAGAGCGCGCCGCACGCCTATCTGAGTCAGCACTGGCGTCTGGCCGTGACATTGAGCGCGGCGCTCGCTCTCGCGTACTGGTTGCTCTCTGACCCGCGTTACGTGATCGCGGGTGTGCCGGTGCTGGCGGTCGTCTGGTCGCCACTGGCCGCGGTCGCGCTGATGGCCTTTCTGGTCGTCACAAGCAGGCGGGGCGTGCTGCGAGCCATCGCGCTGGGGCTTGGTCTGATCGCGCTCACCGCGTATGGCATCGCCCTCACCCACGCAGCGGCGACGTCCGCGCCGCAGACTGGCGGACCCGGTCCACAAAGTCCGCAACAGACGTACATCATGCTGATGGCGCTGCATCTGCCGCTGCTCTCCGCCGCGGCGGTCGCGCTGACGCTGCTGGGGTTGCGCTCGACGGCTGAGGACCGCTTCGCCTTCCTGACGAAGGCATATGAGACGATCGGCACGGCGGGCATCGCGAGCATCGTCGGCGGCATCTTCGTCGGCCTGACAATCGGCATCTTCCAGGCGCTCAACATCACGCTCGCCGATGGCATCGTGCGGCTGCTGGTGCTCGGCGGCGCGGGGCTGATTCCCGTGCTGGCAGTGGCAACTATCTACGACCCAGCGCTTCCGCCCACCGAGCAAGACTTCCGGCGGGGCCTCGGCACGCTTCTGACGACACTGTTGCGGGCGCTGCTGCCGCTCTCGATCGTCGTGCTGGTAGCGTACGTCGCGGTAATCCCGGCCAACTTCGCGCAGCCCTTCACCAACCGCGACACGCTCATCGTCTATAACGCGCTGCTGTTTGCGATTCTCGGCCTGCTCGTCGGCGTCACCCCAGTCCGCGCGGACGACGTATCAGGACGGCTGCTGCGCTGGCTGCGTGCGGGCATCCTGGCTCTCGCCGTGCTGGTGGTGCTCATCAGCCTGTATGCGCTGGCGGCCACGCTCTACCGCACCAGCCAGGGCCAGTTGACGATGAACCGCCTCACGATTCTCGGCTGGAACGTGATCAACATCGCCGTGCTTGCCACGGTGCTCGTCTGGCAGGCGCGCTCCCGTGAGGGTGGCTGGCTGCGCGGCATGCAGATGGCGTTTAGCGTCGGCATGCTGCTCTATGTCGTGTGGGCGGCCTTCGTCGTGCTCGCTCTGCCGTGGCTCTTCGCCTGAGAATCGTCGTGCGCTTGGTGTATACTGGACGCGCGGCACACCCACACCGGCTGACGAGAGCTGCTGCAGCCGCGAGGTGAGCGATCCAGGGCACCATGCGAGGGCGAGGAGGGGCGAGGGATGCTGGCGAAGGCGTGTAGCTGCGCGGTGATCGGGCTGGAGGGCGCGCTCGTCGAGGTTGAGGTGGATATCGGGCAGGGGCTTCCCGCGTTCAGCATCGTCGGCCTGCCCGATGCCGCCGTGACCGAGGCCAAGGAGCGCGTGCGCGCGGCCATCAAGAACAGCGGTGGCATCTTTCCGCTGCGGCGCATCACCGTCAACCTCGCACCCGCCGACCTGCGCAAGGCTGGCCCTGCCTACGACCTGCCCATCGCCGTCGCTATCCTGATGGCCTCCGATCAGGTGCCGCCACTCGACGCGGCAGGGTCCGTCGGCGGCGTGGAGGACGCGCTCTTCCTCGGCGAGTTGAGCCTCGATGGCAGCCTGCGGCACACGCATGGCATCCTGCCGATGGTTGCGCTCGCCCGCGAACGGCACGTCGAGACCGTCTTCGTGCCCGCCGTCGATGCGGCCGAAGCGGCGCTGGTGGATGCCGTCACGGTCTACCCCGTGGAGCATCTGACGCAACTCATGGCGCATCTGCGCGGCGAGCAGCGTATCGCGCTGTATGTCCCAGACCCGCTCCTGCTCGCACCCGACGACAACGACAGTACGTTTGTGGCCGACTTCGCCGCCGTGCGCGGGCAGGAGCACGTCAAACGTGCGCTGGAGGTCGCAGCGAGCGGCAATCATAACGCCCTGCTCTCTGGCCCTCCCGGCTCGGGCAAGACGCTGCTCGCGCGGACGATGCCCTCGATTCTGCCAGGACTCACCCTCGACGAAGCGCTCGACGTCACGAAGATCTACAGCGTCGGCGGGATGCTCGCCGCAGATCAGCCGCTCGTCACGCGGCGTCCGTTTCGCGCGCCGCACCACACCATCAGCCACGCCGGTCTCGTCGGCGGCGGGCGCTCGCCCCGGCCCGGCGAGATCACGCTGGCGCATCGCGGTGTGCTCTTCCTCGACGAGCTCCCCGAGTTCGGGCAGTCCGTGTTGGAGGTGCTGCGCCAGCCGCTCGAAGACCACATCGTCACCATCTCGCGGGCGCAGGGCACGGTGACGTTCCCCGCCAACTTCATGCTGATCGGCGCGATGAATCCGTGCCCGTGCGGCTACGCCGGAGACCCGACGCGGGAATGCACCTGCTCTCCCTCGACCATCGCGCGTTACCAGAAGCGCCTCTCGGGGCCGCTGCTCGACCGCATCGACATCCACGTCGAGGTGCCGCGAGTGGAGTACGAGAAGCTGACCGACCGTCGCGACGGTGAGTCGTCAGCGACCGTGCGGGCGCGGGTGCGGGCGGCGCGCGAGGTGCAGGCGCGGCGTTTCGCTGGGCATGCGCATGTGACGTGCAACGCCGAGATGGGGCCCGCCGAAGTGCGCGCCTTCTGCGAGGTCGAGCCCGCCGCGCAGCCGCTGCTCAAAGCGGCGACCCAACGCCTGCAGCTTTCGGCGCGCAGCTTCCACCGCGTGCTCAAGCTGGCGCGCACCATCGCCGATCTCGCCGGCGCGGAGACCATCGCCGCGCCGCATATCGCCGAGGCGCTGCAATACCGTCCCCGGCTGGGTGAGCTGGGATAGGTGTGAAGCTTGTCGATATCACAGTCTAAAGGCAGGCACAGACCCATGAGCGAGCGCGAACAGCAGTATTGGGCTCTGGTGTGCAACCCTGACTACTACCGCATCTACGACGCCATGAAAGAAGTCAAGTTTGACAACTGGCAGACAAACAGTTACTCACCGAGAGCGGGAGATCGCGCCCTCATTTGGAAGGCCATAGGCAACCGCGACAGAACCAGTAAGCGCGGATTCATTGCGATAGCAGAGATCATAAGCGATCCTGCCGAGATGCTTGACCTCCATCCTGAGTACCAAACCTTCACGTCGCCTGAGCCGCCAGAACCGACTCGAATGGTCATGATTCACTACAAAGGCTTGTTGGACAAGCCCCTCTGGCTAGATGATCAGCGCTCCGATGACGAAACATCGCTTCTGCGCTCACTCTTGCTCGTGCAAACGAATGCTCGGGGATCATGCTTTCCAATCCAGAGAGCGCAATGGGACAAGCTGATGACCATTGTGCATCCCAGGATGGATGCCACACCACAGGAGCGGATAAGCCCTATAGACACCCAAGTGCGGCGTGCCATCGAGCTACGTGCTGTGCAGGTGTCAACGGAATACTATCGTGCGAGTGGATGGCACGTCGAAGACACGTCGATGCAGCAATCGTATGATCTGCGATGCACATATCCGAATAAGCCAGAGCTTCACGTGGAGGTGAAGGGAACTACAGGAACTGGCGAACAGGTCATCCTCACAACCAACGAGGTAGAGCATGCGCGACGGCAACATCCCAATGTGGCGCTCGCCATCGTCTCGCATATTCAGGTTACGATAGACGAAAAGCGAGTACCATGGGCAAGTGGCGGCGAACTACGCGTGCTCGAACCTTGGACGATAGATGAGGGCAAGCTGACCGTGACACAGTATACGTACGACGTGCCGTCGTAAGCCGCGATGAGCGTATCACAGCGACTGGCGGCCGAGTCCTACTAGTGTGCGGGCGGGCAAACCCAGTACGTGTCCTGGCTGGACGCCGGGATTCTGGCGAGCATGGCCGGGGAACTCATGCAGGCGGTGCCCGTCCAGATGATCGGCGACGGCGCGATCATGAAGGCGCCATCGCTCGGGGTTACGGTCGTGGGCGCCGCACCATCCACACTCACACCGACGCTGAGGGCGTATGTGCCCTGGTTCGTAAGCCCCGCTACGCCGACGTAGAAGACAACTGACTGTCCAGCGCCAACCGGGATGGGGAGGCTTATTCCGCCATATTGCGCGTTACCGAGGACAGGCGCCGAAGCGCCCGTACTGTCGCTGGCAAACGTCGCCGTGAGAAAATCGGCACCAGGTCCGCCAATCCCACCGCCGCAGCCGTTGGTTGTGAGCCTCATCGCGGTATCGTAGGGGCCATCCTGGCAGATGTGCCAGACCGTGATCGGCCCACTGCTCGGGGTAAACTGAGCAATGGTGAGGCTAAAACTGGTGAGCGTGTGGGCCACTGCCGTCTTGTTACACACCTGAATCTCGTAGCCAATCGATAGGCCCGGATTGACTTCCGGACTGGGCACGAACATGCCGGCCTGCTCGGCGCCGTCCTTGGTCAGCGGCACCTGATAGGGCGCGTTGGGCGCGTCGCTCGGCATCAGTGCGTCTGGGTAGTTCGTCGTCGGAGGAAACCGGGGAATCGACACGTCGAGGCCGCCCACCGAGACGTAGTGCGGCTGCGTAGGCGCTCCCGATGGAGGGCATCCAGGCTGCGCTAGGGTTGCCGGGTTCGCTGTCGGAATGGGCGCGGAGGTAACCGTCGCCGCTGCAGTTGGCTGGGATGCCGCCCTGCTTGCCACCGCGGAATGCCCCGCGGTCGTCGTGCCGCAGCCGCTCAGGATCATGCCAAGCGCAAGGGCCGCCGCGCCGAACGAGCTGAGACCAATCCGACCCGAGAACCGCATACCATCACCGCCCCCACTCTCCGCCACAGGGCAACTGGTCACCTGGCGAGCAGAAACATCGTAACACGCTTGCTATTTGCGCGCAATCTCACTCCGATATGTGAGGCAATATGCTAGCGTGGGTACGTGTCAGCGGCCCGAGACGAGCACGACCACGTCCTTTGGCATTTCGGAAATAGGATGGGCACTTGCCTTATTTCAAGGTGACCGTAGCTCCGGTAGTTGCGGAGCAGCGCACCCCGTCGGCACAGGCGTCAGGGGCGAGCGCGTCGTTCGCGGTTGCGGGCACGGTGTAGTGCATCGTCACCATGTCGAGGGCTGTGGTGAGCCGTAGTGACCCGAGCGTTGGATCATGCTGGTCGAAACGCAACTGGTTCGACGAGAGTGTGACGATATTGCCCGCGGAGAGCGCAGCCGTCGGGAGGTTCGGCAGCAGATAGTACACCAGTTGACCTGGCATCCACTGAGCGATGTCGCAGGGCATGCTATCAGAGACGAGCGGCTGGTTTTGCGCGGTCGTCACACTCGCGGCGAATCCATAGAAGCTGTGGTACGGCGCCGAGGTGGGCGTCTTCAGCGCGCGCGTCTCGAGCGCGACCGCCCCCGCTGGCTCACTTGGGACGGACACCGACCCGATGCGGTTCACCGTGAGAGCGCCGCCGAAGGTCGCGAGCGGCCCGCTGCCGGAGGCGGATGTCGCACTGTATCTGACCCCGAGGTGTGAGGGCGCGACGAGGTAGGCGCGGAAGAAGCCTCCACCGGGATTGCGCGCGAGCAAGTTGGTGACGCCAGGCGTCGCTCGCAGTATCGACTCCCACTGGGACGTCGTCGGGCCACCCATCATGTAGAGCACGGGCGTGTCCGCCGAGGGAAGCGCCGGGAGACAGAGCCCGTTCTCCAGCATCTCGGTCGGCGCAGTGAAGTGATACTGCGTGTTGAGTAAGTAGCGTATCGGCTCCAGCGCGAAGTAGCTCGGATCGAACACGACGAGCCCGACGTTCCGCTGATGCGCCAGCACCTGTGCCGCGCTGATGTCGGCCTCCATCGCGCCCAGCGATTGCGGCGCATTTAGCGAGTAGGTGTAGAGGACGCCGCTCACCTGCGCGACACATATAGCGCCCACGAGCACCGCGCTGACTACCATACTGCCGAACGTGGCGACTCGTAGCACCGAGCGGGCGTTGCGAATGCCCACCGCCGCATCGTAGAACAGAATGCCGACGGCGATGAACTGTGCCGGATACGTCGCGATAACATAGTGGAGATTCACCGGCGACGAGTGGCGGACCTGCGCGAGCACGAGCAGCGACGGCCAGGCGAGCAGCACGAGGTCCACACGCCAGCGGGTCCGCTCAGACGCGCGCATCCACGCGAGCGCGGCACCCAGCCGGGCGCGCCAGCCGATCGCGGCGCTCGCGTGGGCGAGCATCGTGGGAAGCGGACGCAGCACGCGGATGGTGAGGTAGAGCAGTCCGCAGACCAGCACGCCGTCCCACACGAGCATCAGCGCGTGATAGGCAGGAGCGCCAGACCACGGACTCGTCTGAGGCAAGCCACTGATGACGAAGAACTGCTTGAAGACCGTTGCGGTGATCGTCGAGGGTGTCTTCGTCAGCCCGCGATAGACGTGGATATCGAAGAACGAGTCAGTCAACTCGAAGATCGCGGTTGGTATGAACAGCACCACGAACGCCATGATGCCGATGACGACGTCGCGCCGCCGCACCGTCTCGGGCGCAAGCAGCCACACCACGACGAGCAACGGACCGAGGCTCGCCGTGACGGGGTGGGCTTGCAGCAATCCGCACCACACCGGCAGCGCCCAGGCCAGCCAGCCCTTGCGTCGGCCCGCCACGCCGGCGAAGAGCAGCGCGATATACCACACGACGAGCGGCGTCTGCAGGTTGGGCTGCCAGATGAACCGGCTGAAGTTGACCGGCCCCCAGCTCACAGCGAACAGCAGCGCCGCGATCAACCCGACGGTCGGACTGATGTAGCGGCGGCACAGCAGATACGTGCCCGCGATGGCCGCGACGCAGATCAGCACCGTGAAGAGCATGCCCAGATACGGGCCGCCCAGCAGCACGGGCAGCATATAGATATAGACTGGCAACGGCGGCGTGAAGCTGCCAATGGAGGAGTTAATGCCCGTGACGGGGAAGCCGTGCAGATCAACCACCGAGCGCGCGAGCATGGCTGTGCCCGCGCTATCCATCAGGAACTGATCGTCGTTCAGGCGCCAGATGCGCAAGACCAGACTCAGGAGCAGCACTCCCAGAAACGCGTAGTCTTGCCAGCGAAAGGCAAGACCAGCGCGCGCGACGGCACCCGTACGCGGAGCGTTCGTCAGAGCTGAAGCCGTCATGGAGGGTGCTCCCGATTCGCGGAGAGAGGGATGCGCACAGGCGCGCGTGCCGGTGACAGGCAGGGGCAATACTAGCAGGATGCCGTCGCGCGTGTCAATGCGCCCCCACCTGTTGGCGTCCGAGGACCTCATCCCCCGCTCCCCTCCCCTGCGCGAAGGGATGGGGGAGGAACAGTCGTGGCCTGCGGGCGATGCGCTCGCCTAGCTGACTCCCCTCGCCCCGCAGGGAGAGGGGCCGGGGGTGAGGCCGCCGCATCTTCGCCTCATCGCTCTATCACCCTTGGCCACAACCACACCATCAGCGACTCCTCCCCTCAAGGGGAGGGGGAGAGGTTCTGCGCGGGCAAGGCACGCCTTGCCCCTAAATAACGGGGGGCCGATTCGCCCGAACAGCGGATACTTCCCTCATGGGAATTAACTCGTAGATCAGGTAAGTCAATCCTGCTGCCAGGTCTTGCTGATAACACGGCGCTGATCCGCGCTGCGGCTGTGACATTACCTAATTCAGTAGTTCAACACCATACGGGAAGGGCATAAGAGGCGAGGTTCTGCCGTCCGCCACGGGCTGGCCCCTGTGATACACTCCACCCATCAGGGCAGCCTGCGGAGGGGGGGTCCTATGCGCGCCGTTCGATGCCGACGGGTTACAGCGATGTGCGTGGCGCTCACGATGCTGGTTGTGCTGGCGTTGAGCGGGTGTACTGGCGCGGGTTCGTCGGATGGGAGCGGGCACGTTCAACTGACCATCGGCAGCAAGAACGACGTGGACGGGCAGCTTCTCGCCACCATGTATAGTCTGTTGCTGCGCGGGCGTGGCTACAACGTCACCGAACGCATCCCGTTGGGGCAGACGAATGTGCTGGATACCGCCATCAAGAGCGGAGCGATCGACATGTATCCGGAGTTCACCGGGACGGCGTTGACGCTGCTGAATCTGCCGGCGACCCGAAACAGCCAGCACGCGTACGATCAGGTGAAGTCGGCGTACGAGAACCAGTTTCAGATCACCTGGCTCGCGCCCGCCTACAAGTTGAATGACGGCTATGGCCTCTGCACCTCCAGAGAGAACGCGGCCAGGTATCACCTGGCGACGCTCGCCGACCTGGCGCCCATCGCCGGATCGCTCACGGTGGCGCAGCAGCAGGACGCGGCGCAGATTCTCGCGCCTGTCGAGGCGGCATATGGCATTCACTTCAAGAGCACGGTGCAGATCAGCGAGCCGCTCTCGTTCGCGGCGGTGCAAAGCGGTCACGCGCAAGTCAACGAATGCTACACCACCGACCCGTCAATCCAGGCGAGTTCGTTCGTCTTACTCGCCGACACACGGAACGCATTCCCGGTCTATAATCCGGCGCCACTCATTCGCGACGAGATCTTGCGGCAATCGCCCGCCATCGCGACCACACTTAGTCCGTTGCAGGCCAGTCTCACGACCGATACCATCACGGCGCTGATCAGGCAGGTCAGTGTCGAGCACCAGTCTGTGGAAGCGGTAGCGCGCGGTTTCCTGCAAGAGCAGCAACTCTTACCGTCACCGTGAGCGCGAGCAGACGGGTGGGCGGTGACCCCGTGCCCAGGTTGTTGGCCGGGTGCCCTTGCATGTTACGCACGCTCTTGCCTGATCACATACCTTCTCTGTCCACCGCGCGAGCGGAACGTGGTCGAGCGCGTATCAGACGCCGAGGAATATGCTTTCGGTGAGGCCCTACACATGAGCATTTCAACCGAGCGGCTGCGACTCGCCACGCGGCGTATGCCAGGGGCCGCCGCGCTCTCCTGGCTGCGCGCGCATCGCTTTGTGCTGGCGCGGACGCTCTGGGTGGCGCTGGTGGCACTCGCCTGGTTCGTCTATGCCACTAGCCTGCCCGCGTATCACGCCTCGCTGGAGGCCGTGTGCATCGGCGAGGGATGCGTGCCGGGTCAGCTCGTGGCGGCCGACGCGCGGCGCCTGTCCGGCCTCGGCATCTCACTCCAGGCATATTCCACGGGTGTGCTCGTCTGCAACGTCGCCGGAGCGCTGGTCTGGTTCGCGGTCGGCATCATCATCTTCTTGCGCAAGCCGCGCGACTGGATGGCGCTGCTGGTAGCGCTCTCGCTGATGCTCGTCGGCGCGAGCGTACCGACGAGCCAGAACGCGCTGGCATGGCGGTGGCCGACGCTGGTCGAGAATTACGCCAGCTTCGTCACGCTGTTTCTCGTGTTTTGCCTGTTCCCCAGCGGAAAGTTCGTGCCCGCGTCGCTGCGCTGGCTGCCCCCCGTCTTCCTGGTGTTGAGCGTGGCCGACTTCTTTCCGGCGCTCTCGCTGCTGATTCCCGACTGGCTGGAGCCGGTGCATGTGCTGTTGCTGTTCGCCTGCCTGGGGATTCTGGGGGCCGCGCAGGTGTACCGCTATCGCGCTGTCTCCACACCCGCCGAGCGCCAGCAGACGAAGTGGGTGCTGGTCGGCTCGATGGCGGCCATCGCTGGTGAATTCATCTACTGGGCGGTAAGTGGGCCGATCACCGGGATGGGCCGGCCCGGCTCGCTCTATGAGCTGCTCTTCAGCCCGATCTCGATCGTCTTGATTCTGTTCATTCCCCTCTCGATTGGGATGGCGATTCTGCGCTACCGCCTGTACGACATCCACATGCTGGTGAATCGGGCGCTGGTCTATGGCACGCTGACGGTCTCGCTGATCGTGGTGTACGCGTCGAGCGTGCTGGTGCTGCAGAGCGTCTTCCGGGCGGTTACGCAGCAGACGTCGAATCTGGCGATCGTGGTGTCCACCCTCTTCATCGCGGCGTTGTTCCAGCCGCTGCGGAAGCGCGTGCAGAGGACGATCGACCAGCACTTCTACCGCCGCCGCTACAACGCCGCGCGCACGCTCGAACAGTTCAACGCTACGCTGCGCACTGAGGTCGACCTGCCCCAGCTCGCCGAGCAGTTGGTGGACGTCGTCCAGAAGACAATGGCGCCCGAGCGCGTCTCGCTCTGGCTGATCCACACTCACCCGAATGACACGCCAGAGGCATCGGGCTCGCACTTCCAGTCGCCCGAGGTGTAAGCGGTGGGAGTGACCCCGTCTCCCAGCCTCTCCCCCGCCTGACGGCGAGAGAGAGGAGCCAGACGCAGGCCCGTTTACGCGGCGCGCGTAGTGCAACGCGTCCGCGTTCCCCCTCTCGCGGCGTCAGCTGGGGGAGGGGGTCAGGGGGTGGGGGCCGCCAGCACACGCGCCGCCATATACGCCCGCAGGCCCGCCTCGCCCTCGCGCATCACGTGGTCGTGGCTGGCGCGGTAGACCGGCTCCAGGGCGTAGCCCAGCGCGTTGAGCAGCGGATTGGTGACGCGTACGTACCAGTGGAACACGATGCGCGTGCCGCCATCGGGCCGGTCGTAGAGCAGGATGTCGAGCACACCCGCCAGATCGCCAGTGACGACCGAGCGGATGCGCCAGTCGCCCTCCACATGTGACCAGATCGCGTGCAGGATGAAGGGCGGCGCGATACGCCGCACACTCGGCGCCTGGATCACCCGATACGTGATGGCCTCCATCTCCGGTCGCTCTGGCGGGCCGGGCAGCTTCTCGACGTGCTCCACCACCATCGACGGCCACCAGCGATACTGCTCATCCGGAGCGTTCAAGACCGCGAAGACGTCGGCACGTGGTGCGTCGATGTTCCACTTAGTCTCCCAGTCGAACGTCTTAACGAGCCCGCCGCCGCCATAGATCGCTCCGGCGACGACGCCCGCAGCCGCACATGCCAGCGGCACAAGCACGTTCCGCCGGTCCGCATTCGCTCGATTCGCCATCGCGCCCACCGTCCCTTCTCCGCTCGTTATGGCTAGCTGCCCAGCCCGGGAAGACGCTCCATGTGCGCCGACGGCGATTCCTCGCCGGCAGTACTCGCTCGAATACAAGCGAGAGGCATGGAAAGCGTAATCAGAACGATTCGCGTTGTCAACGAACGAGCGGTAGCGCCCTTGGCCACCAACGCCCGCCTCACTGCCCCTTCCCTCCAAGGGAAGGGGGTAGGGGGTTAGGTTCCGCCCCACTATGCGGGAAGCGTGCGCCTCTGCTATACTCAGCGCCACGTGCCCCCGTCGACGGACACCGGATGACACGAACAGCCTACTAAGGGTGTTCGCGCCCTCCGTGAGCACGAGGAGACACACAGCAGAGCCGCGCACTCCTTCCCGGAGCACCCACACAGCGCGACCACGGACCAACCCACAGAAGGAGCGCGGGGTGGCAGGGGTAGAGATCAAAGGCGAGCAGCACACCATTAGCGAAATCTTTAGCGAACGCTATGCCTTCGTCGTTCCACCGTATCAGCGGCCCTACGCCTGGCAGACCGAGCACGCGGGGCAGTTGCTCGCCGATCTGCTCGACTACCTCGGCCAGGATGAGCCGCTCGACGAGCTGAATCCGTACTTTCTCGGCAGCGTCGTGCTCATCAAGGGCGAGCGGCCCGAGGCGCAGATCGTGGACGGCCAGCAGCGACTGCTCACCCTCACCATCCTGCTCGCCGTGCTGCGGTCGATGGTGCCCGCGCAGTTCGCCGAGAGCATCACTCGGCGCCTCTACGAGCCAGCCGACCCGCTCAACAACATTCCCGCGCGCTACCGGGTGTGCCCGAAAGAACGCGACAAGCCGTTCTTCCAGCAGTACATCCAGAGCGAGGGCGGCATCGAGCGCCTGCGCGGACAGGTGTCGCTCGACCTGACCGAGAGCCAGCGCAACATGCGCCAGAACGCGCTGCTGTATGTAAGCGAGCTGGGGCAGATGCCGGAGGAGCGGCGTGTGCGGCTGGCGCAGTTCATCGTGCAGCGCTGCCTGCTCATCGCCATCACCACGCCCGACCTCGACTCGGCGTATCGCATCTTCTCCGTGCTCAACGACCGCGGCCTCGACCTGACCACGGCCGACCTGCTGAAAGCGGAGGTCATCGGGCCGATTCCGCTCGCGCTCCAGCAGGAGTACAACGAGCGCTGGGAGCTGCTGGAGGAGCAGCTTGGCAGCCAGGAGTTCAGCGACTTCTTCAGCCACCTGCGCACGCTCTACCGCAAGACACAGCAGGAAGGGTCGATTATTGACGAATTTCGCATGTATGTGCTGCCTGCTGTGCCCGACACCCAGCATCTCATCGACGACGTGATCGTGCCGCTCGGCTCGGCCTACCGCACCATTCGCGCGGCGAGCTACGCCAACGACGACGAGCAGTCCGCCAGACAGGTGAACACGCTGCTGCGCTGGCTCGGCGAGATCGACAACACCGATTGGGTGCCGCCCGCGATCCGCTATCTCGCGCTGTATCACGACCAGCCTCAGCGACTCGTACGGTTCTTCACCATGTTGGAGCGTCTGGCCGTCTCACTGATGCTGCGCCGCCAGTACGCCCACCGCCGCCAGCCGCGCTACCGCAGCGTGCTGGCCGCCATCGAGCGGGGCGACAATCTCTCGCCGGAGGACTCGCCCATCCAGCTCACCCGGCAGGAGATCGACGAGACCATCAACGCGCTCAGCGGCGACTTCTATCTGATGGCCGCGACGCCGCGCAACTACGTGCTGCGCCGCCTCGACGCGAGCCTCGCCGGGACGGAAGCCACCTACGACCGCAAGGTCATGACCGTCGAGCACGTGCTGCCGCGCAATCCACCCAAAGACAGCGAATGGACGCGCTGGTTCAAGTCCGACGCCGAGCGCGCCCGATACGTCCACCGGCTGGGCAATCTGGCACTGCTCGCCCGCGACAAGAATCTAAACGCGTACAACTACGATTTCGCCAAGAAGAAGAACGTCTACTTCGCCAGCAAAGACGGCATCTCGCCCTACGCGCTCACCACCCAAGTGCTGCGCGAGCAGGAGTGGACGCCCGAGGTGGTGGACCGGCGACAGGCCGAGCTGATCGGGCATCTGCGCCAAGTGTGGCGGCTGCGCTAGGGCACACTTCCGCGGCTATTCCAGCGAGCGGATCACGCGGCACGGATTCCCGGCGGCGAAGACGTTGGCAGGGATGTCGCGTGTCACGACGGCGCCCGCGCCGATAGTGGTGTTCGCGCCGATGGTCACGCCGGGGCAGATGATCGCGCCGCCGCCGAGCCAGACGTTCTCGCCAATCGTGATCGGCGCGGCCAGCTCGGGTCCCTCGACGCGCCGGTCCGCCTCGATCGGGTGATACGCCGTGAGAATCTGCACGTACGGCCCGCACTGCGCGTTCGCGCCGATGTGCACCTCCGCGCAATCGAGGATGACGCCGCCGAAGTTCATGTAGAAGCCCGCGCCCATGTAGATGTTGCTGCCGTAATCGCAGTAGAACGGCGGCTCGATGGTGATGCTGCCTCCAACCTCGCCGAAGAGTTCGCGCAGGAGCTCCGTGCGCCGCTCGCCCTCATCCTCACGCGACTGGTTGTAGCGCCGTGTCAGCGCCCGCGCCCGCAGCCGAGCCTCCTCTAGCTCGGGGTCCCACGCCTTGTAGAGTTCGCCCGCCAGCATCTTCTCACGCTCGGTCCGTTCGGCCATCGTCTGTCGCTCCTCCTACTCACATATTCCCACGACATGCTACCCGATGCGTGAGTATTGCGCGAGCACGTAAAACATGCTTGACACAGTGACAAAGAAACTTTACACTGCAAATGTCAAGGGTGCTTGACACGAGAGAGAGAAGGGGGAACGCGATGACGACCGCGGCGAAAACATATGTGGTGCAGTTCGGCTCGGCGATGGCGGCGTATGTGGTTCTGCTGATCGTGTCGATTGTGGTAATTCAGGCGAATCCGGCAGCGCCATGGCGGTTCGCGGTCGCGCTACTGCCAGTGATTCCGGCGATCTTCGGCGTGCTCGCGTTCGTGCGCTTCCTCGGGCGGATGGACGAGCTACAGCAGAAGATTCAGCTTGAGGGGCTAGGCTTCGGCTTCGGTATCACGGCCATCGTCACCTTCGCCTACGGCTTTCTGGAGAACGCCGGCCTGCCACATCTCAGCTACATCTGGGTGCTGCCGCTGATGGTGGCGCTGTGGGGCATCGGCACGGCGCTTGCCGCCGCCCGCTACCGGTAACGGCCATGAAGAACAGGTTGCGCGTCTTGCGAGCCGAGCGCGGCTGGTCGCAGGCTGACCTGGCGGAGAAGCTCGGCGTCTCGCGCCAGACGGTGAACGCGCTGGAGACGGGCAAATACGATCCCAGCCTCTCGCTCGCCTTCAAGCTGGCGCGTGTCTTCGCCCGCCCCATCGAGTCCATCTTCGATCCGGAGAAGGATGCGTGATACGCTAGGAACAGCGATACAGAGTTGTTGCCGTCCGACAAGGTAGAGTGTGATACCGATGCGAATTGCACAACTTGAGGCATGGCCCCTCTACGCACAGGTATGCATCGAAGATCCAGGTACGGTTGACGTTCAACTGTGGGAAACAGGAGAGGAACGCGTTGTAGCGACTTTGCACTCCCTTGCTGTCTCCACACCCGACGACTGCAAGGAACCAATACCTATAGAAGTCTGGACCAACGAACTCGACGTGAAGGACATCGAGCTGAGTGATCCTGTCTTCGATGGGTTCCTGGAACTCTCAACTGCATGCGCGATGGTCGGCAACAGCATCGCACATGATCTCGAATCCGTCGAACTCAGTAGCGGCAGGCACCGTGTCAGGGTATATACAGTACCTCGCGACGACCGTGCCGAGCGTGTTTACTTCCTGGTTGACTAAAAGAGATCATCAGCATACGAAGTATGCGCAGAGCAATTGAGTTCCATTATCAGTAGCGATTGTCGCTGGAAGGGTCTGCGGGCTCAGAGCGTGCTGCTGCACCTATCATGGTGACCTTGCCCACAGGTTCGTCCAGGCCGAGCATGGAACGGCGAGCGTCCTGGACGAGCGCGAGTGCGGCCGTCCTGTCGCCGAAAATCCACATGTGCCGCAGGGTGAAGAGACGGGCGTAGGTCAGGGTGATCACTGGCTGGAATCCAGCGGAGGCAAAGCCCCGGATGGATGTACGGTTCTGGAGCGAGGCGCCGATCCACAGACGGCGGAACTCCTCCTCGCGGAGCGTACTTGCTATGTAGCTCAACAGCGCGCTATAGAGGCCCTGGCGTTGGAATGGGGGGAGCGTCGCGCAATCCCAGATGTACGCCTCGCCCGAGCGCATGCGGAATGTCCGTTCGAGCTCGCCGATGTGCTCCTCGCCCCGCGATACCCAGCCATAACAGGCGATGCTCTCGCCGACCCAGGCCGCGAAGCAGCGGCGCCCGCTCTCGAAGCGCCACAGCACCTCAGACGGATCGCCGTGCCCCATCGCCTGCGCAAGCGGCCCAGCGGCTTCCGGCGTCACCTCACCAAAGCTGGCGATGGTCCGCGGCACCGCTTGGGCGGGAGCCTTCCCAGTCAACTCCATCGCCCAGAGGGTGCCGCGCTCGAAGGCCCACGGGTGCTCGAAACGCATACGCTCGCTCCTTGGCGGCGGTCAGGGACGCGACCGCCGCCGCACGCTCACATCGTATCGAACAAGCGCACCGTATGCGTCGAGGTCCCTAGTCGTTCGTCATCCGGCGGTCGCACGCTCGCGGGCCGGTTCAATCGACACTTTCCGCTGGCTCAGCTCCTCGAGAGCGAGGGCGAGGTGGCGATCGTCAACATTGTAGTCACCTGCCGCGACACGGATGCGGTGTGCCGTCGCCAGCACATCCGCGACGCCGCAGCCATCGGGCGGCACGAACTTATAGCAGGCAAGCTCAAGGCGCTGCCCGTTCGGGTCGCGGAAGTAGATCGAGTCCATGAACCCCCGGTCGATGGGGCCGGTATTCTCGATTCCCCGCTCACCGAGGCGCGCGACGACCTGCGTGAACACGGCGCGCGAGACCGTGAGCGCCATGTGATGAAGGTTGCCGATGCCTTCTGGATTGGGCGTGTTGTCGTTCACCCGTTCGGGGCGGACGAAGTAGGTCAGCAGGCGACCATCACCGGCATCGAAGTACAGGTGCTCCTCTCCCGGCACGTCGAGATTGGGCTGGTCAAGCACCAGCCGCATGCCGAGGAGGCCCGCATAAAAGTCGATGACGGCCGCGCGGTTCGAGCCGACGAACGTCAGATGATGGACGCCCTGAACCTGGAGTCTGACCACGAGACTGCCTCCCGGCATCTGTGTCTAATCAGATGCCCAATTCCGATGCACTGCGAGACATCAGATGCGGAAGAAGAGGTGCCGCGCTTTGTCGATCACCTGTGGGTCGCCGGTGGCCTCGCCGCCCTCGATGCGCCCGAAGATCGTGAGCACGAATTCGGAGGGGTCGCGGTAATGGAAGATGGTGGACATCCCTGAGAGGTCCGTGGCCGGCTCATAGGTAAGCTGACCGTCTTTGACACGCACGCGCCACTGGCCGCCCCAGTCCCCATCGACGACGATGCCGTACTCGATATCCACCCCTTCGGCGGACGGCTGATCGACCGTGGACTGCATCAGGATAAACATGTACGGGACGAGCACGCCAGCGGTCCGCTCGTCGAGTGTCGCGTCCTTCTCGCCCAGCCCCCAGCGCATATCCCAGCCATGGATGCCGTAGTCCATGATCTGGAAGGCGGGATAGAAGAAGGCTGGAAGCGGTCCCATGAACACGTGAGTGACGTTGTACCCGCTCCACTGGTCAGGCGTCAGCCCGTCGAAGATCGTCATCAGCCGGTCGGAGGACGCCTTGAGGCGGCTGATGGCCTCGTCGCGAGGCAGTGTGCGGTATGTCAGCGCGACACGATCAAGCTCCTGCGCCATGATGAGCAGTCCCAGGGAGGCAGCCGGGTCGCCGCGCCGCGCCATATCCCAGCGTGTCAGATAGCCCTCCGTCACGTCGATCATGTGGCCGACGAGATCGCGCACCAGCCAGTGGCCGCTGCGTGTCGGCGCCTCCCAGTTCTCAGGCACATCGATAATCGCGTAGAACTGCCCGCGATCGGTGCGCACCACGTCGAGCACGAGATCCTTCGCACTGTAGTCCATCGGATTGATCGCCACGGTGTACCTCCCTTGCGAACCCTCGGTGTCGATAGCTGGCCGCTCGCGCGCCGTCCAGAGGGCGAGTTTAGTGTGCGGCTCACCCGCTGGCCTCCGGCGCCGATCTGTGAGGCTCCCTCGTGGGGGCCGAGCCGCACTACACGCCGTCACCTACACGTCACAATCATCCGCGGGGTACTGCCGTCTGTCCGCCGGTTACCAGGCCTGCCGCAAAAGGGCCTCGATCTGCTCCACATCCTCGATGGGCCGCGGATTGTTCCGCACCGTGCGGCTGGCGAACGCGAGCCGGGCCAACTCGGGGAGATGGTCCTCGCGCACGCCGATCTCGCGCAGTCGCCGCGGGAGCCGCATCCGCTCGATCCACTCGGACACCTGCCGCGCCGCCGAATCGGCGGCCTCCTCGGTGTGCTGCCCGTCACGGGCGACACCCAGCGCACCAGCCGCGAGCGCCAGTTGGGGCGCGGTCGCACGCAGGTTGAAGCGCATCACGTAGGGCAACATGACGCTGTTGGCGTCGCCGTGCGCCGCCCCCGTCGTCCCCCCGATGACGTGGCAGATGCCGTGGTGCAGGGCCATCGTCACGGTGGAGAGCGCCGTGCCAGCAAGGAAGGCGCCCTCGAACATCTCGGTGCGCGCGCCCAGGTCGTCGCCCGCCTCGTAGCAATGCGGAAGGGCGTGCGCGATGGCACGCAGTCCGGCGAGCGCCGCGGCGGTGGAGACGGGGTTGCGTGTGAGCGAGTACAACGCCTCGATACAATGGGCCACCGCGTTGATGCCGGTGCCAGCCGTCATGCGCGGTGACAAATCCAGCGTAAGCACTGGATCGTAGATGGTGAACTCGGGCAGGATGCGCGGATCGGTGAACGTGACCTTCCGGACAACGCCATCCGTGGTCGAGGTGACGCCATAGACGGGAGTCATCTCCGACCCGGCATAGGTGGTCGGAATGGCGATGACCGGGATGAGCGGCTGCTCGGGCACAGAGCCGGAGCCGTCGGGGTGGGATACCCGCGCCTCCGCGAGGGCCACGCTAAGGGCCTTCGCCGTCCCGATGGAGCTGCCTCCGCCCAGGCCGACCACCGCATCCACCGCATGCTCGGCGGCGAGGGCGGCGGCTTCGCCTACCTGGTGCTCTGGCACATGCGGTTGGGCCCGTTCGTAGGTCACGACCAACCGGTCACCGAGCGCCGCCTCGACCGGCGCCACGTGTCCACGGGCGCGGCTGTGCGCAGTCGTGCAGAGCATTACACGCTGCCACCCCGCGTGCTGGCACACCTCGCCGAGCCGGGTCAGCGCTCCGTCACCGAAGAGCACCTGCTGGGCATGGACGGCATAGTCAAACGCATCCATCCGTGTGCCTCCACTCGACGTACGCGGTTCGTCGTCAGCACAGGCTCTGGGGACGCGGAACGAAATGGGCAGACACGGTACACGTACGGGCGGGGTAACACCGACACGTCGTCAGATGCTCAGCCTGCCATTTGTTCTGTCATAGCATGAGCGGCGATCCGGTACGGTTCTCAGGCCACTCCGTCGCGAGATTCTCTTGAAGAAAACCGGCGGTCGGACGTGGATCGACATCCTCCGGTATGCAAACGTGTGCCGGGGCCTTCGCGGCTGACCCAGCACGTCCTCTCACGACTGAAATTACCCGGATCGTCCCCAGGGATTGGAGTAGATGCATTCTACCATGAAGAACGTCTTGCCGGTGCACAGCGCGTCGGGCGGCGCGACTTCGGCTGCCCTGGTCATGAACAGGCAAGCGCTTGGGATACACTAGCGGGAGCGAGCGTGTATAGCGCGGTGGTCGCCCATATGTCTGTCGATTGCATGAGCGTTGTTGCAGGTTGACCGCAGACGCATGGGCGCGGATGTCGCACGGCAGACACCGCGAACGGAGGAGGCACAGCAGATGCGGCTCTTCTACAGTCCAGACTACGTCCTTGCCAGCCACGCCTTCGACACCACACGCAAATCGGCCTGGATAGCTGCCTCGCTTGACTCGCGGCCGATCAGCGGAGTCCACATCGAAGCGCCCGCACCACTCTCCCTCGACCTGCTCTATGCGGTACACGAGCCCGAGTATGTGAGGGCCGTGCGCACCGGTGAGCCACGTATGCTCGCCCAGTCTCAGGGATTTCCCTGGGACCCGGGAATCTGGCAGATGGTGCTGGCCTCTACCGCGGGTGTAGTCGCCGCCGCACGCGCCGCGCTGGAAGCGGGTGTCGCCGGCTCACTCTCGAGTGGGCTGCATCATGCCCGCCGCGCGCGTGGCGCTGGCTTCTGCACCTTCAACGGTCTCGTGCTGGCGGCGCACGCGGTTCTCGCCGAGGGCGCGCGGCGTGTGCTGCTGCTCGACCTCGACGCGCACTGTGGCGGCGGAAGCCATGCCTTGATCACCGGCGATCCCCGCATCTGGCAACTCGATCTGGCCGTAGATGACTTCGACGCCTACTCACCCGGCGAGCACGGGACGCTGGACCTCATCCAGCGCCCAGACGCCTATCTGACCATGCTCGAACAGCGGCTGGCCGCGCTGACCGAGCGTGACGCCGCCTTCGACCTCTGCCTCTACAACGCGGGCATGGACCCACATGAGGACTGCGCGATCGGAGGGATGCCGGGGATTGACGCTGACCTCCTGGCCCAGCGCGAAGCGGCCGTCTTCGCGTGGTGTTCCACGCACCAAATACCGGTCGCGTTCGTGCTGGCCGGCGGGTATTCCAGCAAGCTTGGGCACACGGGTATTGGGCTGAGCCAGACAGCACTGATCGACTTGCACCGTCTCACCATTGCCGCCGCGGCGCACTACCAGTGATCGCTCCAGAAGCGCTCGTCGATACGACGCGGGCGCATGCCCAGGATAGGCGAGCGCGCGATTCATCGCACCAACACATGTGACGGCGGGGGACGGCGTACTCGCCCTCAGCCAATCACCCGAAGAGCGCCGAGTCCCTTGCCGACCAGCACCACGCCCACGACGACGAGCAGGATGGACATCACCGTGGCGTTATTCTCCAACAGCCACGTCTTCAAGCCAGTGAGCATCTTCGACGCCGTCTCACCCGCGACGAGATGGAAGCCGACGATCGCCAGAACGGTGATGCTGCCAATCACAATGAAGGCTCCCAAGGCTCCCGCGGCTTGCCCAGCCCCCAACTGCGCCCGCGCGATGCCGACTGCAGCGGCGATGATAAGCGCGAGGTTGCCGCCCACCGAGAGCAGCACGGCGAGGCCCAGCGCTCGTCCCGGTGTGAACGTATCAATCGAGAGCATCCAGTTGGGCATGTGTGGCTGCTGGCCTCGTTTTGGCCGCAGCAGCCATTGTCGCGTGCCCAGGAAAACCAGAAGCGCGCCAATCACTAGCTTGAGCGCCGCGGTGGCGTTCGTATGCGCAGCACCTGGCGAGTAATTGACGATCTCGACGACGGCGAGCACGATCCCCTCAGCCGCCGCGAGGCCAAGCACCCAGCCGAGCAGAAAGGCGAGGCCATTGCGTCTCGCCCGCTGTGAGAGCAAGATCAAGATGACGG
Organism: uncultured Ktedonobacterales bacterium; assembly: GCA_964427535.1. Classification (GTDB taxonomy): domain Bacteria; phylum Chloroflexota; class Ktedonobacteria; order Ktedonobacterales; family JADMIN01; genus CAYRVF01. Next base: position 45,089 of record CAYRVF010000004.1, read on the forward strand.
CGATGACCGGCAGAGGACTGATGGCGACGGCAATTGCGAAGGGCACGACGTCGCCGATGGCATTGCTCATCACACGCTCCGTCTGCTATCGCATGCCCCCGGGAGAGCGGAGGTCTGGTAGTGGCGCTGGAAGGCAGTTCGCTCGCTGTGGGTGCGAGAGCGCTCGCATTCCACGATATGCGCGTGAGTATATCTTGCCGGTAGCTCTCCAATTCTCGCCTTTGGGCAAGATCGCAGGGTGAGTTACAGGCACGCCTCTGAGCGAGCCTCCATCTCATGCCACGACCTGTGTGGATCGGGGGACAGACATCGCCGAGCGGCAGCGCGCATGGATGTGATCGCCCACCCGATGACAAATGTCTATGCAGCCTCATCCCGTCACAACCCCGCCAGCGCCATAGAGCATCAGCCGAACTTCACACACCAACATGCGGATGGGGGCCCGCGTCAGGGATAGATGCGCTCCACGCGATCGAGAGCGCAACTGTCACACATGCGGGTGCTGCATTGATGTGGGACGAGATGGTGGGAACAGGGAGCCAACGGTCGGGCTCGAACCGACAACC
>CAYRVF010000004.1:45754-75331 GCA_964427535.1 uncultured Ktedonobacterales bacterium
AGGCGTGCCCGCCGCAGCGTGTCAAGCCAACATCAGTGCTCTCGCACAAATGTCGCTGTAGTACTAGGCAACTTTTGGTGCCTCTTCCGGCGCATTAAGAGCTGAGCCGAACCGGATCTGCTCCAGTGTGTGACCGAGTCGTCTCCCGCTCTCGGCGGCATGACGGGTGAGCCCTTGCGAAGCTCCGAGCGGCGTGGCACACCTGAGTCATGGACGCCGTGCAGCACCAGCGTCCATGACTGCGCGAAGAGGACAAAGAATCCGACGCTGGTCGCGGTCGCCAAAAGCACGAACGGGAATGGAGACTCAGGCCGCAGCAGCCCCGTCACTCCTGCGACGACTGGCGACAGCAAAGCGCAGTCACCGATCACCACCCGTGCGATGTTCAAACCCAACGTGCGCACCTTGATCTGCTGATAGACAAGGAACGCACCACCCCCAATGCCCACGCCAAGGAGCAACAGGCTCCCCATGGGGGCTGTACGGACCGGCAGCAGCATGATCAGCGCACAGGCGAGTCCCAATAGGAATCCAGACCCGGCAACAAGGGCTCGCGCCCGCATGAGCGGGTGGGCAAGGGTGACTTGCGGGTGTAGCGATATTGCGATGAAGACAAGGCCAGCCAGGGCAGCTGACGCGCCCGCGAGTGTCATGAAAAAGGGTTGCCACGCTTGCGCGAGGTCTTGGTTGGCCATCGTCACCTCCGCTCTCATGGTAAGGGGAAACAGACGTATGATCCAGTGCTGCCCACTCTGAGGACGCCAGCGTTCCGTCGCGAGGGTGTACAGTATGGGCTAAGCGGGCCCGGGGCAACGTATGCGCCCAGTACCATCCACACAGGTCACGGCAGGAGAAACGTGCTTGACGTGCGCGGGCGATGCGCCTGGCACGAACGCCGACTCCGACAGAGACCACCAGCACCGTTGAGGCGATTGTTCTGATGATACGGGAGGGACTGTTAGCGGGACGTTAGCTCGAAATCACAAGGTAGGGGACAGAGTAAACGAGGAGACGTTAGAAAGGCGTTATGCAAGATGTCATGTCATCTCCTGCAAGCAGTGACCGTGCAGCCACAAAGTCTGGCGTCTCAAAGCCCTCAGTGAACCAACGGTAAGAGTCACGCATTCGCGTCCGGCTGCTCCACCATCGCGCAAGACTCATTAGGGCGGGACGTCCTGTTAGATCGGGGCATGTGTCAGGCGAAGTGCATCTTGCGCCAAAGCTCGCCGTGTCCGGAGCAGCCATGGTTCACCGCTAATAGTCTCCGATGAAGTGCTGCTGTAGAACTAGGCATCAGAACTCGCGGCGTCAACAGTCCTGACGGCAAGCGCACAGGCATGATTTACAGCGGGTGGCGGCACGACGAGCCGCTGCTGTGCCAAGGCGGGGCACAGCAGCGGTTGGCAGGGGGCAGACAAAGAGTTCGGGCACCATCGAAACAGTGCCCGCATAGTGGAAACTCTGAATTGAAGGCTGGAGCCGACGGTCGGACTCGAACCGACAACCTACGGTTTACAAAACCGTTGCTCTGCCATTGAGCTACGTCGGCGGGGGTGGGCTCCGCGGCGGAGTCCATTCTGCCAGTGGCAGTATAGGCAGGGCGGACGGAGCGCGTCAAGGACGTTACAGGCTGATGGGTCTATCACCTACAGGGAGGCGCCTCGCGCGGGCGGAACGCCACCATCACGACCTGTCCCGCCAGCGCGCGAAGTCCTTCCTCCGAGCCATCATATGGATAGCCGAAGAAGCGCATGACGGCGCGAAACGCTCGCCTGTACCGCTGCCTGTAGGTGCGCAGGGCCGCCAGCCGCTCCTCAGGCTCCAGCAAGCGGTACTGCGGCACGTAGCACCCCCCGCCTGTGCGCACCTCGACCGGTGGATGCGCGAGAATGTTCTGATACCAGTCCGCCCGCTCGCCGTAGGCCGAGAGCACCGCACTTTCGTGTGTCGCGCGGGTGTAGTTGACAACTTCCAGCACCGTCTGATGGGTCTTGCCGGTTTTGCGCCCGCGATGTGTGAGCAGCAGGAAACGATGCCCCAGCAGCCAACCCAGCCGCACACGATAGAGCGCGACAGGCAGCTTGAACCCCCATTTGAGCAGTCCGCGTGGTTTCGCTGGTGGCTGATAGCTCGCCATAGTCGTCTCTCAGTCTCCCTCTACTCCGCTACCCAGGCAGCCGCTCTTCATCAGCCATCGTCGTTCGTTTGTCTCGGCTCAAGCACGTCGAGGTCCCCGGGCACCAGATGCTTACCGCACTGCGGGCACTGTGTCACCCGGCCAGGAGGGGTAGAATGGTCTCCTTCAGGCAGGAGCACCAACTCTATCGTCTCTCCCGTCCAGTGCGCCTTCACCCGTATCACCTGCCCACACGTGCAGTAGCGCAACACAGCCGCCTCCCCTGTGAACTATCGCGGCATGATATTTCCCTCCGAGTACAGCATACCATTCTCTGAGCGGACATGCGGAGGTGAAAGCCCCTTAGCATTAGAAAGCCAGGCTAACGTGGCCAGGGATAGACGGCAGCGGTCTGTATTGTCGTAGGGTCTCGGCTTGAATCCGTACGTATAGGAGAAGTGACGTGTCTCATAGCGGCTGCCGGGAGGGTGTGCTACACTTCAGGCCAGATGCCGTGCCAGCCGTGTGCCGCCTGGAGCGCGGCCGGGTGCGCGGAGGACGGCATCTCCGAACCATGTGCCTCCTCGGCGACAACCACCCGTGGCACGTCTCAGCCGTTGCTTGACACCTCCCTCCTTCCACGATAGATTAGGCAGGGTGTGCGAGCATGACATAGGCTCCGAATGCGCGGCGGCTACCTGTGGGGCGCAGGGATGACGATGCTGCCCCCCCACGGTGAGGAGCTCGGGGTAGCATGCGGCGCAGGGCGCGGTGCTCGCGATGGGGAGGCGTATGGAACCTGAGGTGATTGGCGAGCGCTACGAGCTCCAGGAGCCCGTTGGCCGCGGTGGCATGGCCACGATCTTCAAGGCCGTCGACCTCCGCATGGGCCGCGTGGTCGCCGTCAAGATCCTGCGCGACGTCTACAGCTCCGACCCCAAATTCGTCACCCGCTTCCAGCGCGAGGCCCGCGCCGCCTCCGCCTTGCAGCACCCCAACATCGTCCAGGTCTTCGACTACGGGCAGAGTGGCGAGAGCTACTACATCGTCATGGAATTCGTCGACGGGATGGACCTGCGCCGCTATCTCAAGCGCAGCGGCACCCTCGACAACGACCGCGCCGTCGAAATCTCGCACGACGTCGCCCTCGGCTTGGGTGCCGCGCACCGCCGGGGTATCGTCCACCGCGACGTGAAGCCGCAGAACATCCTGCTGAACGACGACGGGCTCGTCAAGCTGACCGACTTCGGCATCGCCAGCATGTATAAGGACGCCGAAGCGGAGCGGCTGACCACCACCGGCATGACGCTCGGCACCGTGCAGTACTACGCGCCCGAACAGGCGCAGGGCGAGATCGTCTCGCCCGCCGCGGACGTCTATGCGCTCGGCATCGTGATGTATGAGCTGCTGACCGGCCGCACCCCTTTCGATGGCGACACCCCCGTCGCGGTCGCGATGCGACACATCCAGGAGCTGCCGGAGCCGCCGAGCGTCATCAACCCCGCCATCGCGCCAGGGCTGGAGCGCATCATCCTGCGCTGCCTCGAAAAAGACCCGCGCGACCGCTACCGCGACGGCGATGCGCTGGCCTACGCGCTCGAAAACTACGCGCGTACACCTGGCGGACGTGTCACCGGCACTGCCCCCGGCGGACGTGCGCCGTTCGCCCCGCTCGGCCTGCCCTCGAACAACCCACGCGGGACGAACTCGGGTCCTCGTGGTGGGGGCGCCGCCTATGGCACACAGGCTCCCGTCGCCGTCAGCGGACCCCGCCGGGGCCAGGGCAACGACATCTACGGCTACGGCGACGATGGCTACGACGATCCCACGATGCAGGGCTTCACCGAAGAGGGCAGCATCAACACACGCCCGTACGGTCCCGCCACGGGCACGGTGCCGCGCATGACAGGTCCGGGCCGCGCCGAGCAACCAGACGAGAACAAGCGCCGCAACGGGCCGATCGCCGCCGTCATCGTCGGCAGCACGATCCTGCTGTTGCTGTTGAGCTGCTTTCTCGTCCTCGCCATTACGAACAACCTGCCTTTCTCGGCGAAGGCGACACCAACTCCGACCGTCGCGATTGTGACTGTGCCGAATTTCGTCGGCAAGCAGCAGGCTGACGCGCAGGCGTACGCGGACTCGAACAACCTGAAGGTGACGTTCACCACGCGGGCCGACAAGGCAGCCAAGGGCCTCGTCATCGCGCAGACGCCGCCTGCAGGACAGCAGATCGCCCAGTCGCAGGCGATCCAGCTCGTGGTGAGCTCGGGTCCGGGGACGGTCAAGGTGCCCGACTTCACCTATGGCGTCAACCCGACGACCTCGACTGACGCGTGCGCGCAGCTCTCGCAGATCAACCTGAAGTGCAAGATAGTGGCGGCCGTCAGCGAGGTGGTGCCGTCTAACGAGGTGATCAGCACCACGCCACCGCCCGGATCGGATGCCAACCCCGGCGACACTATCACGCTGAAGGTGAGCATCGGCGCGCCCACCGCGGTGCCGACCACCGCCCCGACGGCCACGCCCACAGTGCAGGCGACGAACACGGCCACACCGACGGTGATTCCAACGTGCGTTCCTACGGTCGCACCTTCGTCCACGCCGGTACCGACGACCGGGCCGTGCAAATGAGGCGCTTTGGGTGATCGTCTGGATAGCGGAATATAATCCCCTGCCCCCTTCCCTTGAGGGAAGGGGGCGCTATTTGGGCGGGTATAGCGGAGGGGGAACGGGTACGGTGAGTGGCGGGGTTGCCCCCTCTCCCAGCCTCTCCCCCGGCTGACGCCGGGAGAGAGGAGCCAGACGCACGCGGCGCGAAGCACTCGCGTCCTGGTTCCACCTCTCTCACCGTCAGGTGGGGAGAGGTCAGGGGGTGGGGGCAAGAGCGTGGGCGTCAGGGCCGCATCACCGTGTACCCCGCCGACTCCAGTGTGGTGATGGCGGCTTCGAGCTTGACGCCGGGCACGAAAAGATAGTCAGTGCTGAACGTGCTGATGGTGAGGATGTTGATGTTGTGCTCTTCCAGAGCCGTCGACAACCCTGCGATAACACCCGTTAGCTCGAAATCGAGTGGCCCCTGCACCTGAAGTCCGTGCCATCCGCCGAGTGCCTTCACGCCTCCTGGCACGTCCGCTTCACGGCAGAGGAGTGACAGCTCTTCAGATGTCCAGGTAGCGCTCAGAAATGGACTGGTGCGCGTCCAATCGGGGAGCGCCGCTCGGGGTGAGAGCTGGCATATCGCATAGGCATCCGGCAATACCGTGAGGGTCAGTGCGGGCATACGTGCCTCCTGTCCCGGCGAGAAACCGGTTCTCCGTCCATAGATTCAGAAGAGCGAGAGCTGTTCCGGCGGCTCATCCTCCGCGGCGGGGCGTTCTCCCTTGGCCCGCCGCGCACGCGCTTGGGCCAGCGCCTCCGGAAGGGCGCGCGCGAAGTCGTCGCGGATGGTCTGCATCAGCCCTTCCTGGTGGATCGCCGCGGCGGGGTTATACATCGCTACGAGCGTGCGCCCGCGAATCTGCCGGATCGCTCCGTGCATCTGCGTAATCTTGCCTCGCGGCACGAAGTGCGCCAGCGCGTAGCGCCCGAGCGTGACGACGACAAGGGGATCGATGGCCGCGATCTGCCGGTCGAGATACGGCGCGCACGCGGCCAGTTCGTCGGGCAAGGGGCTGCGTCCCTCGGGCGTGCGATGCTTCACCACGTTGGTGAGGAAGACGCCGCTCCGGTCCAGCCCGACGAGGGCCAGCAGCTCGTCGAGCAGCCTGCCAGTGGGGCCAGAGAACGGCGTGCCGCTGCGGTCATCGTACCCACTCGGCGCCTCGCCGACCAAAAACACCTCCGCGGCGGCATTCCCAGTGCCTGGCACGCCTCGATGCGCCTGCTGAAACAGGTCGCAGAGCGTGCAGCGCTCAACCTCCGCCGCGATCTCTGCCAGTGTCTCCTCAGGTGTCATCTGTGCCGCTCCCTCCGCTGCATACGCCATCTGATGATACAGAGCGTAGCACGCGCGGTGCCGGGCCACAGGGATGCGACCGCCGCTTCGTGTTCGCGAGGGGAAAGGCGTGCGTGTGGTGCGAGCTATGACGCCAGCTCGGCACGCAGCGCCTGGAGCTGCTCGGCGGGCAGAATGTGGAACATCAGCAGCAGCGAGGCGAGGTCGTGATCCATGCCCGAGGCGGCAAGCTCTTGCTTGACACGCCCGAGCGCGGCGATCTGCTGCGGGCTGACGAGTCCGCGGCTCACCAGCACGGCGGCGAGCAACTGATCGGGGCTGAGGAACTTGAAGAGCAACGCCAGCTCGCCCAGCTTGAAGGGCATGTTGACGTTCGAGAGCATCTGCTGCACGCCGCGAAGGGCCTCCAGCCGCTGCTCCGAGAGCAACGCGCCCTCGACGAGCACGCTCCCGAGCGCCTGTTCCGTCTGGCTCCGCACCACCGGCAAGTGCCCGGCGACAGGCACCGGAGCGGTCGGCCCATGCAGCGCACCCGGCAGCACTCGCGACTCCGCGACGGCGTAGGCTTTCTCCGTCGGCATCGGCATCGGCTCATCAGCATAGGAGTGCCGCATGGTCTCAAAAGGCTGGGCAGCGCGCTCGGGCGCGGCGAAACCACGGCCCATGTCGGCTCCCATACCCGCATACTCGTGCAACGGCGTCGGAGACGCGTCGCCCGCGTCGAAGCCACCGTCTGGCGGCGTCCAGACATCCTCTACCTGTGGTGTCTCATTGTGTCCCCACGCCGGACTCTCCGCTGGCGATGGTTGCCCCCAGCGGGGATCCAGATGCTGGCTGAATGGCGGTGTGAAGCCAGGGCCAAATCCCGGATGCATCGACATCTCGGGAATGTTGAACGCCTGCTGAGGCGCTGGCGTCATCGGCGTCGATGGGGACGCGTATCCACCAAAGCCCGTGTTCCCGCCCGACGTCATGCGGGGGTCACTCGCCGCTGCCGCATCCGCGAAGGGATTGACGCTGTAGGGCTGCGCGAACGGAGAGGCGGCGACCTCGGCGGCGAAGGGATTCTCTCCGGCGGGGTACTCGAATGGGCTGGCGTCGGCAGCAGCGGGCTGGCCAAGGGCGCTGTGCATCCGTGCCAGTGCGTCCGGGGAGGCTTCGAGCACCGGGGCGGTGGGGGTGAACGGCGAGTGCAGCGGTGATTGCGCGGGAGAGAACAGCGAGGACGAGAACGGATCGGCAGCGGCGCTCGGCGCGGGCGAAGGCTGCCATGCTGCAGCGCCGTTGGCTTGGTTGCCTGGCGGCGTCTGCGCGGTCTGCCCCACGACCGGGCGCGCGGGAGTGAACATGATCTGGCCGTGGTAGAGATTGGCATTGGCGTTCGCCGGCTGTGCGAAAGGCGAGGGCACGCCCAACGCCGCGCCAATCGGCGCGATGCCACCCTGCGCGCTGGCAGGTCCTGCCGTGGCCGAATGCAGCGGGATGCGCTGCCGCACGGCATCGACGACCTTCTGAAAGTCAGTCGCGCCTCGCACCTCTACGTCGGCGAGGGCACGCGCGGCGGGGTCAAAGTCGGGGTCGAGATCGTACGCCGAGGAGAGGAAGCGGAAGGTCATCACCTGCATCGGCCTGCCGCGCCGCTGGGCGTCCATCGCCACCCAGAACTCGCGCCTGCCAGCCGCCGCGACGCCCAGGTCCACGAGCACGATGGCCACGAGCTGCTTGCTCAAGAGAGAGAACAGCTCGACGGGTGTGCGCGCGGCGCGAACATCATAACCGGCGATGCGTATCTGCGAGAGGAGGGGAACGGCTATGGCGTCATCGCGCTCGAAGAGAACTACGAGAGGGGCCGTAGCGGTCCCCAAGCTCGCGTCGAGAACTCCATCCGGTGCATGCATGACACTCATATGCGGCCACTGTCCCCCCGGCGAAGCGACAACGTAACGTGCGGTATCCATCCAGGCGGCGTTGCCCGTGATCACCAGTATACCATAGCCTGTTTTCGATTCTGGGATTACTTTTGTCCTAGAGGACGAGCGGCCTATGCCTCACACCGGGCGGGCGGCGAGAATCGTCTTCGCCACCAGATTGACGCCGAAGTGATAGGCCAGCTCGCGCTCGTCGGCGCCCCGCAGGACAATGGCGTCGCAGCGCTTGCCGGCTTCCAGGCTACCGACCTCGTCGCGCATCGCCAGCGCCGACGCGCCGCCAAGCGTGGCCGCCGTGAGCGCCTCGTCGAGGGTGGCGCCCATCGCGCTCACCGCCAGCGCGATCATCATCTGTATGCTCTCTGAGTACGACGTGCCAGGGTTGAAGTCGGTAGCGAGGGCGATGCGCAGACCCGCATCGAGATAGCGCCGCACGGACGGAAAAGGCGTGCTGAGGGTAAACGAACAGCCCGGCAGCAGTGTCGCCGTGACGCCCGCCTCGCGCAGCAAGGCAAGCTCCTCGTCGGAGGCGAAGTCGAGATGGTCTGCCGAGACGGCGCCCAGCTCCGCCGCGAGCCGCGCGCCGCCGCTCGGGCCAAGCTGGTTCGCGTGCAGCTTCAGCGCGTAGCCCAGCGCGCGCGCGCGTTCGAGGATACGCCGCGCCTCCGCGACGGTGAAGGCGGTCTCCTCACAGAACACGTCGCAGAAGCGCGCGAGCCCGGCGAAGGCCGGCAGCATCTCCTTGCGGACCAGCTCGACGTAGCGCTCACGCCCCTCAGCGCTGCCCCGGAACTCTGGCGGCACGGTATGCGCGCCGAGGAATGTGGGCACGACGGTGGGCAGATCGGGCTCCTGGCTGAGGGTGTGCATCGCGGCGAGGCAGCGCGCCTCCGTCGGGATGTCGAGCCCGTAGCCGGTCTTGCCCTCAACGGTGGTCGTGCCCTGTGCGGCGAACGCCCGTAGCCGGGAGCGCCCGAGCGCGAGCAGGTCGTCATCGCTGGCCTCGCGTGTCGCGCGGACGGTGCTCAGGATGCCGTTGCCCTGTCGCGCCAGCTCCTCGTACGAGACTCCCGCGTGGCGCTGGTGGAACTCCTCCGCGCGGTCCCCGGCGAAGATGAAGTGCGTGTGCGAGTCGACGAAGCCAGGCAGCACGGCGCGGCTCCCGGCATCGAAGCGCGACGCCAGCGCGACGCCAGAGAGATCGACGTGCGCCGCGAGGTCCGCCTCGCGCCCGACCCAGACGATGCGCCCGTCGCGTGCGGCCAATGCGCCACGTTCGATGACGCCCAAGGCGCCGCGGCTGTCAAGATGCGCGGGGTCGAGCGTCACCAGTCTGCTCGCGCCGGTGAGCACCCAATCGGCCTCGATGCGCTCTCGCTCTTCGGATGTCGCGCCCGCACCGGTCATCGGCCGGTCCACTGCGGCTGGCGCTTCTCCAGGAAGGCGCACATGCCCTCCTGCGCGTCCACCGCCATGGCGTTCATGCTCATGACCTCTTTGGCGTAGGCGTACGCCTTAGGCTGATCGAGGTCGATCTGCGTGTAGAATGCCTGCTTGCCCAGGGCCACTGTGAGGGGACTGGCGTTCGCGACGGAGAGCGCCAGCGCCCGCGCCGTCTCGTTCAGCTCAGCCGCTGGGACGACGGTGTTGATGAGGCCCCAGTCGGCGGCGGTCTCCGCCGGGATGACCTGGCCGGTCATCAGCATCTGCAGCGCCCGCTTGCGGCCAATCGCGCGGCTGAGAGCGACCATCGGCGTGGTGCAGAAGAGGCCGATCTTCACACCAGGTGTGGCGAAGCTGGCATCCTCGGAAGCCACGGCGAGATCACAGGTGGCGACGAGCTGGCATCCAGCGGCGGTGGCGATGCGCTGCACTCGCGCGATCACCGGCTGCGGAATCGACTGGATCAGCTCCATCAGCTGCGTGCAGACGTCGAAGACGTAGCGCTGTGTGTTGATGTCGCCGCCGACGAGGTCGCGCAGGTCGTGGCCCGCCGAGAACGCCGGACCGTTCGCCGCGAGGATGATGACGCGGACGTCTTTCTCCTGTCCGAGCGTCTGAAACGCGTCGATCAGCTCGCGCATCATCGGCACCGAGAGCGCGTTGCGGCGCTCGGGCTGGTTCATCGTCACGGTGGCGAGGGGCGCCTCGCGCTCGACCAGAATATGCTCGTAGGCCATGATGTCGTGCCTCCTGCGATAGAGAAGCCGGTCGTGTGGACGAGTCGTGCTGGCATGATACCACCCAGACCCGCTCTCCCAACTCCCTTCTCTGTGAATGGAGGGGCGGGGAGACCGTCGGGAAGACCATCGAGATGTGGTGCGCACGCGGGCGCGGCTGGCCTGGCCCGGCCCCCTCCTCCTATCCCACTTCACGCTGGGAGAGGAGAGCCAGACGCGCGCTTCGCGGCGCGCAAGCACTCACGTTCGCATTCCCCCGCTCTCGGCGTCAGCCGGGGGAGGGGGTCAGGGGGCCAGCCGCCGTGCCTACTTGCCAAACTTCAGCCGCAGCGCCCGTGCGACGTTGGGCGTGACGATGCCGTCGAGGTCGCCGTCGAGCCGCGAAATTTCCTTGATGAGGGTGGAGCTGACGAAGAGGTAGCTGAGCGCGGTGACGATCATCAGCGTCTCGATGCCGGGGGCGAGATTGCGGTTCATCAGCGCCTGCTGGAATTCGGCCTCGAAGTCGGTCACGGCACGGAGTCCCTTGACGATGGCTTGTGCGCCCACCGAGCGGGCGAAATCGACCGCGAGACCGTCGAACCGATCGACGCGGACGTTGGTGAGGCGCTCTTCCTCGATGATCTCGCGCCATAGATGAACACGCTCATCGGCAGTGAAGACGAGATTCTTGCTGGGAGTCGCGTAGACGGCGAGCACGAGCTCATCCACGAGATTGGCGGCGCGTTTTGCGATATCGATGTGGCCGCGATGCGCGGGATCGAACGAGCCGGGATAGATCGCGATCAGTGGCTGGCGCCCATCCCTACCTGATAGCCGAGGAGATTCGCTCGCCGCCGGCATATCCGGGCGCGGCTCGCCATCCTGATGCACTGCTCGTCGCTCGCTTTCTCTGCTCGCCAACTCTCTACGCCGTAGTACAGAGTGTACGAGCATTGTATGCATGCGGGGTGCTGTTGTCTACCTGCGCTGGTACGGCGGAGCCTGTCACCTTGTCTCTTTCTCCGAGACGGGAGGAGCGGTGGGAGCGACGGGCGAAGGGTGTCGCAATCAGGGGCCTCACCCCCGTCCCCTTTCCCTGCAGGGAGAGGGGAGATCGCGGGGCGAGCATGGTGCCCGAAGGCCACGAGCGCAACTCCCCCTTCCCCTCGCAAGGGGAAGGGGGCTGGGGGGATGAGGCCCCAACCGCCCTAGCGCACGAACCACGTGTCGGAGAGCATCAGCGTCTCGACGTCGCCTTCGACGGCGTATTCGCCGTTCTGGTAGGCGAGCAGCCCGTCCATGCGATAGGTGATGATGCGCTGCCACAGGTCGAAGTCCGCCCGCACCGTCACGGTGGGCGCGGGATGATAGCCCTCGCCGGTGCGCAACGTGCCGTCCGCGATCTCGGCATAGCATGCGCCCGGAACCCTGCCGGAAAACACATACTGCAGCACGGCATGGGCGCCCTCGGTCTTTTCGGGCGAGAACGTGCGCTCTAGACCGGCCACATACTCATTCAGCGAAGACGGCCACATCGGAGCAACTCTCCTTTCTGGGGCGCACGCGCCGAACACGCCTTGTGTGACGTGTCGCTCCCAGCCACCCTGTCCTACATCCCTTTGCTTGTTCCGTTGGCCCAAACGCACCCCACGTACCACGGCGCGAAGAAACGAGGGGAGTTCGATCTCCTCTTCCGGCACACCGCGTGCGCGCTCAACCGTACACGCGACGCCAGCACTCCTATCCATATCGTGGCGGACCGCGACCAGCACGTATACTATGAAAGCTCTCTCCCACTCTCCAACTGCCGTTCCCGCTCGACCGGGACGGGTCAGCATAAAGGAAGATGCACGTGGTCACGGAAGGTCCGCGGTTGACATTGCAAACGGACGGTGCCTCGCGTGGTAACCCTGGTCACGCGGCTGCGGGCGTCGTGTTGCTGCGTCCGGATGGCACGGTGGTGGCGCAGGGCAAGAAATACCTGGGCGTAATGACGAACAACGAGGCGGAGTACCGCGCGCTCGTGCTCGGCCTGAAGTCGGCGGCGCTCTACAAACCATCCGCGCTCGACGTGCGTATGGATAGCGAGCTTGTCGTGCGTCAGATGACGGGCCGGTACCGCGTGAAGGACGCGAAGCTCCAGGCTCTCTTTGCCGAGGCGCAGGCGCTGGCGCGCGCATTCCCCACGATCACATTCACACATGTACTGCGTGGCAAGAATGCCCAAGCCGATGCGCTGGCGAACGAGGCGCTGGACGAACAGACGCGACCCAATAGCTAGGAATCACTCGGTGGCGCTCGGCCGAGCGCCAATGCTGAGTTTCGGCATGTCAGTTGCGCTTGTGTCTCTGGCGACGACTGCACTCGGATACAGCGGCAGAAGTGTGCCGAATCACATAGAGTTCGCCACTCCGTCGTGATATAAGGAATAGCAAGAGGCGAGCACGACGACGTGCGAGGGAGGGGTGAGATGGGAATCCACCTTCGGCCACGCAGGCAGCAGCCTCCCGCGTGGCCGCTGATGCCGCCGGATTCACCCCAGCCAGCACGCGCGCGCCGCGGCTGGCCTGGACGTCTCGCACGTGCCGTACTGCTGCTCGTCGTGGTGCTGGCCTCCGCGCTCGGCTTCGGCATCTGGCAGGTCGCGCACACCGACACGAGCTATGCGGGTCCGCACTTCAACACTGGCAACAACGCCGTCTGGCTCGAACACACGTGGGCGGCTGACAGCCACACGCCCGCCGAGTACGACCAGCTTGCCGCGCGGCTCTCCGCCGAGCAGATCGGTTATGTCTACGCGCACGTCGGCCCGCTCAACAGCGACGGCACGATTCCACAAGACCGCGCTGCGTCGGCAGCCGTGCTGACTCGCGAGCTGCACGCGCGCATGCCGAACGTGCGCGTGCTGGCCTGGATCGGGCAGGTCGAGGCGGCCAGCGGCCTGCCCGCCGATGAAGTGGTCGATCTCTCGATATCTGGGGTGCGCGGAAACATCACGCAGACCGCCGCCCGCTTCGTCGACGCCTATGGTTTCGACGGCGTTCACTACGATATCGAGCCGATCGTCAACAACAACCCGCACTTTCTCGACCTGCTCGTCGAGACACGCGCCGCGCTGCCACACGGGGCGATTCTCTCCGTCTCGGGCCAGAAGTGGGCGCCGAACGCGCATATCGCCGACTGGGCGTACAGTCTGCACAAGGGCGGCGAGTGGTGGACGTCCTACTACTACGCCTCGGTCGCCGCGCACGTCGACCAAATCGCCGTCATGACGTACGACACGGCCATGCCCACGGCCCGGCTGTACGAGATGTTCGTCAAGGAAGAGACGCAGCACATTCTCGAAGCGGCGCAGACGGCACAGCATCCTCCGCGCGTGCTCATGGGCATTCCCACCTACACCGGCGATACCCGCTGGTTCCACGGCTCGGCCGAGAACATGAGCAGCGCCCTCCCCGGCGTCATCGCGGGATTGAACAGTGCCTCCGCGCGGAGCCTCTTCGAGGGCGTGGCGATCTATCGCTACGGCGTTACCACCGACAGCGACTGGTCAACCTACGACCACGACTGGCTGGGGGAGTGAGAACCGCCATTGCCGCCCCGGGTATCCTCGTGCATACACTAAGAGAGCGCGCGGCGGACGTCGCCGCTCGAACTCGGCACAAGGAGCGGATATCGTGGCACAGGCAGGCACGGCGAAATTGGGTGGACAGGTCGCGCTCATCACGGGAGCCAGCGCGGGCATCGGGCAGGCGGTGGCACGCGCCTTCCTCGGCGAGGGTGCGGACCTCGTCGTCGTGGCACGGCGCGAAGAGCGCCTGAATGCGCTCGCGGATGAGGCGCAACGCCTCGGGCGGCGCGTTGTGGCCGTGACCGGCGACGTCCGCGAAGAGGAGACGGCGCGGCGTGCGGTGGCCACGGCTCTGCGCGAGTTCGGCCGGCTCGACCTCCTCGTCAACAACGCGGGCATCGGCATCTACAAGAACCTTGCTGAGACGAGCGCCGAGGACTACGATGCCATGATGGACACCAACATGCGCAGCACGTTCCTCTTCACGCGTCACACCGTGCCCGTACTGCTGGAGCGTAAGGCAGGCACCATCATCAACATCTCCTCGATGGCGGGGGTGATGGGCTTCCCCGGCGAGGCGGTCTACTGCTCCACGAAGTTCGCACAGGTGGGCTTCACGCAGGCGCTCGACCGCGAGCTGCGGCCGCACGGCATCAAGGTGGGTGTCGTCTGCCCCGGAGGAGTGAAGACCGAGTTCGCGATTGGCACCGGCCGCACCGAGGACGGCGTCGCCGCGTCGGGGATGCTCGAGGCCGACGACGTGGCCGCGGCGGTGCTGCTGATGGCGTCGCAATCGGCGGGCTCGCGCGTCATGGAGATTCGCATGCGTCCGATGGTCGAGCCGCTCGCGGGCCGCGATCCCGAGTAGGCGGCCAGGTCCAGCCGGTCCACGCCAGATAGTTCTGAGGGAGTGCGCGATGCTTATTCTGCGCATCCTGGTCGGCATTGTCACGGTCGTCTTTGTGAGCGGGGTCCTGGTGGACATGTTCCAGACGGTCGTCCTGCCCCGCCGTGTCTCGAACCGTGTGCGCATCACGCGGGTCTACTTCCGGTCCACGTGGAAGGCGTGGACCGGGATCGCGCGCCGTGTGCCAGCGGGTCAGACGCGCGAATATCTGCTCGCGGTGTACGGCCCGCTGGCGTTGCTGCTGCTCCTCGTCGTGTGGGCCAGCCTGCTGATCGTAAGCTTCGGGCTGCTCTACTGGGCGCTCGGCTCGCCACTGACGACGGCCCGCGGGCCATCCGCCATCGGGACCGATATCTACTTCAGCGGCACCACCTTCCTCACACTTGGTATCGGCGATGTGCTTCCTTCGGAAGGATTGACACGGTTCATGACCGTGCTGGAAGTGGGCCTGGGCTTCGCGCTGCTCGCGGTGACCATTGGCTATCTGCCAGTGCTCTATCAGTCGTTCTCGCGTCGCGAGGTGCTGATCTCGCAACTCGATGCCCACGCGGGATCACCGCCCACGGCGGGCGCGCTGCTGCGTCGGCACCCGCCCGGCATGCATCCGCAGGGGCTAACCGCACTGCTTGCCAGATGGGAGCAAGGGGCAGCCGATTTACTGGAAAGCCACCTCTCCTACGCGGTGCTGGCGTACTACCGCTCGCAGCACGATGACCAATCGTGGGTGACGGGGGTGACCACCATTCTCGACGCCTGCGCGCTCGTGCTGGTGGCAGGTCCACGTATCGATGAGGCCCTCGCGGAGCAGGCATACTACACCTTCGCGATGGCACGGCATGTCGCCGTCGATCTCAGTCAGGTCTTCCATGCGCAACCGGTATTTACCGACATGGACGCGTGCCGGCCTAGTCTCCCGCCAGAGGATCGGAAGCGGCTGGACGACATACTAAACGAGGTTGGCCTCGTCTCACTCGAAGAGAACCCAGAGGCCGAGCAAGAGCTGGCCGACCTCCGGGAGCTGTACGAGCCATACGTCGCGGCGTTGGGCGCGGCCCTGCTGATGTCGCTGCCGCCGTGGGTGCCGAAGCCAGGTGCGCTCGACGACTGGCAGACGACGAGCGACAGGGTTGTCGCCACGGTCGCCAAACGGCGGCGGGTGGAGGTCTTCCCGCTTCCTCCTTCGATGGAGAGCAGAGACGGCCAAGACGGCGCAGGGCCCCGCGAGAGTGGGCATCCCGCGGGGAGACGGCGGCTGCACCAGCGCTAGATTTGCGCTTCCTCGCTGGAGGCGAGCAGTTCCAGCACGCGCACCACCGCGACCTCGCGCGGAACGGCGTGCTGTTCTTTCGTGCGCAGGTCGCGCAGGGCAACCTCGTTGCGGGCGATCTCATCTGGCCCGAGGATGCAGACCACCGGGATGCCCTTGTTGCTGGCGAAACGAATCTGCGTGCCGATGTCTCGCGGCTCGGCGTACACCTCCGTGCGGACGCCGCTGGCGCGCAGCACCGTGGCGAGGCTGAACGCTTCGGGCGCCAGCTCGGTGGAGAAGAGCGTGACCAGGGCCTGTGTGGTCGTGACGGCAACATCAGATTGCAGGCCGAGGATCTCCATCGCGGTGAAGATGCGCTCGATGCCGAACGAGATGCCGACGCAGGGCAGGTCGCGCCCGAGGAACGCGCCGATGAGTTGGTCGTAGCGCCCGCCGCCCGCGATCGAGCCGATTGGCGCGCCAGCCGAGATCACCTCGAAGATGGGGCCGGTGTAGTAGCCCAGGCCACGCACGAGTGAGAGGTCGAACCGAAAGCTTTCGGCAGGCACGTTCATTGCGGGCAGCGCACGGAAGAGGGACCGCAGGTCGTCCAGCGCAGCCCGCCCCTGCTCGCTGGCGCCGACGACAGGATCGAGCCGCTCTAACAGCTCTTCCGGCGTACCGTCGAGGGCGAGCGTTTCGAGCAGTCGGTCAATTGTCTCGGGCTCCAGGCCGGTCTTCTCCAGCTCGGCCCGCACGCCGTCAGGTCCGATTTTGTCGAGCTTGTCGATGGCGACGAAAACGCCGGTGCGCTGTTCCTCGACGACGCCGAGGCTCTCGAGCAGAGCGGCGAGAAGCTGGCGGTGATTGATGCGAATGATGAAGTCGGTGAAGCCGAGGCGCGTGAAGACCTCGTTCGCCATGCCCAGCATCTCCGCCTCGACCGTGACCGACCGGCTGCCCACGCAATCGACGTCGCACTGGAAGAACTCGCGGAAGCGCCCACGCTGCGGACGATCGGCGCGCCACACCGGCTGCATCTGATAGCGGCGGAACGGGAGCAGAATCTCGTTCTGGTGCGCGGCGATGACCCGCGCGAACGGCACGGTCAGGTCGTAGCGCAGCGCCTCGTCGGCGAACTGGCGGGAGAGCTCTCCCGCCCGCAGCCCCTGCTCACCCTCACCAAGCAGCGCACGCCCCGCCGATTCGAGGTCGCGTCCGCGCTTCAGCACACGGAAAAGCAGCCGCTCGCCTTCCTCGCCGTACTTGCCTTCGAGCACCGACGTGTTCTCGATGGCGGGCGTCTCCAGCGGCTCGTAGCCGTACCGCTCGAAGGTCTCGCGGAGCAGCGTGAAGACGCGGTTGCGACGGACGAGATCGCGCGGCAGAAAGTCGCGCGTGCCCTTGGCGTTGACGGGTGCGATGCGTGCCATAAACGTGTGCTCGATTCCTACGATAACCGCGCGTATGCAGCGCGCGAGGGGGCAATGGCTCAGTCGCGGCTCATGATATCACACAGCAGGAAGCGAGCGGCGTCAGGGAGGGCGGTGCCGATCCATAGAAGCGCCGCCGCTGGAGACACACGACGTACTCGTCAACCGCGCGACTGTGAGACCCGCGCGCCGAGCCAGCTCGCCACGTCGCGAACGAACTCGCCGGGCAACTCCTCTTGCGGCAGGGAGCCGCTGTCGTAGACCCGTAACTCGGCCTGCGGATTCGCCTGCCGGAAAGCGCGCGCGTGCTCTAGCGGCGTGAAGCGCGAGTTCTGCCCCCACAGCAGCAGAATCGGCATACGCAGCGATTCCCACGCCTCCTGCACGGGGGTGTCGAGCGTGCCGGCGACGAAGCTTGCGGGAGCGAAGCGCGCGCCCGGCTGGTGCGCCATGGTGTAGTAGTAGTCGATCAGGTCGTCGCTCAGCTCCACGTTCTTGCCGTAGACCTGCTTGAGGAAGTAGCGGATGCTCGGGCGCGAGACGATGCCGTTGTAGATGCCCTCGCCGACGAGCGGAGTCCGCAGCATCCCGCGCCAGAACCGCCGTGGAGGCGTGTCGCCGTTGCCAGCGAGATCTTCGATGCCGGTGGGCTCGATGAGCACGAGCCGCTCAAACAGGCTGGGGCGCGCGGCGGCCATGCGAATGGTGAACGCCGCGCCCAGGCCCGAGGCGACCACGCGCACCGGATGGTCCGCGCCGCCAACCACCTGACGTACGAAATCCTGAATCAGGTCTTCGTAGAGTTGCGGTGTGTAGACGATGGCGGGCCGCTCAGACAGGCCGAAGCCCAGCAGATCGAAGGCGTAGACGCGATAGTTCTGCGAGAGCAGGTCGAAGACGCGCCGGTACTCGAACGACGACGCGCCGGCGTAGATGCCATGAACCAGCACCAGCGGCTCGCCACGTCCTTTCACGGCATAGGCGATATCGCCCTGGCTCCAGGCAAAGCGCCCATGTTCGCCGTCGAGCACACTGCGCGCTTCACCCGCGTTCGCCATGCTCAGGCGGTTGATGAGCGCGAGCGCGCTGGCGCTTCCAGCGGTGACGAGCGCCGCGATCTGCCAGCCCGCCATTCCCTGCCGCTTTGCGCTTGGCATACTGCTGCTCCTCCTTCACAGTCCCATCCAAAGGACCGATATATCGTAGTGTGTAGATATCTCTCAGGGTGTGTTTCTCAAGTATAGCAATAGCTTGTGAGAGGCGCCGTCCTCTGGTCCGCACAGGCCGTGCCGCCTGCCGCCGAGAAGTCCTGTCGCGCATGCGGCGTGCGCTATGCTGAGCGCGCGGCGGCTGGATGCGAGAGGGACACGTTACACCAGCGCCGCCGCTTCGTTGCAGCGGGTAGACGGCGCGCGGCATCTCACGGCGCCCGGGAGGCGACGAGGCACTGCGACGGACGGTGCAGGGGGAGAGGGCAGTGGTGGCAACGGGAGCACAGACACGGCCGCCTTCGAGGCGCCTGGCGCCGGTGGTGAGCGCGCTGGCTCTGCTCTGCGTAGTCGCCGCCGCGGCCAGCTGGGGGCACGCGCTGGGAGGTATGTTCCACTCTGAGGCCGGACGCTACGACTTCTCCACCTACTACGCCGCTGCCGCCGCACTCCACACCGATCCGCACGCGAATATCTACTCGGCCGCGGTGCTCGCGCCGATTGGGGACTCCGCACGCGTGCTCGTGCGCCCACCGCTGCCATATGTGTATCCGCCGCTCTTCGCGATCGCCCTCAGTCCGCTGACGGCGCTGTCGTTCCAGGTGCTCTCGCGCCTGTGGCTGCTCTTCAACGCGCTCGCCTGGCTGGGCGTCACGCTGCTGTTGGCGCGCGAAGTCTACGTGCATCTGGGCGAGCCGCTCCGCCAGCGCCTGGGCACTCAGGGCGTCACAGGACGAGTGGGAGGCGAGCTTCGCGCCGGTCTCACCAATCCGGCGGTGCATGTCGCCCTGGCACTCGCCGCGCTCGTCAGCCTACTATGGACGCCGCTCACGCAGACGCTGCTGACCGGGCAGATCGACTTGCTGGTGCTGGTGCCGCTCGCGCTCGTCCCCGAGTTGACCAGACGGCGACACGAGCGCTGGGTAGGCGTGTTGATCGCGCTGGCGGCGATGCTCAAGTTCACGCCGGCGATACTGCTGGTGTATCTCGCGCTGCGGCGCCGCTGGCACGCGCTGGGTGCCGCCGTGCTCACCCTGGCCGCGCTCGCGCTCGGCAGCGCCGCTCTTGTCGGACCAGCGAACCTCGCGCGGGCGCTCTCTGCCGCTTTGCGAACCGGCTCGGGCGACGCCGCGCTGGGACAGAACGAGGCGCTTGTCTCTCCGCTGCACGGCATTCCGGTTGCCAGCTTCGTCGTGCTGGCGGCGCTCGCGCTCGTCCTCTGCGCCGTGCTGGTGAGCCGTCGCCACGCGGTCACGTCGCCCAAAGCGCCAGGGCACGAAGAGGCAGCGTACGGCGTGGCGCTGTGCGCGCTGCTGCTGCTCGCGCCAACGGCCTGGGTGCATCACTACGCGTGGATGCTCCCCGCCGCGCTGCTCGCCCTCAGTCTCACACTCGCGCACACGCTGAGGACCGGGCACGGTAGAGCCGCCGTACTCGTCGCGGCGCTGGCCTACGTCTTCCTCGGGGTGGCGCTCCCCTATGCCTGGGACACCGACCCCCACCCGGCCGTCTCGACGCTGCTCGGCATGCCGCTGCGTCCGGTGGCGCTGGAACTTCGCGCGCTGGGCTCGGTGCTGGTGCTCGGTCTCCTTGCGCGCACGATGCGCCTGCCCGCCAGTCTTGCCACGGCCTCCACAGACAGCGCCCCCTCGCAGGTACAGGCCGACGTGAGCGCGCACGCCTAGCGAGAGTTGCGCCATTCGCCGCGACTGCCCGCCACCGTACACCTCCTTTCTCGGTGCAAGGGGTGATGTGCTGCGCATCGGAAGAGCGCGGGCGAGGCAAGCCTCGCCCCTACAGAACGTCGCGTCAGAGGCGGCTCGATCAATGCCCCACCGCGCGAATGCCTGATTTGCGGCCCCTTCCCCGGAGGGAAGGAGGTTGGGGGGTAGGTTCTGCCAGCCGCTCGTGGGTATAATGCGGTAGACTTCGTGTCGGTTCGTCCGTCTCCCCTCAGAATGCGACGCGACACCGCGAAAGGAGAGCACGGAGCGATGAGCGAGCAGCTATTCTCTGGCCAGGAGGGCCTTCCGCCGAAGGATGCGGCGATGGCGATGCGCCAGCGTCTCGTCGACCAACTGCGGACCGACGGCGCGTTGCATGACCCAGAGGTTGAACATGCGATCTCGGTCGTGCCCCGTCACCGCTTTCTGCCGGGCCTTCCTCTGGAGCAATCGTATGCCGATACCGCCGTCTCGACGCGGTTTGAGCGCGAGGTGCCGATCAGCGCGGCCTCACAGCCGGGCATCGTGGCGCTCATGCTGGAGCAGGCGCGAGTCGAGCCGGGGATGCGAGTGCTCGAGATCGGCGCGGGCACAGGGTACAACGCCGCCTTGCTCGCCGAGCTGGTCGGCCCCACCGGGCAAGTGGTGACGGTGGACATCGACGAAGACATCACTCGCGACGCGAGCGCGCATCTCGCCAGCGCAGGCTATCCTGAGGTCGTCGTCGAGACGGGCGACGGTGCGGCTGGCTGGCCGGCGCTGGCCCCCTATGATCGCATCGAGCTGACGGTCGGCGCCCCGGATATCAGTCCGACGTGGTTCAGTCAACTGCGGGACGGCGGCCTGCTGGTGTTGCCGCTACAGCTTGGGCTTGGCGATCTGAGCGTCGCATTTCGCAAGCATGGCGAGATGCTGCTGAGCGAGTCTGTCGTGCCATGCGGCTTCATGTCGCTGCGCGGGGGCAGCGCGGGACCGAGCCGCTGGGCGACGCTCCCCAACGGGTGGCGGCTCGCCAGCACTCGCGCGGAGGCCATCGCTCCGACGGTGTACCAGTTGCTGACCACACGCCCGCGCCGCCGTCTCAACGCCAGACCCCTGCCCATGCTAATGCAGCACCTCGGCCTCGTCGAGCCTGATGCGATCACCCTCTGGCCGAACCCGATCCGCGTACTACGCACAAAAACGCATGAGACAGATGGCAGGAACGCCCTCTCGAATGGTCGTGTCCCTGCCACGCGGCCCCGCTATGGCATCTACCGGGAGGGACCCGACGGACCCTCGCTTGCGCTCTACTCGCCACACCTGCCGGTCGCACTCACATTCGGCGGGACGGCGGCCAGCGACACTCTCGAAGCGCTGGAGCAGCTCGCGCGCGCGGGGCGGCTGCGGCCACCCGCAAGCTGGCAAATCGCAGCCTATCCACGCACATCGACAGCCTTGCCACCAGCGCCGACCGAGCCAGGCACACTCCGCATCGCGCGTTCCGCGTTCATCTACGACGTCGTGTATGCGGGGTGAGTGCTGAGAGGGAGCCAACCGCGCCCTACGCTAGCGGCGAGTTGAGACGCGGACGGCGACGGATACCTCTTTGGATTGCGGGCCGTTGGGGCCGGGACGGATCAGCGCGATGCGCACGCGGGCACCGTCGTTCATGCGCTCGAGATTGCGCCGCAGATCTTCGACGACCGCGATGGGGTGATCGTCGAGCCGGTAGAGGATATCGCCCGGCTGGATGCCCGCATGCTCGGCGGGACTCCCCGGAATGACCTGCGCCACCTGCACGGCCATCTCTTTCTCGATATGGAACGCGCGCCGCAGCGATTGGGGCAGCGTCCCCGCCTGCACGGCCACGCCGATGACCGGCCGCCGCACCTCGCCGTCACGCATCAGCCGCGAGGCAACCCAGGTGACGGTGTTGATCGGGATGGCGAACGAGAGGCCCTGCGCCATCTGCACCACGGCGACGTTGATGCCAACCACCTCGCCGACCGAGTTCACCAGCGGTCCGCCAGAGTTGCCGGGGTTGACCGCCGCGTCGGTCTGGATGATGTCTTCGATCATCTGGCCGCCGAAGCCTGGCAAGGTCCGGTGCAGCGCGCTGACGATGCCGGTCGTCACCGTGCTCTGCAGGCCGACGGGGCTGCCGATGGCGATGACGAGCTGGCCCACCTGCAACGTGTCGGAGTTGCCAAGCTTGGCCGCCTTCAGCGTGTGCCCGGCTTGAGGTGCGATACGAACGACCGCGACATCCGTATCGGGGTCGGTGCCAACCAGGTCGGCGGGCAGATCGCGTCCATCGGCCAGCGTGACGACGAGCCGCCGCGCGCCGTCGACCACGTGCGCGTTCGTCAGGATGTAGCCGTCCGGGGCGAAGATCACGCCCGAGCCCGCCCCTTCGGCGAGGCGCGAGACGGGACCGAGCGGCGAGCGCTCCGTCACGGTCTTGGTCACGCCAATCTGCACGACCGCCGGGCCAACCTTCTCGACAACCGATATGATGGTACGCGAGTAGCTATCCAGCGCGGAGGCGTCAGTGGCGACCCGTGACGCCTCCGCCTGCTGCTCATCGCGTGAATGTCCGAACCAGGCCATAACGACTGCCTCCCCGACTACTCTCTGCCGCCGCTCTCAACACCTGATATACGCGTACGTGTGTGATTCGCTCCAACAGCCGCCGGTGTTGCGCCGGGCGAGAAAGATTATACGGCACGAGCGTACGGTATGTGCGAAACCTCCCCCTCAACCTGCTCCCCTTGGAGGGATGGGGGCGCGAGGTGGGCGATGGTCGCGAAGGGCATGGGTTCATCCACCCGCCGTTCACTCACCCTGTAAATGGGAAAGAACCTCGCACATCTCCGGCGCTTGCCGCCTCGTGCTGCGGGCGGTACACTGCGGGTATCCACCAGCGGAGGAAGCATGTTTCATCAGCGGCCACCCGACGACGGGAAGCGGTCCCGGAAAGCCGCGACAGAGCTGGACCTCGTGCGACGGAGCCAGCAGGGTGACCGTGCGGCATTCAACCAGCTTCTCGAACAGCATCAGGGCGTGGCGTACGCCCTGGCGCTGCGCATGCTGGGCGAGCCTGAGACAGCAGCGGACGTGACGCAAGAGGCGTTCCTCTCCGCCTTCCGCGCGATCTCGTCCTTCTCGGGCACCTCATTTCGCGCGTGGCTGATGCGCATCGTCAGCAACGCCTGCTATGACGTGTTTCGCCGTCGTGGACGACGTGCCGAGACGTCGCTCGACGCGCTGCTCGACCCTGCCGACGATACCGCCTCGGGGGCGTCTGACGCCGCCCTGCCGTCCGCGCTTGTCGATGCCGACAACACGCCTGAGCGCACAGCCCTGCGCGTCGAGGTCGTCGAGACGATCCAGGCGGCGCTGCTGGAGCTGCCAGACGACCAGCGTCTGGCGGTCATTCTCAGCGATGTGCAGGGAATGCGCTACGACGAGATCGCCACCATCCTGAATGTGCCCATCGGCACCGTCAAGTCGCGCATCGCCCGTGGACGCACCCAGCTCCGCGTATTGTTGACGCGCGACGGGGAACTCTTTACGCCCGCGGAGCGTCCTGCTTCCGAGAGCACTTAGACGAAGGTTGACGCACGATGAAGCAGCAGCGGACAGGTGAGTTCGAGCACGACGGCGCGGTATCTGAGGAGCAGCGTGAGCGCCTCTCAGCGTATCTTGACCGCGAGTTAGCGCCTGATGAGCATACCGCCATTGAGCGCCACCTCGCGGGCTGCCGGGCATGCCAGCAGGCGCTCTCTGAGCTGCGGAACGTGCGGTCGCTGCTCGCCGCCCTGCCCCAGCCGGTGCCGCCTCGCAGCCTGCTGTTGCCGCTGACGGAGAACGAGAACTCCGGCGATCTGGGTACGCCCGACCAGCTCAAAGTGCCGGTCGCGCACATCTCGGTTCGGCGTCCGGCTCCCCGGCTGGCGGTCGCGGCACAGTGGTGTGGGTCGCTGGCGGCGGCGCTGGGTCTGCTGCTGCTCGGCGGCACGCTGCTGCTCGGCGGGCACTCTGGCCACATGACAGCAACCGCCAGCCGGGCTGCGGCAGGGGCAGTCAGCCCCACCCAGACCCCCGAGCCGCCTACCCCATCTGGTGGCGCAGGTCCGTTCAACCGTAATGTACCAACCGTCAAGTCACCCACGGCCACGGTGCCGGCAGATGCTACTCCGCAACCAACGCCTTCAGCGCCACCAACGCAGCAGGCAGAACCAGAGATAACTACTGGCGAGCCTGCCGTCGTGCCGATCACCGGTGCCGCGCTGGCGGGCGGCGGAGCAGTGCTGCTTGTGGCGGGGACCGCCGTGCGCCGCTCGCGTCCGCGTGAGTAGCCTTCCGCCCCTCTCGGTTAGACGAGCACGACCTCGCCGCTGCCCACGATCACCTGCTCGCCGCGCTCGTTATCCATCCAGACGCCGAGCGCCTGCACGTTCTCAGTACGCTGTTCGAGCACGCCATAGCAGGTGATGGTGTCGCCGGGCCTGACCATCGCCTGGAAGCGCACCCGCAGGCGCCGCACCCAGCCGCCACGATTGGGCGATGTCACAAGCCAGTCGGTGAGGAGTTGTCCGACGAAGGCCATGTCGAGCATGCCGTGCGCGATGGTACCGTCCAGCCCGACGGCGCGCGCCTGCTCGGGATCGAGGTGGATGGGGTTGTGGTCGCCGCTCGCGTCGGCATAGGCGTTGATCTGCTCCTGGGTGACGAAGCGCGAGAGGCGGGTAATCTCTTCGCCGGTGGGCTCCAGCCGGTGAGCTTTCGCGCCTGCTGATGCCACGCTGGCCGCCGCCTCTTGGGGGGGAGCGTTGCGCGCGATGACGAGCGCGGTGCCCGTCACGATACGCTCGCCGTCCGCGCCGTCGACGAGCTGCTCCAGCGTGAGGATGGCCATGCCGTCGCCACGTGGCCGCTGCCGGATGTTGGCGACGCGGTGCCGCACCGAGACGATCTCGCCGACGAGCAACGGGCGGGTGTAGGTATACTCCTGCTCGGCGTGCAGCACCTGCATCCGCCGCACATCTAGCCCGACCTCCTCGAACGGCGCGATGAACCGTGTCACGAAGGTCGGCGGCGCGGGGATGTTCGCGAACCCGAGGGCACGTGCGGCCTCGGCGTCACGGTACATCGGATTCTTGTCGAAGATAGCATCGGCAAACTGCCGCACGTCTTCGGCGGTAATCGTCGCCGTCACTGGCTGGGTCTCGTGTCCGAGCAAAGTAGGATCTATGACCATGTCGAGCGACCTCCTGGCGGAACGGGAACATGCGGCGCGCACTTGCCAGCCTATGGTACTCCAGAGCGGCGCGCGCTTGCCAGCGGCGAACCCCTCCTCTAGGTTGACGCTGGGGAAAGCAGCCAGTCCCGCCAGGCGCATCGCGCGTGTCGTTTATCCCTGTTTCCGTGAAGTCGCTCACACTGTCTAACACATTGCTAGAGCTGGGTCATCGTTCGAAGAACAAAATGGATACGCCGCTAAGAATCGACAAGCCAAAGCTCATAACGAACACGAGGACCCTGGCTACATTTTGCAGCGATGTATCGGCTGCAAACGCTAGAGTCCAGAGCGCAAGGCCCCCAACATTAAGAGCCTCCATCTCTATGAGGAACAGAATCCAGCGCCGCCGTGAGCGGAAGACGGTGTCTGCGTCTCGTTTGCTCAAACTGGCTGCGAGAAAGGGGACGCTACCTATGCACATTCCCCCAACTATCCCACCAATCTGCGCAAGGGTGTGCTGGTCTATGGTGTCCCCTCACTTCCTCTTGCCTGTCTGATCCACACATGCGATGCATCGTCATTGCTGCATCGGTCGGCGTCGTGCCTGGCGATTGTAAAGGCAAGCAGGGAGTAAGTAAACAGGCAGATAGACGCGGCAACCAGACCGCATTCGATAGGCGGCTGGGACACGGCGGCGGGACACACGAGCTACGCACAGCGCCAGGCGCCCTCTCCTGCTCCAAGCCGTAGTCTGAGATGGGGTCAGAGGAGGCCATCGTGGCGATATACTCACATAACCGCCAGGAGTCGGCCTTGGGCGGTCTATTGCTTCGGGTCCCGAGAGCGGGAGGGTGAAGATGGAGACCACGTCGAGCCCGCGTGTCAAAATCTGTTGCATCGCCAGCCGAAAGGAAGCCTGGCTCGCCGTGAATGCGGGCGCGGCGGCGCTGGGGCTCGTCTCCGCCATGCCCAGCGGACCGGGCGTCATCGCCGAGGACGAGATCGCGCGCATCGCCGAGGTTATCCCGCCGGGCGTGGCTTCGGTGTTGCTGACGAGCCGCCAGGACGCGGCAGGCATCATCGAGCAGCAGCGACGGTGCCGCGTGAACACGCTGCAACTGGTCGACGAGCTGCCGCTGGAGGCATATGCGGAGCTGCGCGAGGCGCTGCCTGGCGTCGCGCTGATACAGGTCATCCACGTGCGAGGCGAGGCGTCGATTGACGAGGCCGTGCGTGTCGCACCGTACGTCTCTGCCGTGCTGCTCGACTCTGGCAACCCAACGCTCGCGGTGAAGGAGCTGGGCGGCACCGGCCGGGTCCACGACTGGGAGATCAGCGGGCGCATTCGCGAGGCGATCGACAAACCAGTCTTTCTCGCCGGTGGCCTGACGCCAGACAACGTGGACGAGGCCGTGCGCATCGTCGGTCCGTTTGGACTGGATGTTTGCAGCGGCGTACGCACCGAGGGACGTCTGGACGAATCGAAGCTGGCCGAGTTTTTCACCGCCGTCGAGCTGGGCACGGCCGAGCTGGAATAGAAACATCTTCCAGCGTGAGGTGCGCCAAGAGGGCCACATCCGGGCGGGATGTCGGATGCCCATCTTGCGGTATAATGTCTCGCGTACGATAGTCTGGTATGGCTGTGTTCGCGTCTGTTGATGACGACTGAGAAACCCTCGTAAACGGCATTCGTCAAGATTCTGGCGGGCGCGATGGAGCGATCCGCCCGCAATGGTCAAAGGAGCCGACAATGGCCGATTCGCAACCAGTGCTCGTCGCCGCCACACGCACGCCGACAGGGCGCTTCCTCGGCGGTCTCTCGACGTTCAGCGCGCCCCAACTTGGCAGCTTCGCCATTCGCGAGGCGGCGCGGCGCGCGGGCATCAATCCCGGCGAGATCGAAGAAGTCATCATGGGCAACGTCGTCTCCGCTGGTGAAGGGCAAGCGCCCGCCCGTCAAGCCGCGCTCGGCGCGGGCATCCCCGCCGACATTCCGGCGGTGACGGTGAACAAAGTCTGCGGCTCGGGACTCGAAGCGGTGATGCTCGCCGCGCAGGCCATCAAGGCGGGCGACGGCGCGCTCTTCGTCGCCGGTGGCATGGAGAGCATGAGCAACGCGCCGTATTTGCTGACCAAGGCACGCACCGGCTACCGCATGGGCGACGCCGAGATGATCGACGCCGTCGTCCACGATGGGCTGTGGTGCGCCTTCGAGGACGTGCATATGGGCGAGGAGGCCGAGATCGTCGCCGAGGCCTACGGCGTCACCCGCGAGGAGCAAGACCGCTTCGCCTACGAGAGTCACATGAAGGCGCAAGCCGCGACCGACGCCGGACGTTTCGCCGACGAGATCGTGCCCATCGAGATCGCGTCGAAGAAGGGCACCACTACGATTGACCGCGACGAGCCCATCCGCCCCGACACGACGTTCGACGCGCTGGCGAGCTTGAAGCCCGCGTTCCGCAAGCAAGGCGGCACCGTCACGGCGGGCAACGCGCCGGGCCTCTCGGATGGCGCCTCGGCCACCGTCGTCGCCAGCGAGGCGTATGCCCGCGAGCACGGGCTGCCCATTCTCGCGCGCATCACGGGCTACGCCTCCGCCGCCATCGAGCCGCGCATGATCTTCGCCTGCCCACCGCGCGCCGTGCGCAAGCTGCTGGAGCGTACCGGCGAGAAGATGAGCGCGTTCGACGTGATTGAGGTCAATGAGGCGTTCGCCGCGCAGACGCTCGCCAACGGCAAAGAGCTCGATTGGGACTGGAGCCGCGTCAATCCGAACGGCGGCGCGGTCGCGCTGGGGCACCCGATCGGCTCCAGCGGTTCGCGCGTGCTGACCACGCTGCTCTATGAGCTGCGGCGGCGCGGTGGCGGCAAGGGGCTTGCTACGCTCTGCCTGGGTGGTGGTGGCGCGGTCGCCATGTCCATCGAGGTCTAGCCGTCCCCTCCTAATTCATTGCCGAGAGGTCCCCGCGCAATGGAGCGCGGGGAGAGGTCCCGAGGAGAAAGACCAGAACGATGCTCGAACAGAAGCCCCGCTCGACTAGCGCAGAGACGACGAACGACGCGGCCGCCGGAGACTCTGCGCTGGTGCAGGGCACCCTTTTCGACCGCGAGGCGCTCGCGCGTATCACTGAAGAGAAGCGCGAGTGGGAAACGACGACAGTCGCACGCTCGACTCAGCGCATGCCCGAGCGGATGCCCGACGCGACGACGCAGTCCGGCATGCCGATCAAGCGGCTCTACACGCCTGAGGATAACGCCAGACTCGACTTCGAGCGCGACCTGAACTTCCCCGGTGAGTATCCCTACACGCGTGGCGTGCAGCCCACGATGTACCGCGCGAAGCCGTGGACGATGCGCATGTTCGCGGGCTTCGGCACGGCCGAGGAGACGAACGAGCGCTTCAAGTATCTGCTGAGCCAGGGGCAGACGGGCCTCTCCGTCGCGTTCGACATGGCCACGCTCTACGGGTACGACCACGACCACGAGATGGCGCTGGGTGAGTTCGGCAAGTGCGGCGTCGCGGTCTCGTCGCTGGCCGACATGGAAATCCTCTTCAAGGACATCCCGCTCGACAAGGTCACGACGAGCATGACCATCAACAGCCCGGCTCCGGCCATCTGGGCGATGTATATCGCCGCCGCCGAGAAGCAGGGCGTGCCGATGGAGAAGCTCGGCGGCACGCTGCAGAACGACATCCTCAAAGAGTACATCGCGCAGAAGGAGTTTCTGTTCCCGCCCGAGCCGTCGCTCAAGCTGGTGGTCGATACGATCGAGTTCGGCACGCGCAACATGCCGCGCTGGAACACGATCTCGATCTCTGGCTACCACATCCGCGAGGCGGGCGCGACGGCGGTGCAGGAGCTTGCGTTCACCCTCGCCGACGGGTTCGAGTACGTCGAATCGTCGCTCAAGCGCGGGCTGGCGCTGGACGACTTCGCACCCCGGCTCTCGTTCTTCTTCGACGTGCATAACGACTTTTTCGAGGAGATCGCCAAGTTCCGCGCGGCGCGGCGTATCTGGGCGAGGCAGATGCGTGAGCACTACGGCGCCCAGGACCCACGCTCGTGGATGCTGCGAACGCACGCGCAGACGGC
>CAYRVF010000005.1:0-32707 GCA_964427535.1 uncultured Ktedonobacterales bacterium
CGCGCGTCCCAGCGCGACACGTTGCCGCTGGCCGCCAGAGAGCGCCTTGGGTTTGCGCTGGAGATACTCGGTGATGCCGAGCATCTGAGCGGCGCGCTGCACCCGGACATCAACCTCCGATTTCGGCGTGTGCCGCAGCTTCAGCGAGAAGGCCATGTTCTCGTACACATTCATATGCGGGTAGAGCGCGTAGTTCTGGAACACCATCGCGATATCGCGGTCTTTGGGGGCCACGTCGTTTACGCGCTTATCGCCGATGAACAGGTCGCCTTCAGAGATTTCTTCCAGCCCGGCGATCATGCGGAGCGCGGTGGACTTGCCGCACCCAGACGGACCGACGAGCACGAGGAATTCCTGGTCGCGAATTTGCAGATTGAGGTCCGTGATGACCGGAGTATTCTCGCCATACCGCTTGTACACATGGTCGAAGCGCACGTCCGCCATGAGCGTTCCCTTCTCTCCGTCGAGAGGCCGCATCCCGGCCTACCTGGTTTTCGTACCCAACTGAAACGCTCCGGCACCCGGAGCCTCGCGCGTCTGCCATCCATCATGACGGTTCGCGAGCACGGACGCGCGTCGACCGCCGAACGATGATGGATATTCGAATGGTAATCAGAATACCGCTCGCAGTCAACCGGCCCTAATTATCTCTCAGGCGATCGGTATGATACTCGCCGAACGCGAGAAGTGTGCCAGCTCAATTATGTCATGTGTCACAGCGAGAGGCACAGTAGAGAGACGCCCCCTCAGTCGTCGATGACGCATCGAGTTGCTGAGAGGGCGCGGTGTATGCCCAACGCGGGTGCGCGGGGGTCGCGTGTGTACCGTTATGCACCGCTGGGCAGTGGCGTGGCGTTACGCGGATGACGATCGTCGTCGCGGGTGCGCCGCCGGTCGCGGTCGTCGGCGTTCGTGTCGTCGCGCTGTTCGACGGCATTCCAGCTACGGCCGTTCAGCCAGAAGTCCTCGATTTGCTCGAGGTCCTTATTCTTCGTCTCGGGCAGCAAGAACCAGACGAAAACGAGCGTGACCAGGGCAAAGCACGCGTAGATCCAGAACGTGAGCGACTGCCCGAGCGCGGTCAGGAGCGTCAGAAAGGTGATGCTCACGATGAGGTTCGCACCCCAGTTGCCGACCGTCGAGATGCTCTCACCGGTGCCGCGCAGCCGGGTGGGGAAGACCTCGGAGCTCATCAGCCAGAAGACCGGGCCGAGCCCGATGGCGAAGCTGACGATGTAGAGTAGAATCGCGATCAAGATAACCGGGCCGAAACGCTGCGGACCAAGCGCGAAGAGCACGCCGATGGCGGCGAGCGTCACGAAGATGCCCGCGGTGCCGGTCAGGAGAAGCTTGCGGCGTCCGACGCGGTCCACCAAACTGACGGCTGCGATCGTCGCCAGCACGTTCACGATGCCGACGAGGAGGGCGCCGGTGAGCGAGTTGCCTTTCTGGCCGAAGCCCGAGTAGCCCGTCACGATTGGCGCATAGTAGATGATCGTGTTGATGCCGACGAGCTGCTGCAGAATCGCTAGCCCTAGCCCGATGACGAGCGCCCCACGCAGGCCAGCGCGGAAGAGCTCTTTGGGCGAGGAATGGCGCTCCTGTTCCAGTCCGGTTCGGATGCGGCCGATCTCCTGCTGAGATTCGTCGTCGGAGTTCGAGACGCGCCGCATGGCCTGCGAGGCCTCATCCCAGCGACTCTTGCTGGCCAGCCAGCGCGGCGTATCGCGCAGCAGGAACATGCCGATGCCGAGCGCGGCAGCCGGGAAGATCGCCACGGCGAACATTGGCCGCCACCCCCATCCCGCGCTGGCGAACCAGAGGTCGATGAGGTAGGCGACGAGAATGCCGACCGTCACCGCAAGCTGGAACAGAAAGACCATCTGGCCGCGCACACGTGCGGGCACGAGCTCCGTCGTGTACATCGGCGCGACGACCGAGCTGGCGCCGATGCCGATGCCGACGAGAATGCGGAAAGCGACGAACAGCTCCAGGTTGGTCGCGATTGCTGTGAGGATCGCGCCCGCCGCGAAGATGATCGCCATGATGATGAGCGTTATCTTGCGCCCGAACCGGTCCGCGAGCTTGCCGCCGAGTGCCGCGCCGATGATGGCGCCGATCAGGACGGAGCTCACGGCGATTTCCTGCGTGGTCGAGTTGAGGTGAAAGTCCGCGCTGAAGTAGTGTTGCGCGCCAGAGACGACGCCGGTGTCATAGCCGAAGAGGAGGCCGCCGAGCGCCGCGATGATGGCGACCATATAGACGTAGACACCGCCGCTGAACCTGCCTGTGTTCTCGGACGCCTTGCCTTGTTGCCTACTAATTTCGGCACGCCCGTCCAGTGCGGAGGGCGGCGGCGTGACGATGAACGCGCGGCCATCTCCAGACCGCGTCATGTTGGACTGCCCCTCGGGGTGACCATTCTGCCGGTCGGAGAGGTGTTGCTGATCGGTCTGCTTCGCGATGGCATCAGCGCTGTTCGCGTTGGCATCACGATCGGAGATTGGCGCTACCATAGAGCCTCCTTGCGCGGGTCCCGTCTGTGCGGTGAATGGACCCCGCCGCACGTATCCCCCACCACGTGACGATACGCGCCTGTTGTCCGTGTTGATGGTTCCGAGAGGTAGTGCAGAGTGCGTGCCAGCCTAAAAGTCTGCCTCCGCACGTGCCTGCCAGTGGAGGGCATCGCGGAGATGCGGCTGTACGTGCTTGACGGCTCAGGCACCACATACGTAGACTGGGAAGCCACGAGCCGCGCGTTCGCATGAATCCGCGCTCGCTCTCTCCTAGCGGATGCGGAATCGATGCCGCCCCTACCCGATCGCTACATCTACCTCGATAGGAGTGCCACAGATGAAGTGGACGCGCGCCAGCGGCGTTCTCGTGCATCCGACCTCGTTTCCCAGCGCGCACGGCATCGGCGACCTCGGGCCTGGCGCCATCACTTTGCTCGACTTTCTCGCGGCGAGTGGGCAGCGGCTCTGGCAGATATTGCCGCTCGGACCGACAGGCTACGGGAACTCGCCATACGCTAGCCGCTCGGCGTTCGCGGGCAATCCATTGCTGATCTCGCCGGAGCGGCTGGTGGAAGAAGATATGCTGCCCGCCAGCGCGCTCGGCGATACGCCGGAGTTCCCCGCGGACCACGTCGACTACGAGCGGGTGGCGCCGTGGAAGTACATACTCCTGCGTCGCGCGTACGAGCACTTCCAGCGGCACGCACCGCCCGAGATGCGCGAGGCGTTCGAGGCTTTTCGCGCGGCTGAGGATGCCTGGCTCGGCGACTATGCCCTCTTCATGGCGCTCAAGCAGGCGCACGACGGCCGGGCATGGACGGAGTGGAGCGCGCCCTATGTCACGCGCGAGCCGGATGCGCTGGCTCAGGCGCGGCGCGAGCTTGCGGACGAGATCGCGTTCGAGACGTTCACCCAGTTCGTCTTCTTCCGACAGTGGTCGGCGGTGCGGCAGGCGGCGCGCGAGCGGTCGATTAGCATCGTCGGCGATGTTGCCATCTTCGTGGCCCACGATAGCGCCGATGTTTGGGCGCGGCGCGAGCTGTTCTCGCTCGACGACGCTGGCAACCCG
This sequence comes from uncultured Ktedonobacterales bacterium, assembly GCA_964427535.1. Lineage (GTDB taxonomy): Bacteria > Chloroflexota > Ktedonobacteria > Ktedonobacterales > JADMIN01 > CAYRVF01. The sequence goes on from CAYRVF010000005.1 coordinate 3,586, forward strand.
ACCGTCGTGGCGGGCGTTCCCCCCGACTACTTCAGCGCGACGGGCCAGCGTTGGGGCAACCCGCTCTATCGCTGGGACGTGCTCGAAGAGACCGGCTATGCCTGGTGGATCGAGCGCATCCGCAAGGCGCTCGACGTGGAGGACTACATCCGGCTGGATCATTTCCGTGGCTTTGAAGCCTACTGGGAGATTCCAGGAAAATCGGAGACTGCGGTCGAGGGGCGGTGGGTTGCTGGACCCAGCAAGAAGCTCTTCGACGCCATACAAGCGGCGCTCGGCGAGGTGCCCTTCATCGCTGAAGACCTGGGACTGATTACTCCGGAGGTGCGCGTGTTGCGCCGCGAGCTCGGCTTTCCGGGGATGAAGGTGCTGCAATTCGCGTTCGGCAGCGGACCCGAGAACAACGACCTGCCACACCACTTTACGCACAACGCCATCGTCTATACCGGCACGCACGATAACGACACGTCACGCGGGTGGTTCGAGTCGCGCGACGGGAACGAGCGCACCTATGCGCTACAGTACCTCGCGACCGACCCCGAGCAGGTGGTGTGGGCAATGATCCGCGCGGCGCTGGCGTCCGTCGCGAATCTCGCGGTGGTGCCGCTGCAAGACCTGCTCGACCTGGGCAGAGAGGCACGCATGAACTTCCCCTCACGCGCGGATGGCAACTGGCGGTGGCGCGTGCAAGCGGATCAGTTGACCGAGACACTGGCCGCGCGCCTCGCTGCACTGACCGCGACGTACGGGCGCTGATGCCGTCTGGCGCCGGGCCGTTTGACGTGAGGGCAGGTGTGTGATATTGTTGTGTGGCGCCGCGGGCGGACATCTCGCGGACTTCTCGGGTGGTTAGCTCAGCCGGCAGAGCGCGTCGTTCACACCGACGAGGTCACTGGTTCAAGTCCAGTACCACCCACCACTAGCGCTACACTCGCGCATTCGCCGCTCCGCAATTTGCGTGGAGTGGCGTTTTTGTTTGCCCGCAAGTGCTCGACAGAGTGAGCGGGGGGTGCATCCGCACACTACCTGGACAGCAGGTTCGATGACGGCGTTCGGTATCGTCTCACGAGCGTTGACGTGGTGGCCCCACAACCTCGATGTCGTACATCTGCGAAAGCTCGTGACGCAGGCGCATCGCCTCCTCGGGCACATCACCGACGCGCCGCAGGCCCTCAGAGAGCGCCTTGAAATAGCCCGCGAAGTCTTTGGGCGAAATGACGAGAAGCACGCGAGCGGGAGTCAGCCCCTCGTACCAGAGCGTATGTGGGAGCCCCTTCGTACATAGACGAATCCGCCAGGCATCTGGGAGACGGTGTCATTGCCGATCTGGAACCCAAAGGTGCCCTCTAGCACGTAGAACGCCTCGTCAGTGTGGTGATGGAGATGTACTGGCGGTCCCGGAATCGACGGCGGGGCGAGCCAGTCGACGAGCGCGTAATCGGTTGGCTGGTCGCGAGTGACGAACGTGAGCTGGTTGCCTTGAAGCGGGACGGTTTTGTGTCTCGGCCTTGATTCGGACTGCACATCGCTAGACTCACTTTGGACGCCCTCGGCGACACGCCGCCGTGAAGTCGCCGGTGTATCGTCGGTTGACATCACACGTACTCCTTTCCGCAACGCTTGACGCTTCATCAGCACAAAGGCGCACACCAGGATTACACAGGAGTCTCACCACACTATCCGTATCACGCAACCTCGATGCCTGCGCTTGAGGTCAATCTACGCTGAACTGGACTGGAATGACGCTACGCGTGGTGGATGGGGAAGGGGAGACTGTCGCGGGGGAGGATGACGCCGATGCCTTCTGGGTATGCATATAGACGGTGTGCGCTATACTGGGGTATCTCCTAGCACGGCAGCAAGCTAGCGGCCGGTGGGCATCATCAAAGCACGGGTAGACCATGACGCAGACAACAGAACTCCTCCTCGTTCCTCATACGCATTGGGACCGCGAATGGTATCTGACGTTTCAGCAGTTTCGCATGAAGCTGCTGCGTACCGTCGACGCGATGCTCGCTTTGCTCGAACGTGAGGCAAACTATCCGTCTTTTCTGCTCGATGGTCAGACAGTCGTGCTGGAGGACTATCTTGAGGTTCGACCTGAACAGGCCGGACGGCTGCGGGCGCTCGCACGCGAGGGGCGTCTGTTCGTCGGCCCGTGGTATGTCCAGCCGGACGAGTTTCTAGTCGGCGGCGAGTCGCTGATTCGGAATCTCCAGACCGGCAGATGGATGGGCGCGGATTACGGCGGCGTCATGCCCGTGGGCTACGTCCCTGATACTTTCGGGCACATCGGGCAGTTGCCCCAGGTGCTGCGTGGCTTCAGCCTCGACAACGCCGTGCTTTGGCGCGGAGTCGGTCCCGATGTGCATGTGCCCGGCTTCGTCTGGTCGTCGCCGGACGGCTCTGAGGTGCTGGTGAACTTCCTCAATGACGAGACCGGCTACTCGAATGCCGCGCGCCTGCCAGATGAGCCGGAGTCACTCGCGGCGCGTCTGAAGATGATCGGCGAGCGGATGCGTCCGAACGCTCTCGAAGGCACCTGCCTGCTGATGAACGGCACCGACCACGAGATGCCACAGCCTGGGCTGGCTGCGTTGCTCACAGAGGCCAACGAGCGACTCGCCGTCGACGGATTTCATGCGCGCTTCGGCACGCTGGCCGAGTACGCGGGCATTCTACGCCAGAGCGAGGCTGGGCTGCCATATGTCGCGGGTGAGCTGCGGAGCAGCTTTGGCTCGCATCTGCTGCCGGGCGTGCTCTCCACCCGCACGTGGCTCAAACAGCGCAACGCCGCGTGTGAGGCGCTGCTAACACGATGGGCAGAGCCAGCGGCGGCGTGGGCCGCGGTGCTCGGCGCGGAGCATCCGGATGGGCTGCTGCGGCTCGCGTGGCGATTCTTGCTGCACAACCACGCGCACGACAGCATCTGTGGCTGCGGCATCGATCAGGTGCATGCGGAGATGCTGCCACGCTTCGACCAGAGCGAACAGATCGGCGAGGGTGTGGCGGCGGATGCGCTCAGCTATATCGCCGCGCGAGTCGATACGCGAGGCGGCGACTCTGCGCTGCCTGTCGTGGTGTTCAATCCGACGGGCGCACCGCGCACGGATGTGGCTGAGTTCGAGGTGGCCCTGCCCTCGCACGATGTCGTCATCACCGACGCGAACGGGCATGCGGTTCCACATCGTCTCCTGGAGACGCGCGAGACTGAAATCTTCACCTATGATGCCGAGCCCGCGCTGGTGGCGGGGATGATTCCCATCGTGAGCGAGGGACGCGCCATGGGCTACACCATCAGCGGCGTGCGACTCGCGCCGGGCACCACCGATGGCGTCGTGAATCTGGATGTGACGGTTCTGGAGCGCGGTGAGCCCGACATCGGCTACGTGGACCGCGCGAAAGAGCAGATTCTCGCCACGGCTGCGCGCGGCGACGTGACAAGCTTCCACGTGACGGGGCGCGTCGCTCCGACGAGCCGGGTAGCGGTTCTCGCGCGCGATGTGCCCGCGTATGGCGGCCAGGTTCTGCACGTGCGCCCGGCGGAGGTGGCGACGCTGGCGTCAGTCGCGAGCAATGGGCATCTGCCGCACGCTGAGTACGAAACCGATATCCGCGCGTCCGAGACCGCTATCGAAAACCAGTATCTGCGCGTGACGGTAGATGCGCGAGACGGCACGTTCAGCCTCACTGACAAACTGCACGGCGTGGAGTATAGCGGCCTGAATCGCATCGAGGATGGCGGCGATGTAGGCGATCTCTACAATTATTGTCCGCCCGCGAACGATTGGGTGCTGAGCGAGCCCTGCCGCCAGCCGGTGGTGGAGCTTGCCGAGTGCGGTCCGCTGGGGGCGACGTTACGCGTGACGCGTGTGTTTCTGCTGTCCCGAAGCTGCACGCCTGACCGGCAGGCGCGGAGTGCCGAGGCAGCCGCCTGCACCATCGTCTCTGAGATCAGGCTGGCGCCAGAGAACCGGCGGGTCGAGGTGCGCACGACCGTCGAGAACACGGTGCGCGACCACCGGCTGCGCGTCGCCTTCCCCGTTCCGTTTGTCGCGAGCGAGAGCTACGCCGAGGGCGCGTTCGAGGTCTGCCAGAGGCCAGCGCGGCAGCCGGTTCCAGCGGACGGCGAGGCTGAATGGCAGACGTGGGCGGAACTGCCGGTGAATACGCAGCCGCAGCGCCGCTTCGTGGATGTCAGCCAGGGAGAGTACGGACTGGCGGTGCTGAATCGCGGGTTGCCCGAGTACGAAGTCGTGCCTGACGAGGAAGAGAGCCGGATTCTCGTGACGCTGCTGCGCGCGACCGGCTGGCTTTCGCGCGACGACCTCTCCACTCGCAAGGGGCACGCTGGCCCAGCGGGAATCGCCACTCCCGGCGCGCAGGGGGTTGGGACGCACGTCTTCGAGTATGCGCTCGTGCCACATTCCGGGCGCTGGCACGACGATGGCAGTATCGTATGGCGGGAGGCGGAGGCATTCGAGGCGCCGCTGCGAACCGCGATTGCCGAGCCGCATGCGGGCGCACTGCCCGCCGCGTGGAGCTTCGTGCGCGTCGAACCCGCGCAACTCGTGCTGAGCACCTGCAAACGCTGGGAGCATGGAGACGGTGTGGTCATGCGTCTGTACAACCCGACTGAGACGGACGTGGCCGGGAATCTGCTAGTAGCCTTGCCGTTTTCATCCGTAACTGAGGTGAACCTCGCGGAAGAGCGGATCGACGAGCGCAAGGCCTGCGAACACGAGCAACTCCCCAGCGGACAGACCCGTGTGCCATTTGTTGTGGCGGCGGGACAGATTCGCACGCTGCTCTTCCGCAACGCACCAGAGACGGCCGCGTTCTGAGCGAGGGAATACGGACCGGGCGGTGTATAGGACCCTCTTGCGCCAGAGTTGCCCGGTATACGCGAACCTGTTATTCTGTGGAAGGTCGCCTCGTTTAGACTACTGATGGGAAATATTCGGGCGTGACTCTCGGTGTGCGCGCCCGGCGCATGGAATGCCGCCTTTGCGAATCTGCGGTGCAGCGCTGCCGCTTGCAGACGTGTGGTGCGGCTGAAAGAGGTGATAGTTCAGTGAGAATGGTGCTAGAGCGGCTTTCGCAGAGCACCCTTGCGGCGGCAGCCACGCCCAGCCCAAGTGCGACTACCGCGGCTGTCACCGCCACGGGCAGTAGCAGCAGCCTCAGCAGTCTGAGCGGCCTGCTCACGATCGTCGTCTTCTTCTTCGCGGCGTTTCTCGTGATCTTCTGGGTGAGCCTCGTCTTCTGGACGTGGCGCGACGTCCGCTCGCGCACGCAAGACGTGATCGTGCAGGTCACGGCAACCGTGCTGGTGGCGGTCTTCAACATCGGCGGTCTGTTCATCTACCTGATCGTGCGGCCGCGGCAGACGCTTGCCGAGCTGTACGAGCGGCAGTTGGAGGAAGAGTCGCTTCTGGCAGAGATGACCGAGCGGCAAACCTGCCCGACATGCCACTACCGTGTAGAGGGCGACTTCCAGATTTGCCCGTCGTGCGGCACCAAGCTGCGGCGGCCATGCCCGCGCTGCGAGCATCTGCTGGAGCTCAAGTGGAACGTGTGCCCGTACTGCGGCTACGGCGGTGGCTCGCTGGAGGGTGGCGGTCGTTCACCGGCACGCCAACCGGCGCGCGCTGAACGCTGACGGCGAGCACGTGCACTGCGAGAGAGACGAGAGGCCACCTAATGGTGGCCTCTCGTTTTTGTTTCGGTGGCTTCATCCCCCTGGCCCTTTTCCCCTCGCGAGGGGAAAGGGGAGCAAACGCCGGATGCCTTCGGGCAACCCTGCTCACCACACGACCTCCCCTCTCCCCGCAGGGAGAGGGGCCGGGGGTGAGGCGCCTCTTTCTGCGCCATTTGTGGCGCCTGCCCTTGGCCTACCCGCCCAATCAGCGGCCCCTTCCCTTGAGGGAAGTGGGTAGGGGGTCAGAATCTGCCAATGGGTAGCGAACCTCGTCCGCTACTCGTGCTCGAATCGCACGTCGGCCAGCGTCTCGGGGCGCGCGCCCGCGGTGAGCATCTCCTGAATCGCGCGCTTGCCGTCGCCCGGCTGCACGTCGACCGGGCGTATGGCATCCTCAAGAAAGTAGACGCGCAGGCCAGCGGCGCGCGCCCCGAGTGCCGTTGCACTGACACAATAGTCCGTCGCGAGCCCGCCGACGTGGACGGTCGTGATGCCAGCATCGCGCAGGGCCGTGAGCAAATCGCGCCCATCGGGCAGGAGCGCCTCAAGCGCGGAGTAGCCGTCGTCGCGCGTATCCATCCCCTTTGAGACGACGATGGCGCCTTCGGGCAGGGCCAGTTCAGGGTGAAACTCAGCGCCGTGGGTCTGCTGAACGCAGTGCGGCGGCCAGGGACCGCCCTCGTCGCGGAAGTGTGCTGTGTGCGCCGGATGCCAGTCGCGGCTGGCGAAGATGGGAATCCCCGCTGTCGCCGCGCGTTGCATATAGTCGTTCAGCACCGGTACAACCTCATCGCCCTGTGGCACGGCGAGCGAGCCTCCAGGGCAAAAGTCGTTCTGCATGTCCACGACGATCAGGGCGTCTGCCATAGTCGCTCTCCAGCGCTGAGGGACACGCTATTTGTCCGCGCGGGGGTTGAAGCGGTAGAGCGCGGCCGGCCGGTGTTGCCCGAGCTTGCGGATGTGCGCCGTCTGCTGCAGGATGCCGGTCGAGAGCACCTTCTTGCGAAAGTTCCGCTTGTCGAGCGGCCTGCCCTGAATCGCCTCGTAGACCTCCTGCAGCTCGCTGAGCGTGAACTCCTTGGGCAACAACTGGAAGCCGATCATCGTGTACTCGAGCTTCGCGCGTAGACGCTGGCGCGTGTACTCGAGGATGACTTCGTGGTCGAAGGCGAGCGGAGGCAGATCATACATCGGGAACCATTGGGCATCCGCCGCGTCGTCGGCGGCGGTGAGCGTCAGGTGATCGGCGCGGATGAGGGCATAGTAGACGACGGTGATGACGCGCGTGCGCGGGTCACGACCGGGATCGCCGAAGGTGTAGAGCTGTTCGAGGTATTCTTCACGAACGCCGGTTTCTTCCTCCAGCTCGCGTCTCGCCGCGTCTTCGAGCGATTCGTTCGGTTTCACGAATCCACCGGGAATGGCCCACATGCCCTCGAACGGCCAGTGACGGCGCTTCACCAACAGCACCTGCAGCCGGCGGTTCCGCACTGTCAGAATGACGACGTCCACGGTGACGGAGGGTCGCTCGTAGTGGCTCGCGTCGTACGCCTGCCGGTCCGCCTGTGCCTGCTCGGAGGTGTCGACCGCGCCAGGGATCGGAGCCAGCGCATCCTCGGATGTATTGGCGTTCGCTGCCACTCTGGTCGCTCCTGACTGCTCTCGGCACGCCCGCACAGATGCGGCGTTCGTGAACGTCTGTTCAGAATATAGCGTATGCCCCGCTTCCTTCCCTGTCAACCCAGGCCCCATCTCCGTTGGCACCACCTCCCGCGGGGGGCCTCGTCATCGGGACTGCTTGACCTACTCGAAGTGGTGTGGCACACTATCGCATGGCCCAGGTCCGGACAGCGGAGTAACGGACACCAGCTCAAACGCGAAGCCAGAGAGGTATACACGTGGAGGACTCCCGAGCGCAGCTCGAGTTTCCCATGCGGGGCGTGGCTCAGCCGTCACGCGCCGAGGCGCTTCAGTTGCCAGACGTGCATCTCTCGCGGCATCCGGTGGTGGCCGAGAAGATGACGAAGCTGCGCGACAAGCGGACGGCTCCGCCGGAGTTCTACCGGCTGGTACGCGAGCTAGGCACATTGCTCGCATACGAAGCCACTGCGGACCTGCACGTCGAGCCGGTGGAGGTGGATACACCGCTAGAGCATATGACGGGCACGCGGCTGGCAGGTGGTGTGGGCATCGTACCGATCTTGCGCGCCGGGCTGGGGCTGGCCGAGGGCTTCCGCCAGGTGCTGCCAGACGCGCCTATCTGGCATCTGGGCCTGCGGCGAAACGAGCGGACGCTAGAGCCGATTGAATACTACAATCAGCTGGCGCGCGCGTCGAATTTGCAGGTATCGTTCACGGTAGACCCGATGCTCGCGACCGGCGGCTCGGCCATCGACGCGCTCAACATTCTGGAGCGCTACGGCGTGCCACGGCTGCGCTACGTCGCGCTGATCGCCGCACCGTACGGGCTGATGAAGCTGCGCGAGGCGCACCCTGAGGTGCCAGTCTACATCGCCGCGCTCGACGAGCGGCTGGACGACCGCGGCTATATCTGTCCAGGACTCGGCGACGCGGGCGACCGGCAATTTGGCACCCTCTAGATCCGCCGCTGATCCACAAGGGCGGAGAGGAAGCAGAGATACCCTTGTCTGACGACATGCTGCCGCCAGAATCTGATGGCGACACTGGTTCACCCGAGGCCGAGCATCCCCCACTGACCCGTGCCGAGCGCGAGGCGCTGCGGCGTGGGCAGACTGAGGACCCCTACGAGGGCGCGGTGCCGCCCGGCTACGACTGGCCGACGCATGGAGGCTACCTGGGATGCCTCATGGGCCTCGTGTCATCGTGCCTGGTGGCGGGCTTCCTGGTGTCCACGGTGTTCGCCGTGCTCGCCCAGACGAACGGCGTCGCGCGGCCGCTCTACGCGCTTGTCGCCGTCGTCATCTTTCTGGCGTGCGCGATTGGCCTGGGGCGGCTCGGTTGGGTACTTGGCAGGCGCTTCTACCGCGAATATCCGCAGCGGCGCGCCGTCGTCTGGGGCGAAGACGATGTCGAGGATGATGTGCCACAGGCCGACGTCGAAGCGGGCGCCGCGGACGATACAACTCACGGCGGCGAGAACCCAGACGGACCCTCGGGACTCCACGCCAGCACGTCCGCGGATGTGACATCCGACCAGGCATAACGCCTCGTGGCGGGCGGCTGCGCGTGCCTGTCGTGTTAGGATGCGAGAGGGTCGCGCCTGTTTAGCGGACGCCGATGAGCGATTCACGCATCGTCAGCAACTCGCGGCGGTGTTGCGATGAGAGCCGCTGGAGCTTGTGTTCGCCTTCCGGCGTCAGATAGATGAACACCTGCCTGCGATCCTGCGAGCCTTGTTCGCGGCGCACGAGGCCGAGCGCTTCCGTCCGGTCGATCAGCCCGACGACGCTATGCTGGCGCATCTGCAGCCGGTGCGCCAGCTCCGACACCGTGGCATAGTCGCGCTGCGGGAAGCCTTTGACGGCGAGGATAAGCTGATGTTGCTGCGGCGTAATCCCCTCGCGCCGTGCCGCCTGCTCGCTGAAGCGCAGAAAGCGTCGTATGGTATAGCGGAACTCCGCAATGGATTCAAACTCCGCTTTGCTTATCAGTTCACTCTGTTTCATATCGGTCCTGGCCTCCGGAGATCCGAGCGGCGCGCCTTCCCCGGCAGGGCGCTTGTTCGATTCAGTCATGCGTCCGGACCCTCTCGCGGCGTGTGGGTGTCGCTACGTTGAAGTCAACGCGAGAATTACCGCGGCTGTGAAGTCAATGCGAGAATTACCGCGACTGATGCGCTCGCGATGCTGCCGGCCAGGCACACGATGCCGAACACAATGCGCGTCGAGCGCGAACCGTCGGTTCTCGTGGCGGCCCCACCGGGCCGCGACGGATAGGCCGCTGGCGAATACGCTGGGCCCGCCTGAGAGCGCAACCCGCCGCGCGGGTATCCCCCTACCGGAACATCCGGTATGGCCTCGGTGAGCGCGTTCGCTTCCTCGGTGTGCCAGCCGGAGTCGATTCCCACGTGATATCTGCTGGAGTCGGCTGGTGTCTGGCGGGTTGGAGCCTCGAATGGCGCCTGAGTCGTGGGTCGCGTGGGCGCTCCACATTGGCCGCAGAATGCCGCACCGGTGTCGAGTCGTGCCCCACAGTTGCCACAGTAGCGCGTATCCGAGGGCGCACCAAACGAAGTGGCCGTGCCCGTCCGGGTGCCGCTGGTGCCACTCGTCGGCGCGGGCGAATCTGGTGGCACGTCTGCCGCGCGAGTCTCGCCAAGCGACGGAGAACTCTCGAATGCGCGCGCCGCCGTGGATTGCCTCCATCCACATGTCTGGCACGTGCCCTGCGCGTCGATATTCTCCGCGCCGCAGCGTTCACATGTCATCAACACTCTCCCTCGCGCTCCCCCGAATGGGACGTGCCCCATGAATGCGCCTTTGGATCGCAGTATAGTGCGTATGTGCCCGCATCGCAACGCACCCGCCGCTCTTCTCTGGCCGGTCTGTCTGCACGTTCTGCGCCACTTGAGGAAACGGGAGTCAGCTTCGTTGTCACGGAACACGCCTGTCGTGCGTACAAGGATGTGTGGGCGCGCGCTCTGCCAGGTGTCGGGTGTGTACTTGTGCCAGGCGGAGGCTGTCGGGCGGCTGACACTCCATTTTGGCCCGACGCATGCGTAAGGCTGAGTAGATCGCCGGCCCTATGGTGTGAGCGAGTAAGGAGCGCCGCCGTGTCGCATATGCCGGGCCCACAGGACGACTGGGCAGCGTGGGACAGCACCACACAACCGTTGCATCCGCGGGGAGCACCCCGGCGGCCGGGCTTGCCGCCGCTTCCGCAGAGCCAGCAGAGAAGCGTGGACATGCTGGCGCGACCCCCGTACACGCCAGAAGTGCCGCCACGGCTGGGACGCACCGGCGGGCCAGCCGCGCCCAAACGACGGAAGGGGCGCGCGCTGGGTATCGTTCTGCTGGTGGTCCTGTTGCTTGCGCTGTTTGGTGGCGTGGCGCTCGCCCATCGTGCCTATGACTTCGGCACGGCGATCTCGAATCAGGGGCCGTTTACGACACAAACAGGCTTCATGAGCGGCGTCGACCGGATGAACGTGCTCGTGATGGGCTACGGCGGCGCTGGACACGACGGCGCGGACCTGACCGACAGCATGATGGTGATCAGTGTCGTGCCGAGCTCGGGCGCGACCACGATGATCTCGGTGCCGCGTGACCTCTGGGTGCAGGTACCGCCAAACTCCGGGCAGTATGCCAAGCTGAATACCGCCTTTCAGGACGGTGTGCAGAATGGCTACAGTGGCCTCTCCGCGGGCAGACTGGCTGGCGGGGCCGAGGCGGCACAGAAGGTCAGTGACGTGTTGGGCATTCCCGTTACGTCGTGGGTCACGCTCGACTTCCAGGGCTTCCGCTCGCTCGTCGATGCGCTCGGTGGTGTCGACATCAACGTGCCGACGGCGTTTACCGCGAACTACCCGAAGAACGACAACCCGCAGATTGACGCCGGATGGAAGACTATTCAGTTCAAGACCGGCCTGCAGCACATGGACGGCGAGCGGGCCATCGAGTACGCGCGCGCCCGCTACGTGCTTACTCCTGCCAGCGAGGGCAGCGATTTCGCGCGGTCGGTGCGTCAGCAGATTCTCGTCAAGGCGATCCTGAGCCGCGCTCGGCAGGTAAGCGCGTGGCCGTCGCTGCTCAACGCGACAACCGCGCTGCAGCAAGCCATTTTCACGAACCTCTCGCTGGCCGACCTGGCGCTCTTCGCCGAGAAGATGGACTTCTCCCACGCCGAGCGGATCGGCCTCTCGAACGACAACGTGCTCACCGGTGCGCAGTCGAGCGATGGGCAGGCGATTTTGCTGCCACAGAACGGCAACTGGGATGCCATCAAGCAGTACGTGGCGGCGCACCTGAAGGGCTGAGTCGCTGACTAATCGCCGCATCGCGCCCGGCGTTGGGGCTACAGTTCGGGCTACAATGATCACGAGTCTTTGGCTTGCGTGGCGCTTCAGAGGCGGCTGTGTGTCCGCACCCGCGTCGCCTGGCGTGTGCGAGCCCTAACGGTGAGGATTGTAGCCAGCATGCAGACGCAGCACTCGCGAGCGCTCTTCGAGCGCGCCCGTCAGATTATCCCCGGCGGCGTGAATAGTCCCGTGCGTGCCTTTCGCGCGGTCGGCGGCCAGCCGCTGTTTATCTCGCACGGCCAGGGGGCACACCTCTTCGACGTGGACGGCAACGAGTTCATCGACTATGTTGGTTCGTGGGGGCCGCTGATCCTCGGTCACGCGCACCCGCAGGTGGTAGAGGCCGTCACGCGCGCGGCCCAGCAGGGTACCAGCTTCGGTGCGCCCACCGAGGCCGAGGTGCGGCTGGCGGAGCTGGTCATCGAGGCAGTGCCGAGCATTGAGATGGTGCGTTTCGTCAACTCCGGGACGGAAGCTACCATGAGCGCGCTGCGTGTGGCCCGGGCGTTCACGCGGCGCAGCAAGATCGTGAAGTTTGCCGGTGGCTATCATGGCCACGCCGATATGCTGCTCGTCGCTGCGGGCTCTGGTGCATTGACCCTCGGCACGCCCGATAGCCCCGGTGTGCCGCCAGGCGCCGCCGCCGAGACGCTCGTCGCGACCTACAACGACGTCGATTCCGTCCGCGCGATGTTCGAGCGCTTCCCCGACGAGATCGCAGCCGTGATCGTCGAGCCGGTCGCCGGGAACATGGGCTGTGTGCCACCTGAGCCGGGCTTTCTGGAGGGGCTGCGCGAGGTGACGCGCTCGAATGGCGCGCTGCTCATCTTCGACGAGGTGATGACGGGCTTCCGCGTGGCATACGGGGGCGCCCAGACCCGCTACGGCATCACGCCGGACATGACCTGCCTCGGCAAAATCGTCGGCGGTGGGTTGCCCGCCGCGGCGTATGGGGGGCGGCGCGACATCCTCTCGCTGGTGGCGCCAGCCGGGCCGGTATATCAGGCGGGCACGCTCTCGGGCAATCCGCTCGCGACAGCCGCGGGCATCACCCAGCTCGAGCTGTTGCGACAGCCGGGAATCTACGAGCAGCTCGAAGAGCGCTCGGCGGCACTGGAGCGCGGACTGCGCGAGGCAGCGGAGGCAGTGGGCGTCGCGATCTTCCAGACGCGCGTTGGCTCGATGTTCTGCACGTTCTTCACGGCTGGGCCGGTGCGCGATGAGACGAGCGCGAAATCGTCGGATACGCGCGCGTTCGCGACGTATTTCAGCACGATGCTGGAGCGCGGCGTGTACCTGGCGCCATCGCAGTTTGAGGCGGGCTTCCTCTCACTAAGCCATACCGAGGAGGATGTGCGGCGGACGGTGGATGCCGCGCGCGAGGCTTTCCGTGCGGTCGCCGAACAGCGGGGCTAGCTGACTGGTGATATCCCCGTAGGGATGCCGGTCACATCCTTGTGTTGGCGCATCCTGCGCCTATCTCGCCTCTTCGCTTGCTCTCCTACACTCCGGCATCCCTCGATCACGACAGGCATTGGCGTTTGAACAAATGGGCCGCCGCGTCCCTGCGGCCCATCGCATCCTTACTCGTGTTGTCTGTGCAAGTACTCCAGATAGAGTCAGGCGGCGAACGTCTTCCAGCGGTGGCTGGAGAGCCTGCGCAACTGGACCGTGAGCTGGTCGAGCGTTTCGACCCGCACTGAGTCGAGGGCGTCCATCTCGTCCCAGCTCAGCCCGTAGTCGAAGAGCGTTCCGGCCGGGTCGGCGAGCAGCCTCGCCCGGAACTGGCGCTCGACGACGGCGCGTGTGATGGCTTCCTCCCAGTGATCGCGCGGCATCTGTATCCTTCCCCTACTGCGCTCTAGTCTCCTCTTAGACGCCCGCGTCTTTCCGCTATGCTCGAGCGTGCCGCCCTTACATCGAGCCGGGGCCACCGATGCCGCTGGAGGGCTGCGCTGACACCGACGCAACTGCTCTCGAGGTGCCCATCGAGCCGGGGCCACCGATGCCGCTCGCGATCCTCGTAGAACTCATCGAGCCGGGGCCGCCGATGCCGCCGGCGATGATGCTAGGACCCGCTACCCCGGAGACACCGATGGCGGCAGCGCCCGCGCCGAGCGAGGCGGCGAGCGTGAGTGAGAGGACCACACGCTTCACCCGACCTGGGATTGAGTTGACAGTCATGTTCGAGGACGTTGTATGCGGTGTGGTCATCTTTCGCTCCTTTAGCTCGTCACAGGGAGGTGCGTGTCCCACGTTGGCGCGGGTGCCCGTTCACTGTGGACAGCATATACGGGCTGTGTCCGCACCACGTCCGCACTTTCTCGCCAGCACGCAGGAAAGTGTGCACACGTTATGCAGACATGGCCAGTGCACGGGCATTCCGAGCGGCATTACCTATGTCTCTGGGTTGGAAGATGTCATACCGAGACCGGTGACGTCCACGCCGCGTGCGGTTGGTAATGGCCCGCCATCTGCCGCCATGGGTGAGGCAACCCAGTGCGGCACACATTGTGCGTCTCAGCAACATGCCAGAGCGCGTGCGATTGTCTCTGGAGCCCACTCTGCTGCAATTCGACTGTGACAAGCACACCAATACTCGGTCAGGCAAGCCCTAGTGGCAAGCGACATGTTCCATCACGTGTGTATTATGTTGTATAACTGACCCACTGGCCCTTACAGGAGTCTCCATAGTAGGATCACGCCGGTCGCATGGCACATCATCGCGCAGATGCGATGGCCCGCGCATAGCACCGATCGTCTGCGCTACGAGAGGCAAGGAGAGGCTATGGAAGCACGCGATCCGAAAACGTCAAGGCCAGTGCGTGTGGTTGTGGTGGACGATGAGCTGCTTGTCCGCGAAGGCATTGTATCGCTGCTCCAGTCTGATCCCCGCATCGCGATCGCCGGAACTGGCTCTAACGGTCAGGAGGCGATTGAGCTGGCGAGCGAGCTGCAACCAGATGTCGTTCTCACCGACGTTCGTATGCCGCAGAAAAATGGCATCGACGTGGTCCGCGAGATCAAAGCGCGGTGGCCGGCGATCCGAGTCGCGCTTCTCACCTCATTCAACCAGGACGGATACGTGCTCGAGGGGCTCTCAGCAGGCGCGGACGGGTATTTGATGAAGGGCGCGGCGCCCTCCGCGTTGATCTCTGGCATCATCTCAATCGCCGCCGGCCAGCAGGTCATCGAGCAGGGCATCGGGCGGCGGGTCGCGGAACTGATGAGAATCAAGAGTCCCGATCGTGCTCGCGCCTACGATGGATTGACCCCTCGTGAGTTAGAGATGCTCACTCTGCTCGTACATGGTCGAGGCGTGAAAGACATTGCCCAAGAGCTGTGCATCAGCGAGCGGACTGCCCGCAATCATCTCAGCAACATCTACCATAAGCTGAGAGTGTTTGACCGCTCACAAGCAGTGGTGTACGCCATCAGAAAGGGTCTCGTCACGGCAGACTAGGGCTGTGCACGGTGTTGACGAGATTGCTGTAATGCGGCTGGCGTCCCTTCAGGCCCACCTGAGTGACAGTTCAGAGAATGCGGAAACTTTCCATAGCGGGCGACTGGAGACCATAACTCCACAGACGCAGCGTCGCGTTCAATGCCCGCCTCAACCCGCAGTGCGATTCGCGGCGAAAGGATCCTGATCATGCTGAACACCTCGGCAGTGAGCGACTCAGAGAGTCAACAGTATGGGGATGGAGGGATGTTCCAGGGAAGGGGTGATGCCCTGGTGCACTCTCCTTCTGATCAATCGAGCGTAGCAACTACGGAGGAAGAGCAGACGCACGTCCCACGTATTCTGCTCGTCGACGATGACGCCCAGTTATTGCAAGCGCTTCCCGAGATGCTCAGAATCCGGATGGGAGATGTTGTCGTTGATACGGCCGAGTCTGGCGCGATGGCCCTCGATCGCATCGTGGAAGCGGACTACGACGCTATCATCAGTGACATCAAGATGCCCGGTTTAGATGGAATAGCGCTCCTGGCGCGCGTCTTTGCCATACGTCCGTCGATCCCAACCTTGTTGATCACCGGTCATGGCGAGCACGATTTGGCGCTGCAAGCGCTACGTGGAGGAGCCTACGACTACATTCAGAAACCCATCGACCGTGACTATTTGGTTGCCACCCTCAACCGTGCCATTCAACTCCGTCAGTTGCGCCGCCAGGTGGAAGACCAGCGGCGGGCGCTTGAACGGTATGCCAGCTCTCTAGAGCAGATGGTTGAGGAGCGCACGCGTGACTTGCTGGAAGCCAATCGCGTGAAAGACGAGTTTCTGAGCGTGGCATCGCACGAGCTCAGAAATCCGCTGGTCACGCTGAAGCTGCACATGTACGTCACCGGGCTGGAGCTTGAGCGTGCTGGGGTGCCATTTCCCCACCACTGGGAGCCGATGAATCGGGCGGTGGACCGCATTGAGATGCTGGTCAATGATTTGGTTGACACGGTACGGATGGCATCGGGCAAGCTGGCTTTGCGACTCGAGACCTGCGACCTCCGAATTCTGGGTGCACAGGCGGCAAGCGAGCAAGAAGCGAGCACCGGGCGCACGATCATCCTCAATTTGCCGCCAGCACCGTTGGAGGTCGAGGTCGATGGCGAGCGCATGGAGCAGGTGCTGAGCAATCTGCTGGTGAATGCCATCAAGTATTCCCCACCTGACCGGCCCATTAGGCTACAGGAGGAACTTGTCGATGGTGAGGTGATCCTCAGCGTGTCTGACCAGGGAGTCGGTATTCCTCGCGAACATCTATCACACATCTTCGAGCGCTTCTATCAGGTGCCGGGCATGGTTGTCGACAAGTCTTCACCTGTGGGGCTGGGTCTTGGGCTGGGACTCTACATCTGCCGCGAGATCGTCGAGCGTCACGGTGGACGCATCTGGGTAGAGAGCATGGTCGATCAGGGGAGCACCTTTTACGTCGCCTTGCATCCGGCTCCTCAGATGGCGCGCCAATCACAAAGCGTAGAGCACCCCTCCACAACATCTAAAAGCTCATCGGCCCGCCGCTAAGATGCATACAACACAAGATACCTATTCGTTTGAGGCACCAGGCGTGTTCGCGGTAGCCGCGTGCGTAGGTGTCGATTGACCAGGGTTCGCTGTCATTATCGTGAGCGCTTTGCACGAGCATCACGGATAGAGACGCACACCTCAACCAGGACTCGTCTGTATCATGCCGATGACGAAGGTTCCAACAGTTTCCGCTCCTGGCCGCACATTGTCCGCATATTTAGCTGGCCAGCGCAGGCTGCGGAAGTGCTCTCAGGAGAGGTCAATGGCGTGGTGTATCTCCGCACAACGCCGTGACATTTGACTTACGTGACTCGTGGACATTTGGCGCAGCCAAGAGGGTGCATCCGTAACTGCCACGTAATAGGACATGATGCTCGGTGTCATAGTGCACACTCCTGTACGTCACTGCGATATCTACACACTTCACAGTCTCCAAAATAAGTCGCTTCCGTCATGTACACCGCGTTCCCGCAGGTTATGCTCTCAGCAACATCGGTGGTGACCTCCCGAGTAATGGCAGTCGCTACCGCTGTGGGGAGTGAAGTGCACAACGGAGAGAGCACTGGCGCCAAGCTCTCTCGGCGATGGCTCAGAGTCTTTGATCATGCGATGATTGCTGTTTCTCAAGCTTGACAGCGACCGTCATGCTCTGGGCTACGTGTTCACTTCCGCTTGCTACGAATCATAGAGTCGCGAAGACGCAAGGTTGCCACAGGAAGGCAACCGCCACTCTCACCGCAAGGAGAAAGGTGACAACACATGGAGACCACAACGAACCTGCCGCTGCCATTGGAACTCAGCCAGCCTATGGCCCTGAATGCTGACCTGGAGACCGTGCTCGAGTCGAACTGGGGTTCGTCACGCTCGAACTCCAATTCGCACACCGCCCAGTTCGGGCTCATCAACGTCGACGACGTGCAGGTCGACGACAACGACATCCTGTAGCTAACCAACGAACGATCTGACCAAAACGATCCGACCAAGGAGAAAGGTGACAACACATGGAGACCACAACGAACCTGCCGCTGCCATTGGAACTCAGCCAGCCTATGGCCCTGAATGCTGACCTGGAGACCGTGCTCGAGTCGAACTGGGGTTCGTCACGCTCGAACTCCAATTCGCACACCGCCCAGTTCGGGCTCATCAACGTCGACGACGTGCAGGTCGACGACAACGACATCCTGTAGCAACCCTGTTTAGGCAGGGGCAAGAACGTCCACATTCCTGCCCCTGCCTATGGCGGAGTGCTTTGACGCGTTTTGTCGCGTGAAGTCGCTGCACAGTTATGCTCATCTCGAAAGTGCCTGTCTATTCCGAAGTCGATACCCATGCCCGAAGCCTCTATGGCACGCGGGCGTTTCTTCTGGGTTTTGAGCGTAACCGCTGGCATGTCACAAATAGTTGGAACTCGGTCAGCCCATTGTGACAACAGGTGATCCAGAGAGCATGTTCACCGATACATACGAGGGCATGCTCTCTCCGATTCACTCTATGCGACTTACGGGCTTGCCCAGGACGACGAGGTGCATGTCGACGGTGTGCATACAGTCGACGTCCACAAACTCAGGTGGCATATCACGGGGCAGGAATCGTCGGTTCCCCGTGTGCCTCTGCTCATGCGCCTGTACTCACTTTTAGTCTCTGAGGGGTGAACAATGTCGTCCACCGTGTTGATTATTACGAACGAACTCGATGTGCATGCTGACGCCGTCGCACGTGAGCTGCGGGCGCGCGACGTACCCGTCTTTCGTTTCCATCCCGAGGACTTCCCCCAGACGTCCAGCGTTTCGCTCGAGATTCACGATGGCCGCATCACAGGCGAGATTACCACAGAGTACCAGACGGTGGCGCTCGAGGATATCCGAGCCGCATGGTATCGACAACCGCAGCGTCTGTTTCACGGTATCAAAATGACATCGGCGAAGCTCGACGACTATGTCAAGGCGCAGACCACACTAACGCTGACGGCGCTCTATCAGGGCCTTGATGCGTTCTGGGTGGGCGATCCACATAAGTTGCGCCTCGCCAATATCAAGGCCCTCCAACTGGCCGAGGCCAGTAAAGCCGGGCTTCAGACTCCGCACACCCTGATCTCGAATGATCCGAAGAAGGTGTCCACCTTTGTCGAGCAGCTTGGGGACGCGGAATGCGCGATCAAGCCCCTGCTCGCGCTCGGTGTGACCGACGAGCAGGGATATCGTCTGCCGCTGACAACTACGCTGCCCAAAGGCCACCCTCTCGATTCCGTGGCATTGGCTCCAAATATCTTCCAGCCCTACATCCACAAGGCGGCGGAGCTGCGTGTAGTCGTGATGGGCGAGAAGATATTCAGCGCCGAGATCTTGTCCCAGGACAACGAGGCGACCCGCAAGGATTGGCGCGCCGGCGAGTGCAGCCACAAGCCGTATTCCCTGCCGGTGGACGTGCAAGTGGCGATCCATCGCATGATGGACAGCTTTGGGATCAATTTCTCTTCGATAGACATGGTCGTATCGCCTGAGGGGGAGCATGTGTTCTTAGAGCTTAACCCCAACGGGCAGTGGCTCTGGTTGGAGGAAGAGCTAGGCCTGCCCCTCGTGACGACCATGGCTGACTTGCTCACAAGCCACCACCCGAACAGGTGAGTTCGAACGCGTGAGACTGAAGGGGCATCGCCATGAGCGTACCCAAGACTGCCATACAACAGAAGCCTCTGAGAGGGAAGGTTCGTGCGATCAGGGCCACCGTCAAACTCCTGTATGAGATGGATCGGCGGGCCTTCCTCATCAGCACGTCGACTGGCGTGATTGAGTCGCTGTTTTACCCGCTCTTGCTCGTCATCGCGTGGAACGGACTTTCGTTGATTACGGAGACTCGCGGACAGATTCACGATCCCCTTCGTGAGAGCGCGATGCTGCTCGGCGGGCTCTTCTGCCTGCTGGTACTACGTCAGTTGCTGCAGGTGGCGAGCGACACGGCGACCAAAGTCCTGCAGGCCGTGTCCGCTCAACAGACGAACGCGCGTGTGATGGGTAAGATGTCTGAGATTCCGTACTGGCTGTTCGAGGAGAATGACTTCCAGGCACGCTACGGGCTGGTCATTAGTCAGGCGAGTTTTCGCCCGAGCATGCTCGTGCAGTCGTTCATTACCAGCCTGAGTGCGCTGGTTTCTTTACTCGGCATTGCCGCTACGCTCATCGTGCTGGCACCCCCCTTCGCCGTCTTGCTGCTGATGCTCATCCCGCTGACCCTCGTCGAATCACGTTTTCATCGACGAACGTTAGGATTGCAACTGGATTCCGCACCAGACCTATTTCGCATGATGTATCTCTCGCAGAGAAGCATCGATGCTACCTGGCAACGCGATATTCGTGTCCACAACTCGACGGTCCTCGACGACGAGTACCGCACGCTGGCAAGCACCTATCTGAACAACTTCAAGCGGCTGATGCGGCGGTTCCAGGTAATTCGTGGTGGTGTCGGAGTGCTGGTCGCGGCGGCGATCACGGTGTCCACCGCAGCGATATTCTGGCTCGCGATGAGCAGTTCCGTTGGCATCGCAGCCGCGGCGATTCTGCTGCCCGCCCTGTATCTCGGGCTGAGCCAGGGCGGCTCGTTCGCCTTCTCGTGGGGTGGTCTGGTCGAGTGCCTGGGCTACATCGAGCAGGTGTTTGACTTCCTGAATCAGTCCTTTGAGGAGAGGAAGTCAGGGCCTGAGTTGCTGCTTCCTGGCAGATTCCAGGCGGCCAGCGCTCCGAGTGTGGCCGATGGCATAGAGGAGTGCCGCCCAGCACCACGCACTCTGGCGGTCGATTTGCAGACCGTCTGCTACAACTATCCGCATACAGACAAGGTCGCGCTGTCGAATGTGTCCTATACGTTTACGGGTGGAACAACCGCGATAGTAGGACCTAATGGCGCCGGGAAGAGCACGTTGGTCAAGCTGTTGACGGGATTGCTCACCCCGACCGCCGGCATCATCAGCGCCCGGCTGTCGAACGGCACGTGTCTTACCCCCGCACAATTACGCAAAGGCGTGCTGTTCCAGGAGCCGTCTCACCTCTACCTGACCATTCGCCAGAACATCACCATGCGATTTGATAGCGCTGGCGGCGCGGATGAGGACGAGCCCATCTGGGCCGCGCTCGAATCAGCGGGAATCGGCAGAGCCGTGCGCCTCCTGCCGGATGGCCTGGATACCCTCGTCGGCGCGGGGTTCGGCGGTCAGGCTGATCTCTCTGGTGGGCAGTGGCAACGCCTGGCACTGGCACGGCTCATCTACCAGGATGCGCCACTGATCATTCTCGACGAGCCAGTCGCCAGTCTTGACCCTCAAGGTGAGCGGGCGATCTTCGACCTCTTCGCGGAGATGGGTGACTCGAAGATCATTATCTTTACCACGCACCGCTACGACTCGATCCCACAGGACACGAGGATTATCGTCTTGTCGGATGGAAGGATTCGCGAAAGTGGTACGCACGACGAACTGTTAGCGGTGCAGCGCCATTACTGGGCCCTCTATATGGCCAATCCTCAGAAGCGATCAGCGCCCATCGAATCAGCGCCCATCGCTGTGAAGCGCATTGATTCCTCACCTATCATCCATAATGGGCAGTAAGGGAGAATACCCGTCACCCACGTACGCGAGTGGACTGGCCGCGTGTCTCCATCGAGGTCGAGCACGGAGGTCCCGTACGGCACAGAGCGGTACGTGCTACGCCTGGGTCGCGACGAAGTCTGTGGCGCTCGCGTGCAGCCTCGCGCGAATCGTCTTGCAGAGCGCGAGTGTCTTCGGGCTGGGCGTGCCGCCGATCTCGTCGCGCAGGACACGCACGCAGAGATTGAACTGCTGGAGCGCGAGCGTAAGCTCTCCTCTGGCAACGTAGCACTGCATGAGGCCGCGGTGCGCGTCTTCACGGTACGGGGCGAGCTCCAGAAGCTGTGTGTAGACGTGTGCCGCGCTCTCGATGTGCCGGGACCCCAGCTCGATCTCCGCAAGCAGCTCCAGCGCACGCAACCGGCGGGTGACCAGCTCTTCTCGGCGCAGCAGCGCCCAGTCGCTGTAGATGTCGTCGAGGTAGGTGCCCGTCCAGAGTGCGAGTGCATCGCGCAGTGAGACGGCCGCCTCGGCGAGTCGACCTACCTGCGCCTGGCGCTCGCCATCGGCCAGCAGCCGCTCGAATTCGTGCGTATCGCAGACGGCGGGAAGGGTCAGAGACCATCGCCCATCGACTTGCTCCACGCATGCATAACCCAACAGCTTCTTGAGCTGCGCCCGCGCCTTGCGGAAGGCGGTTTCGGCGTCCTGCGGATCTTTCTCGGGCCAGATGGCATCGAGAATCGCATCTTTGCTGAGGGCGCCACGCTGATCCGCGAGGAAGAAGACCAATTCGCGCGCGGCCGGGATGCGCCAGTGCAACACACGTTCGCTGTTGAACCACACCTGCGCGTCGCCCAGCAGCCTGATGGAGAGTGTCGCGTCGCGTTCGCGAGTGAGAGCGTCGGGAACGCCTTGCCGCGCCGCGGGCCGGCTGTGGCCGTCCGGTTCACACAGGGCCGCGGCGAGCGGGTGTGTACTATCGGCCAACAGCGGGCGCAGCTCGGGGAGATGGCGTATGTCTGCCCGCAAGACGTCGGGTCCGCCATACTCGGCATCGGCGAGGGCAGTGCGCAGAAATGCGCGGGCGTCATCATCATGGCCCATCGAGAGCGAGATTGCGGCGAGCAGTGTTGCCGCCTGCGCCATGTCGGACGCCGTCCCTAGCCGGGATGCCATACCCGACGCCTCACGCGCGGACCCGCTTGCGGTGTTGAGGTCGCCGGACCTGAGCGCCGCGAACCCCAGGGCGAGCAAGAGATGCACCCGTTGCTGATCAGGCGCGCGTTGGTACTCGGCGAGCACCTTCCGCAGGTCCGCGCTTGCCTGCCAGGCGTTGCCCGCGATGGCGCGCAGGTATGCGCGGCGAGACTCCATGAAAGCACGGAGATGCTGTTCGTTCATGGCGAGGGCGAGCTCAAGCGCCTGGCCGCAGAGCTCTGCCGACGTGGAGCGGTTATCGGCCATGAACTCAAGCTCAGCCAGATTCGCCAGCGCATATGCGCGGCCCTGTACGTGCCCCACCGCTTCGGATTGCGCGCGCGCGGCGTCGAAATCGTCGCGCGCGGCGTCCAGTTGGCCCATATTCAGGCGGCAGGCGCCCCGCGTCAGGCGGCAGGCGATGGCCCGCACTTCATCACCGGCTTCTTCGGCATAGCGGAAGCCCAGATCAGCCGACCGCTCGGCGTCTGTATAGTCGCCTTGCGCGAATGCGAGGTTGGCCGAGACGTAGTGCAGACGCGCCAGCGCCCAGAGGTCACCCGAGCGCATGCAGCGCTCCTCGACGTTCTTCAACCAGCGGCGTCCAGCCTCGGGGCGCTCCAGGAAGCCGACGGCCGCGGCGCGAATTAGCTCCGCCTGCACGTGAACCTCATCGGCGGAGTCGGGCGCATGCGCGATGGCTTGCTCGCAGTCGCGGTACGACTCCTCGTAGTGGCCGCGAATGAAGTTGAGGTCCGCACGTACGGTGAGCGCCCGCGCGAGCAGCACCGCATTGGTCTCGGCGCTGGAGGTGCGCGTTTCCAGCATTTGCTGCACGGTGGCATATGCCTCACAGACCTGACCCGACTGCCGCAGCAGCTCGGCCAGCAGCACCGTCAGATGGGGGTGCGCTAGAAGTACGTGCTCTGGCAGCAGATCGAGCCAGCGTGCCAGGGTCGCGCCGCGTCCGCTGGAGAGCAACGACCGGCGGTGACGTTCGACCAGCGTGACCAACTTCTCGTATGCGCGCGCCTGGGCGTATTGCTGCGCGGCGTCTTCGAGGTCGCCGTGTTCCTCCAGCAGCTCACCGGCGCGCACGCGCATCGCCTGGACGTGGTCGGGTGTCGCGCCGCGCTGTTCGAGGCGGTCGAGTAGGGCACCACGCAGAAGCGGCTGGAAGCGGTAGACGGGCTCTTGCGGGCGGCGGCCGATACGGGTGACGAAACCTGTCCGGCGCTCCAGCGCGACCAATCGCTCGCGCGCGTCGGGCGCATCGAGCAGTGTCGCGCAGAGCGGCGCGGTCATCGATTGCAAGACGGCAGCGCGCATGGCGAAGTCTGCGAGAGCTGGCGGCAGGCGGTCGATGACCTCACTGGCGAGGTAG
This sequence comes from uncultured Ktedonobacterales bacterium, assembly GCA_964427535.1. Classification (GTDB taxonomy): domain Bacteria; phylum Chloroflexota; class Ktedonobacteria; order Ktedonobacterales; family JADMIN01; genus CAYRVF01. The sequence goes on from CAYRVF010000005.1 coordinate 27,468, forward strand.
CCGAAGATTGCCTCGCGGTTGAGCTCCTCGCCCGCATGTACTGAAAGACACTCGGGCCAGAGCGATCCGGTCGCCAGCAACACACCCGTCACCCACCCTGAGCAGAGTTCGTCGAGCTGGGTGCGATACGCGGTATCGGTCGGAATCTCCAGGACACGCAGCAGCTCGGTGACTTCGTCGTCCGTCAGGCGCAGATCGTCGATACCGAGGCCATCCAGCCGCCGCTGTGGCAGCAAAGGTGAAAGGCGCAGAGGTGGTACCTCGCGGAACTCCAGCACGAGACGCAAGGGGTCGGCGGTGCGTGCGAGTAACTGTTCGAGCACCGCGTAGGCGTTGCCCTTCGCGCTCAATTCGGCGACGCCCGTGATGATGAGCGTCATCGGGCGGGTCACATGCCGGCGGATATCGCTGGCGAGCACTTCCGCCGCGCGGCGCGCGTCCAAAGGCGTGAGGGTGCCCTCGCGCAGCCGGGCGAGCAGCGACTTGACGTCCCACTGCCCGCGTGGATTGCGCGTCCGGAGGGTGCTGATGAGCCCGCTGATGAGGGCCGCCGGGTCGTCGTCGCTGGCATCGATGTGGTACCACATCACGGGCATCGACGCGACGCGCGCCCATTGCGCGAGCAGGGTTGTCTTGCCGTAACCCGCTGGAGCGCTCACCAGGAAGACGTCTCCGGTGCTCTTGTGCTTCCCGAGGGCCTGTTCGAGGCGGGCCAGCAGTCGCGGCCGCTCAAGCAGGGCGTCCGCGGTGCGCGGCGGCTCGCACTTCCACGCTGGCAGCGGGAGCGGGCCACTGGCGGAGCGTCGCAGTCTGCTCATCGTCTCATCCCTCAAACACACGTACACTGGGGAGACGGGCAGCCTGTGTGTGTGCGCGCCTCACTCCAGCGGTAGCTTGCCAGGCCAGAAAACGCGGCGTCAGCGATCGTCACGATTGTATCATGCAAGGAGAATTCTGACGAGATGCCGCTTGCAAGGGTACCATCCCTCGCACACACGAGGCAAACCGTCGTCAACTGCGTTTGCCGAGGCGATTTAGACGTTGCTCGGGTCGGGCAGGCTGAGCCTAGGCTCTGGTGCGGGCAGCGCCCGTGGCGGACTAGCGGCCATTGGCGCGGCCAGAGTGCGCGCCGAGAAGACCCGGCTGAGTACCATCGTCGTGAGGGTGCTGCCGCCGATCAGCGCCCACCCAAGCGGACCAGGCACGGTCAGCCCGAAGAGCGCCCGCAGGCTGGGGATTGCGAAGGCGGCGCCGAGCAGACCTGCTGCGCCTCCGACCGCTCCGGCCACTGGCACGCTCAGGTGACCTTCGGTCCAGCCGACGTCGAGCGTCTGCGCGAGCTGGGTCGTGACGAGGCTCGATAGCACCACGGTCTGCGCCTGCGGTGCGCTTGAGGTGGCGAGCGCGAGCACGTAGGCGGCGAGCGAAGGGAGGGCGGTGAGCGAGCCGCGCCGGATGACGTCCGCACGGAGCGGGCGGTCAAGCGCGGTCGTGCCCTCGCGCGCCAGCCCGGCGAGATTGCGGTGCTCCGGCTGCTGCAGTGCCACGGCGAGACCGGGCAAAATGTCGGTGATCATGTTCACCACGAGAATCTGCCGGGCGGTCAGTGGCGCCGCCAGGCCGAAGGTGCTCGCACCGACGATGATACCCAGCTCACCGAGATTGCCGCCGAGGAGCAAGCCGACGGCCCGCCGGATATTGCTCCAGAAGCTGCGGCCCTCGACGAGCGCCTCCACCAGTGTGGAGAAGTCGTCGTCGGCCAGGACGACATCTGCGGTTTGCCGCGCGACTTCGGTGCCGCCGCGCCCCATCGCGATGCCAACATCGGCGAGACGCAGCGCGGGTGCGTCGTTGACACCGTCGCCCGTCATCGCGACGGTGTGCCCGCTGCGCTGCAGGCTCTCGATGATGCGCAGCTTGTCGATGGGCGTGGCGCGGGCAATAACCGTGACTCGCTCCAGCCGCTCGTCGAGCTCGCCGTTCTGAAGCTCAGCCAGCTCGTCGGCGGTGATGATGTCGCCGGTGCCGTTGAGCAGTCCCGCTTGCTGAGCGATAGCGCGTGCCGTAGCGGGGTGGTCGCCGGTGAGCATCACCACACGAATGCCCGCGTCATGGCAGCGCTTCACCGCCGCGCGCACGCCTGGCCGCAGCGGATCGCTGATGCCGACGAAGCCGAGCGCGACCAGATCAGCGGGCTCATTCAGATCGGTGTCCGAAGAACCTTCCGCGACGAGTAGCACGCGCAGTCCCCGACCCGCCAGCTCTTTCGCGCGCGTCAGCAGCCGGTCGTAGCCTTCGCCGTCGAGCGGCACGTCCCCTCCATCGATGCGTATCGTGGCGCAGCGGGGCGCGACGGACTCGGGAGCACCCTTCAGATAGACCTGGCAACCGATCCGACTGGCGTGGAAGGCGCGCATCGCGTCAAACGGCAGCTCGTCGTCGCGCGGCACACGCAGCCGCTCCTCTAGGCCGGCTTCGAGCGCGCCCTGGGTGACGGCGACATCTGTCGCGTGCGCGCTGGCTCCTGACGCGTCAGGCGCCGGGCTGGCGAACGCCGCGGCCAGCAGGACAGCATCGAGCTCGGGTGAGAGAGGGCCGGGGAAAGCTGTCTCCGAGCGGACCGGGTCAGCCACCAGGCCGAGGGCGAGATGGCCCTGTGTAAGCGTGCCAGTCTTGTCGGTGCAGGCGACATCCACGCGGCCAAGCGCCTCGACCGCCGAGAGCCGCCGCATGATCGCGTTGCGGCTGGCGAGGCGCCGTGCGACGCCCGCTTCGCTGACCCGCGTGAGAATCGGCAGACCCTCCGGCACTGCCGCGATGGCGACGACGGAGCCGGTCGCGAGCTCGGAGAGTAGCGAGCGGGTGCGGAAGAAGTTCGCGCCCGCGACGAGCGCTCCGCCAGCGACTGCGACGGGGATGATCTGACGCAGCGCTTTGGCAAGGCGCTCGTCGAGGGGGCTTGTGGTGGCTTCTTCGGTCGAGAGCGCGGCGGCGGTCGCCCCCATGCGGGTGCCCTGGCCGACGGCGACGACAACCGCCCGGCCGGTCCCAGTGGTGACGGAGCTTCCGTCCTGCACGATGCGGCTGGCGGGCGTGGGGCCGTCGGGCGATTTCGCGACGGGGAGCGATTCGCCTGTGAGCGCGGCCTCGTCGACTTCGAGGCTATCGGCCTCCACCACGCGCGCGTCGGCGGGGATGTGGTCGCCCGAGCTGAGCAGCAGCATGTCGCCCGGCACTAGGTCGGTGGATAGGAGTTGGACCTCGTGGCCGTTGCGGAGCACAGTTGCCGTCGCGGTGCCGAGGGTGTTGAGAGTCTCGGCCACGGCGTCGGCCCGGCGCTCCTGCCAAGCGCCTATTAGCACATTGCCCGCGATGGTCGCGCCGATGATCGCGACATCCGCCGGAGCCCCGAGCACGAGTGAGAAGGCTGCGCCCGCCCCGAGGATGACCGTCAGCGGCGAGCGGAGCTGATCGAGCACGAGTTGCGCGAGCGGACGTCGCCGGAACGCCGGAACCACGCCGCGCTGTCGTTCATTCGCCTGTGCCGTACTGAGGCCGTCAGGCGAGGTGTTGAGCGTCTGGAGTACGCTCTCGACACTGCGTTCACCCCAGCGCTCGGGCCGTGGGTCCACGATGCGCACCTGTGTGGCATGGGGGACCTGACCCCCGCGCAGCCGTAGCCATTGGTCGCCAAGCGCGGCGAGCGCCGCCACATAGACGGACCGTGAGGCGCCCAAGAGCGCGATCTCACCGGGCAGGCCGAGCGCGGCGCCCACGACATTCGAGATAGCGGAGAGCGCTACAGAGTCGCGCGTCGCGGCCTTGCGTCGGGCGCCCGCATCGAGAATGGCGGAGACAGCGTCAAGATCCGGCGCCAGCAGATCGGCGCGGGCGGGCATCTGGCTAGTGCCATCACTCAGACCAATCGCCAGGTCGCAGGCCTGAAACGCCGCTGCCGCGTGCGCGCCGTCGGAAACGTACGCGACCACGTCACCTGCCGCTTGGCGCTCGCGAATGGCGGTGATGGCGTCGTCGGACGGCAACAGCGCGACGCGCGCGCGCTGGGCAAGCGCCTGCGCCGACGCGGACTCGTCACCAGGCAGCAGCACGAGCTCAACGCCGCTAAGCCTGCACGTCTCGACGAGCTTCTGCGCGCCTGGCGCCAGGCGCGGCCGCAGCGCGATAATGCCCAGCGGTTCCGGCCTGTGCTCGGACTCCAGGACGAGCAGGTGCTCGCCTTTGTGGCGCATACGCAGCGAGGCAGACAGGCTGTGGGAGTCGGTTATCTGCGTCAAGCTGTAACGCTCGCCGTTGATGGTCGCGCGTGCCGTCGTACCGTCGAAGCTGCCGTCGCTGGCATCCACCCGCTCGCTCGCCCGAACGGCCAACCGGAATGCGCGTCCCCACGGCATGCCCGCCGCGCTCGCGACGCTGGAGGCGCGTGCTAGCAAGCTGGCGGCATCCGCCTGCTCTTCGCTCGGGAAGACGCCGGAGACCTCGAAGCCATCCGTCAGAACACGTGGCCCGTCGAGGATGAGGGTATCGGGGAGACGAACACCGCGGCCTGTGCGCATGCCCACCACGGTAACGCCCGCACGCAGCACACGTGCCGAGGCTCCCAGCTCCGCCGCTTCGGCGCCGATGAGGGCGGGGCGCGGGCTGACGAGCAGCAGCGCGGCAAATGTGCGGAGGTATGAGCGTGTCAGAATCGCGGTGATCGCGGCGTAGCTCAACGAGACAGGTCCTAGCGCCCGCGAGTAGCGTTCGAATAGCGTTTGGGTGACGGGCGCGGGACGTTCGCTGGGAACGAAGCCTTCGCCAGCTTCAAGTCGTGCGGCAACTGGACCGCCGAACAGGCGCGAGCCAGCTGAGACTCTGGCGCCGGGACGGATGGGCACCGGTGCGGCGCTACGCTCAAGGGCCGTTCCGGTGCCCTCCAGCACGGTCGCCTGCCGGGGGAAGCGCTCGCCGCTCTCCAGCCGGATCACCGCACCGGGATCGGCGGGCGATGTATTCGCGAGGCGTTCGACATAGCGCTTCCAGGCGGCACGGCGTGGCACGACCTCAGTCAGCAGCCGCCACGCTTCGACGCCCGTCAGCGTGAGGCCGAGCAACGACCCGGAGAACGTCAGTGTCACGATGGTGGGGATGTAGACGAGTGCGGCGGCGGCATCGCGCCCGAAGAGGCGTCTCAAGCCGTAGCGCAAGGTGGGTATGCCCTGCAGGATGCCGATGACGCC
>CAYRVF010000005.1:32717-74667 GCA_964427535.1 uncultured Ktedonobacterales bacterium
GACGCCCGCTGCCTGCACGGCGACTCCAGCGCCAGGCGCATCTGCGACACCGAGCGCGCGCTGGGCTCCCACATAGGTGAGGCCCAGCGCGGCACCTACCGTGCGCGTGACGCTCTGGATCAGCGGCCGGCGATCGAGCGGGTAGGTGGCGCGGTCCTCACCAGGGAGTTCGGGCAGCTCCATTCCCGTGACCTCGGCAATGAGGTCGTCGAGGTCTGTCCTGTGCTCGGTGAACTCCACGAGGATGCGGCCCGTGAGCGGGCTGGCGGTCGCTCGCACCCCGGGGTACCGCTGGAGCCGCTCGATCACGCGCCGGGCGAGGTCGGGATCACGATTGAGGCCGGAGATCGGGATACGCGCCCGTACCGTGCCATTGGTTCGCGTGTGATGGGTGGCGCCGCGCCGCTCGCGGATCGTGTGTGCGGACGCTTCCTCTTGCGCGTCGCATTGGGCGCTCAGCTCGTCGACATCCAGCGCGGTGACTGCCGCGAGCATGCGCGCCTGGGAGGTGCGCTCTGGCGCGTAGCAGATGAGCAGATTGCCGGTCAGCGGATTGGCCCGCACCTGCGTGACACCAGCCACGACGCGTAACTGGCGCTCGATGCCGGCTCCGTTCCGTCCATCCCAGTCGGGCAGGCGAATGCGAAGCCGTCCGGGGATCGCATGCAGCACATATGGAGCCCCACTGCTTGCCGCTGCACTCATCCGCGTTTCCTGTTCCACACGACGCCCGTGTGCTCGCTGGGTCCATCTCCCGTGCAAGAGCATCTGGCCGCATGCGGCGAGGGCCGTTACTCAACGCGAGAGGCTGAAGTTGCATCTACCAGTTGCATCTACCACTGGATAGGTCTGGCTGGAATAGCCGTGCGGCAGTGCTCCCGCACTGCTGCCGCGCCTACGCCTGAGCAGGGGGCGGCGTCTGGCGGTGCCTCAGGGACTGCGCCTCAGCCCAGATGTCCTCAAGTTCCTCGCGGGTGCGAGCGGTCCAGCGCTGGAGTTGCTGATTGGTGAGCGCGGCGTACTGTCCGATGCGTTCTCCCAACTGATTGACGAGCGCTTCAGCACGCTCAGTGGCGGCCGGACCAGTATCGGAATGAGGCGTCTGCTCGTGTTGCTCTGCCATAACGCCTACTCTCCCGCTTCATTCGTTGAGGAGGTGTCGGTCTCTTCGACGGCTGTTCCCTCGACGGTGTTGTCGGAAGAGGCGCTGTGCGCGTCGGTCGCGGTCTGCCCATCGGTAGCGACCGGCACGCGGCGGCCAGCGGAGTTGGCGGCGGAGGAGGCCGCGGTCCCGGCTTTTTGCACGCCTTCGCCCACACCCCTGGCGAGCGAGGTGACCGCGTCTCCGGCGACGAGCGCGCCGGCAACGGTGTACACGACACCCCGTCGGAGCAGCCCGCGCACACGTGGCGAGAAGAGTGCTGCCGCGACCGCGGCGCCTACCGCGACCTCAGGTTGCAGAAGATCCTCGAAGTCCATCGTCTCTATCCCTTCCACATAGGCTCGCGGCGTCCATACCTAAGAATTGCCGAGTGTCGAGCGAGGTGATGAAGGGAAATGGGAGCAAATGCTATGCCACGTTGGCCCGCTGGGCGCGCTGCGCGGCGATGGAACTCCGGTCCGCGCCACCGCTTGACACGTCTGGGGATGTCGCCCTATACTCTGCACATCATGAAGACGCATTCGACGTTGCGAGACGACAACACGACATTTGCCACCCAGTCCTATTATTGGTGGCTCAGCCCTCCGGCTTGACGGTGGGCCAGTTGTGTTGCGACAAAACTGGTCCGTGACGGGTCGGAGGGTGAGCAGAGGTGAAAGCCTCTGCTTTTTTGTTGGTCTAATTCAGGGCGTTCAGGCGTAGTTCTTGTAGACAGACGGGTTCCAGCAGCGATTGTGCTGTGCGAATGGAAGGGGACGACGTGCGTAGCGTACCGTCTCCCTCGGTGGACTCACCAGGCAGGACACGTCGCCAAGAATCTGGAAAGATGAGGGTTGGTATGGTTATCGTCGTACGCGAGGATGCCTCGCCTGACGAACGTGCGGAACTGATGCGCATGGCTTCGCGCGTGGCCGGCGGCGGTGTGCCCGCGGTGCTGCGTTGCGCGCTGGGCGAGGTCATGTGCTTCGACGCCCCGGGCATCACACCCGCGCTCCGACGTGAGCTTAGCGCACTGCCCGCAGTGGAGCGCGCGCTCAACGTGCCAACCCCCTATCAACTCGCCAGCCGGGCGGTCCAGCCTGGCAAGACGGTCGTGCGAGTGGGCGACGTGCTCATCGGCGGCTCTGAACCCGTGATAGTCGCCGGACCGTGTTCGGTAGAGAACGAGGAACAGATGCGCGAGGCGGCGACGTCCGCGCGGGCAGCCGGCGCCTCGATTCTGCGCGGTGGCGCCTTCAAGCCGCGCACCTCGCCCTACAGCTTTCAGGGGCTGGGCGTGGAAGGACTCGAGTTGCTTGCCCGTGCTGGACGCGCCGCCGGAATGCCGGTCGTGACCGAAGTCATGGAGCCGGGGATGGTCGAGGTCGTGGCCGAGCACGCCGATATGCTGCAGGTAGGCAGCCGCAACATGCAGAATTACCCGCTCCTGCGCGAGGTCGGCAAGTCGGGCCGCCCGGTGCTGCTAAAGCGTGGATTCGCCGCGACTCTCGAAGAATGGCTTCTCGCGGCAGAGTACATCCTGGCGGAAGGCAACCCGAACGTCGTTCTGTGCGAGCGCGGCATCCGCAGCTTCGATCCGCAGACGCGCAATCAGCTCGATCTGACGTGCGTGCCACTGCTCAACCGGCTGACGCATCTGCCGGTGCTCGTCGACCCGAGCCACGGTACCGGGCGGCGCGAGCTGGTGCTGCCGATGGGCGTGGCGGCGATCGCGGCGGGCGCGGATGGCCTGATCGTCGAGATGCACCCGCACCCTGACGAAGCCCTCTCGGATAGCGCGCAGACTGTCGATCCGTTTACGCTGCGCCAGCTTGTACGCCGGGCGCGGGCGGTGCGGACGGCGCTCAGCGATGTGATGGCGGAGACCGACGAGGAGGATGAGGCGCTCGTCCGGTAGTACGGGCTAGGCAACAGTTTCTAGCGAGGGTAGTATTCTTCTTGGTAGCGAACGAACACAACGGCGTGTTCGCGAGACGTGCTGGCCCTTCCAGAAGACGGGCGGTTGCATGCAGACCTCTGAGCCTCCCAACTCTTCACGCGAAGGCGTGTCGCTGCGCAACGGTGAGCGTCACGCAGGCTCAGCTCCCTCGGCGCGACGCCGCCTATTGAGGCGTATCGTCGCAATTGCCCTCTCGATCGCGCTGCTCAGTGTGGTTCTGTATGGCGGGCTCTCGGCGTTTATCTCTACGCAGCTCGTGTACGCCCCACGCTCCCCGGTTCGCTCCTCGCCCGCCGCCTATGGGCTGAGCTACCATGATGTGACGTTTCCCGCGCGAACGGATCACCTGCGTATCGCCGGATGGTTCATCCCCGGCGTGCTGCCTGGGGGCGCTCTGACGGCACGGCGAACCCTCATACTGGTACATGGCACGCGCACTAATCGCGCGGATACAGGTGTCGGCGAGCTGCCGTTGAGTATCGCGCTGGCGAAGAGCGGTTTCGCCGTGCTGGCGTTCGACATGCGCGGCACCGGCGAGTCGGCGTCTGCCCCGCTCTCGATGGGCCAATTCGAGCAGCGCGATGTGCTTGGCGCGGTCGACTTCCTCCGATCCGGACCACTGCCGTATCCCAGTCTCGGCAGGCCGCGCGCGATCGGCGGATGGGGCGTCTCGATGGGCGGCGCGACATTGCTTCTCGCGGCGGCGCGCGAACCCGCCATCCGTGCCGTCGTCAGCGACTCCGCATATGACGACGTGACACCCCTGCTCGACCAGCAACTTCCCAAACAGGCGCACCTGCCGCCGATCTTCACGCCGGGAGTGCTTGCCTCAGTCCATGCGCTCTACGGCATCGACCTCGCTCAGTCACGCCCACTGGGTGTGATCGGCCGCATCGCGCCCCGCCCATTGCTGCTGATTCATGGGGCAAGCGATACGCTTGTCTCGCCGTCCGATCTGTCGCGGCTCGCGGAGGCCGCCAGACGAGCGCCAGGCGCGCGGGTCAGCACGTGGCTCGTGCCCGGCGCCGACCATGCGCAGTCGTACCACGTGACTGGCCAGCAGTACGTCGACCGGCTCACCAGCTTCTTCACTTCCGCGCTCGGCACAGACGGTCCATCTTCATAAGCCTCGCACGGACCCGCAATCGTCCACTCTCTCAGAGAACAGCGCGTGGCCGCGCCGTCTCACGTTCGTCTTATGATATGGAAGTCAGTCGTATAAGTGAACGCTGCATAGCATCGGCTGACGTGTATCGGCTATGGCGAGGAGCGCGGGCGGATGTCGGACGGAGGGTATGCGGACGGAGAGGGCGCATACTGGGGCGGTGCCGGGCATGCTCCCGCCAAGCCAGACTGGGAAGATGCCGAGGACGTAGCGGACGACGAGATGGGGTGGACGACGCCAGCATCGACGCCATCTCGCCGGCGCGGCTCTCCGGGCGCGGCAGGAATCGCCGTGCTCATCCTGCTGCTCGCGTTGGCGGGCGCCGCGGATTCCGCGCTGAACACGCGGTTCGGTCCCCCGTCGTCTGTGGCCGCGTACTGCGGTGCCTGGCAGCATCAGCAATATGGCACGGCTTATGACGAGCTCGCGCCCACGGCACAGCGTAAGTATGCGCGGGTGGATTTCGTCGCATCGATGCGCACGCTGGACGCCGTCGAAGGGCCGGTTCGGAGTTGCTCTCTGGATTCCGTCCTCGGCGGGTTCAGTGGACTGCCGTGGGCGAGTCCGATGAGCCTCCCGATGGTGGTGACACGGCAGCAGCGGGGCAGGCTCACTGGAACGCTGACGCTCGCCAGCGGACACGGCACGTGGCGGGTAAGCGGCTTCGGCACGTCGCTGCTAGGCATAAATCTGGGGGCGCTCCAAGTCGCGCAGATGTATTGTGACGCGTTGCAGCGGAAGGACTACGCCGCCGCGTACCGGCTGCTGAGCGCGAGCGCCCGTCAGCAGCTTCCGCTGGCTGCCTTTGTCGCGGACGAGAAGACGCATGACACCCTCGACGGTGCCGTCCGCTCGTGTGCTATCGCCTCGCTGGGCACGCCAAACTCAGACACCACGGCGACACTCGGTCTGCGACTGGTGCGGGGCACGCTCAGTCCGAAGACCGGCACAGTGAGCCTGGCCGTCGAGAAGGGCGCCTGGCGCATCAGCGGTCTGGACCCGAGCGTGCGCGGCACCGATCTCAGCCCGCTCGACGCCGGGACGGCCTTCTGCGCCGATCTCGCCCGGCATGACCTGAACGGCGCCTACGCGCTCACCTCGCAGCGGTATCAGGAGATCACGAGCCGCGAGGACTTCGGCGCGGCTTTCGATCTCGGCGCGGATTATACCTTCGGCACATGTCATCCCGATCTCGCGGGCTATACGGTCTCGAGCACGAGCGCGAGGTACACGATGGTGTTCGCGCTTGTGCCAGCCGATGCCTGGGTAACGCCCGCATCGGGCACGCTCACGCTGAGCTTCGTGCGTGAGGGCAGCGCCTGGAAGCTCGACGACTACGCCGTCCAGTCGTAGCGGCGAGTGTCATATATCCAGACGCGATGGAGCGTGTCACTGCTCGACGGACACGTGGATATCGTCGGAGCGATTGAGCACGACGACGAGCGTGGTGTCTCCCGACCGCTGGTACCGCACGTCAACGCGCCCCTGGGCGTTTGCTGTCCATTGGGTGCGGAACCGTCCATTCGCTTTCCCGGCCGCGAACGCGAAACGATGTCTTTCGCAGGCATCGGTGTCGTCTTCAAAAGACTACGAGTCACGCCCGGACGATGAGCCAGTCGAGGTCGCGCGGGATCGCATGTGAGAGCACCTCGTTGCCGTGCTGCTTCACCAGCACATCGTCGTTCAGCCGGAAGCCCCCTTCTCCCTGAAGGTAGACGGCGGGCTCCACGTTGTGGACCATGTTCGTCCGCAGCACGGACGTCGAGACGGGATGCAGAATGGGCTGCGCGCTGTGGTTGATCGCCTGAAAACCCAGGCCGTGCCCTAGGCCGTGCTTGAACTCCTCGCCGAAGCCCGCGCGGTCCATCACCTGGCGGGCGGTGCTGTCGGCGTCTCGCCCGTTCGTGCCATCACGGATGACCCTGAGTGCGGCGTGTTGCGCGGCCACGCAGGCGTTGTGTACCATGCGCCACGTCTCGCTCGCCTCGCCGACGAAGAATGTCCGTGTCAGTTCCGCCCAGTACCCGTTAAGGTTAACCTCTAACTGCACGTTAACGGTGTCGCCATGCTCAAGCGTGCGATTGCTCGTCAGGTTATAGGCCTTGTAGGCATCGGCCGCGCGCGGGCCGGACATGACATGCACGTATGGCAGCACTCGATGCGCGCCCGGCACGGCGAAGCCAGTCAGTAGCATCGTCGACGACGCGGCCGCGCTGACGGCGGCTTCCGTCGCGCCGATCTGGATGGCGGCGCGGGCAGCCTCGAAGCCCTCGCGTGCCACGCCGACACAGCGGCGTATCCACGCCACCTCGGCCTCCGTCTTGATCGCGGCAACCTCTTCGAGAATGCCTGTCGCATCCTTCTGCTTGGCGACAGGCAGCAGGTCGGAGAAGAGCGCGAGCATGTTCGGGCCCGGCGCGCCAATTTGGGTGTACGCGGTGACGATGGGCTCTTTGCCCCCTTCGTAGCCAATCGTCGATGTTCCCGACACCCCCGCGGACGTGAAGAGCTCGCGCATCGGCTCGCGTGCCGCCGAGAGTGTGTCGCTGATCATCGTCAGCGTCTCTTCGGCGTAGGTGCGGACCTCGACGGCGACATCCGGTGGCACGAGGTCGACTTCATCCTCAGGCAGCGCGAGTCGTACCTCCAGATGATCGGGGCGGTCCTTCGTGAGCACGCAGAAGGTATTGCCGAGGACGGGCAAATAGCCTGTCAGCATGACCACGTTCTGGGGCATGCGGCAGACGAGCACCTCGATGCCCTCGCGAATCATGTGCTCGAGGAGCAATCGCGCGCGATCGGAGTCCATATGCGTTCGTCCTTGAGTGTTTGTCTGGCGACAGTCAATGTTACAGTGGCGCGCTGGCGCTCGCGTCTTTCCCTCTCTGTCACCGTCAGGTGGGGGAGAGGGTCAGAGAGAGGGGGCCGCGACCATCACCCGTTGTTGCCAATGGCCAGCCCACCGGCGCCAACCTTCGGCTTCGGACGTTGCCATTTGAGATGGGGCACGCCCCGGCCTGCCGTGCCCCAGGGCGACATGTCGTAGCGCATGGGAACATCTCCCTGATAGAAGTCGGTCTTCTCTCGTGAGAGCACATTCTCGCGCTCATGTGCCAGGTAGTCCACAAATCGAGCCGCGAGTGCCTGGATGGTGAGGCCAGGGTTGGCGGAGCCCTGCGTGACGAAGACGCTGCCGTCGCAGATCCACAGGTTGGGGATGTCGTGCGTCTGGTGCCACTTGTTCACGACGGAGGTGCGCGGATCGTTGCCCATGCGCGCCCCGCCGACGAGGTGGGCGTAGCGCGGCTCCTGCACGATGTCGGTCGCGCCCGCCGCCGACATGATCTCCATCGTCTTCTTCACGCCCCAGTCGATCAGCTTCTTGTCGTTCTCGTGCAGATCAAAATTGATGTGCGCGACGGGCAGCCCGTGGGCATCTGTGACGTCGGAGAGCGTGACGCGGTTGTCCTCCCACGGCAGGATCTCGCCGAGGAAGCCCCATGCGGAATAGTGGTTATAGTCCATCAGCGCGCGGCGCATGCCCCAGCCCCATGCGCCCTTTGCGATGATCATCTGCTTGGCGAAGGCGATGGGCAACGGGCCGACCGTCTGAATCGCGAAGCCGCGTGCGAAACCCCGTTTGGGGTCCGTCTCATAGAAATGCTCGGTGAGCGCGTTCGCGGGCGGCGCCTTGTACATCCGCACCGGCTCGTCGAACCGGCCCAGAATGACGTTGCCCGCCTGCACCATGAGGTAGCGCCCGACTGTGCCGCTGGAGTTCGCCAGCCCCTGCTCGGAGCCGTTGCAGGCCGAGAGCATCAGCAGCCGGGGCGTCTCGATGGCATAGCCGGCGACGATCACGTTGCGGGCCTTTTGCTCCCGCGGGTTGCCGTCTTCGTCGAAGTACGTCACGCCCGTCACGAGGCCGTCCTTGCCCATGTTGATGCGCGCGACCATGCTATTCGCGCGAATCTCGGCGCCGTGCCGGATGGCGTCAGGGACGTGGCTGTAGAGCGTGCTCTGCTTCGCGCCGACCTTGCACCCTTGAATGCAGAACCCGCGATAGATGCAGTGCGGACGATCGGCGTGCGATCCGGCGTTGATCGCGACCGGGCCGCCTGCCACCACCGGAATGCCCATCGCGGTGCAACCCGTGACAAGTGAAGATGCGACGCCGCCGATCGGATGCGGCCCGTAAGGGTAGCCATGCGGGTCGCCCCAGGGGAAATATGCCGGGCCGGAGACGGGAATCTCTCTCTCCATCAACGCGTAATACGGCTTGAGCTCGTCGTAGCTGATGGGCCAGTCCTCGGCGACGCCGTCCTCGGAGCGCACGCGGAAATCGGACGGGTGGAAGCGCGGCGTAAAACCCGCCCAGTGGACCGAGCCGCCGCCGACGCCTCGGCCACTGTTGTTCGCGCCGAGCGTAATCGGGTCCTCGCCGCCGGTGATGCGCAGGTCGTTCCAGTAGAGGCCGTGCGAGCCAGCTTCGTCGCTCACCCAGTCGCGCTCGACATCCCAGAAGGGACCGGCGTCGAAGCCGACGACGCTGAAGCCCGAGCGGGCGAGCCGCTGCACGAGCACGCCGCCCGCCGAGCCGACGCCCACGACGACAAAGTCGACTTCTTCAGTGTGCGCGTAGCGGCGCATTGGCGTTTCGACGCGCTGGAGCGGGCCGAGCGTGTGCTCGCCGGGCGCGGGCGGCTGAAATGCGCCAAATAATGGCTTCTTCATCGGAATATATCCTTACTCATCCACCTGATCGAGGCTGAGATGTTCTTTTGGTGCCCGCTTGCCTCGCGGCTAGTGTGTGCCGGACTGCCCTATCTGCCCATGGAACTGCGCCTCTTCGTTGCTCACTAGCCCGATAGGCTCGTAGACGTCCGAGAGCGAATCGGGCGGTGCATCCCACTCGTAGCGCACTTCCTCGACTTCCCACGGCTCGGGATAGCCGTGCTGCAGGCGCATATACCCGCGTGGATAGGCTGGACCGCCGAAGCCAATCTCATCCCAGGCGGACGGATGGGCGTAGTAGACCGAGACGACATCCGTCAAAAGCAGCACCCACACGTGCCGCACGTCGCCGCCCATCTGGTCCCAGTATTCCTGCCCTGCTGGCGGCTTGCAGTCGTGCAGCGTCTTGAGCACGTCGTCCTGCTCGCGATGGCCTAGGTCCACGAAGCTCTTGCCGTAGAGATGTTGCGCGATGGCCTGGATGCCCTTCATCGCGAGGCGGTACATCTCGTCTTCCTCAGGGAGGTCCTCGTAGCGATAGCCGTCGATCTTGTGGGTTCGCAGCTTCTCGTCGATGAACGGCACGATCGGGATGCGGTGCGCGGGGTCGCGGTCATCCTGCGGCAGCAGCCGGTTGACGATCGCCTCGATAAGTGGCAGTTCTTCGTCCGTGAAGAACTGGATGTCCGGAATCTCATTGACGCGCTTGAGCACGACATCGCGCGTCGCGGCGTCCCAGTAACTCTGTTGCGACAGAGTGGAGAAGCCGGGATAGTAGCCTGGCTGGAGCTTTGGCGGCAGAGGTTGCCCCGTCGCCGGGTCGCGCGGCAATGAGCGCGGATCAATGTATTGCCGGCTCCCGTTCTCCGACCCAGGCTCCGCTGTGACTCCCAGACGCTCCATCTCGCTCAGACCCATCACGCCCTCCTCAAGAAACTCGCGAGCAGACCCAGAAAGCCCGTCGCGGCATAGAGCAACGGCGCGAAGATGGGCGGCCCATAGAGAACGTTGTAGAGCCAGTGGCTGAGGCGGCCGGGCCGCCGCGCAACGCCGCGCACGTGATACAAGAACCCGATGCCGCCGTCGAGCAGCGCGAGCGCCGAGGCGACCGGCAGAACCGTATGTGCCGCCCTCTTGCTGAAGATGGAGGCTACTCCGGCGATGATGACGAACGGCGAGAGCACGACCGGCGTGTATTGCGCCCAGTAGCGGTAGCCTGTCTTGTAATGTGAATAGAGCGCTTCGAGGCCGTTGAGCAGCGCCGAGATGGCGGCCGCCCCACCAAGGAGCTGCTGGAGTCGGGCTTCGCGCAGGTCGCGCTCGACGGCGATTTCTTCGCGGGTCACACGCCTGGGCAACACACGCGCGAGTGGGTGCGGCGCCGCGCCGACAGCGGCAGACGACGGTAGCGCGTACTCGGGATCGTCTTCGCGGCGCAAGAATGACGCGATCACTCCCAGGAAACCGCCGATGCCGAGCAGCAGCGGCGCGAAAAGCGGCGGCCCCATGATGACGTTGAAGACCGGTATCCGCCAGCCGCCGGGCTTGCGCTGGATGCCGCGAATGTGGAAGATGAAGCCGAGCGTGCCGTCGCCAAGCAGCAGCCACGAGGCCAGCGGCAGTGCTGAGCGAGCGGCCCGCCTGCTGACGGCACTGAGCGCGCCCGCACCCGCGAGCGCGGCGCTCAGGACGACGGGACTATACATCACGCGCTGGCCATAGCTGCCCCGATAATGCTCGTATGCGACCTCAAGGCCACCGAGCAGCCCTGACATGCCCGCGACGAGCGCCAGGCCGCGTTGAAAGCGACCCTCGCGCAGATAGTGCTCGATGACGTGCGCCTCGGAGATCATCTCGCGCGGGAAGGTCCGGCGCTCGTCACATGTGCGCGGCATCAATGACGGAAGGGCTTTGTGCCCATCGTGGCTGGCGTGTATGTCGGCGCGGAGGCGCTGCGCTGGCCGTTCTGGAGTTCTTACGGCCATGTGCGCTGCTCCTCGCCGTCAAGGCGCATACCTCTCATCTGCATTGTGTATGTCCCCCTGGTAGTCGTCGTTCTGCCGGAATCTGGCGCTAGATAGCGTACGGCTCGGCGTCAGCCCGTTTGAATTCGATGCCCAGGCCTGGGCGCGAGGGGTCGGGTCGGAGCGCTCCGTCGACGGGCGAGAGCGCGCCATCGAAGAACAGGTGCTCGATGCGCACGTGATCGTGGAAATACTCAATCGGGTAGAGGTGCGGCACCGCGCATGCGACCGGCACGTGAAGCGTCGGCGCGCAGTGGGCCGAGATCGGCATGCCGCGCGACTGGGTGAGCGCGCTCACCTTGAGAAAGCCGGTGATGCCGCCGCAGCGCGAGCCATCCGCCTGCTGAATGTCGACGGCCTCAGCTTCGAGCATGTGCCGGAAGTAGAACAGGTCGTAGCCGTACTCGCCCGCCGCGATCTCCATGCCGTCAGGCGCGCGGTCGCGGATGAGGTGCAGGCCGTCCAGGTCGTCAGACGAGACGGGCTCCTCGAAATAGACGACCCCTTGCTCGGCAAACGCCGCCGCCTGGGCGAGCGCCTGCTTGCGCGCGTACGCGCCGTTGGCGTCGACATAGAGCTGCGCGTCGCCGATGGCCGCGCGGGCGGCTTTGACGCGCTCCAGATCGTCGGCGGGGTGCGTGCCAATCTTCATCTTGACGCGCGGAATGCCCTGCGACACCCATCCGGCGAGCTGGTCTTGCAGCCGCTGAATCGAGTACGAGGTGAACCCACCGCTGCCATACACCGGCACCGCGTCGCGCATCTGCCCGAGGAGCTGGTAGAGTGGCAGATCGAGGAGACGCGCCTTGAGGTCCCATAGCGCGACATCCACGGCGGAGATCGCCATCGACGCGATGCCGGGGCGGCCGAGGTTGCGGATGGAAGCGACCATCGCGTGCCACGCGCCCTCGACTCCCATCGCGTCGCGGCCCTCCACCACTTTCGCGAGCTTGTCGCGGATGAGGACGGCCGTGGACGAGTCGGCGTAGGTGTAGCCGATGCCGCGCGCGCCGCCGCCCGAGACCTCGACCAGCACCATCGTGGTGGAGTCCCATGCGTAGGTGCCGTCGGCCTCGTGGCCGTCCGTGGGAACTGTAAATGCGGAGACGTCGACGCGCTCAATCTTCGTGCTGCCAGCCTGAGTAACCATAACGCTGCTTCAATCTAGCGGGTGACGGAGCAGACAGCCACTCCGCCGCTTCCGTCTTCGGTCCGGTGGTCTCCGCCTCAACCCACCGCCGCTCGCCGTTGAGCGGACAGTGGGTGGGGCAGAGACATGTTCGTGATGGTTACGACAGCACTTTGCCGAGATTTTCCATCGCGCGCCCGATCGGGCCGGTGCTGGTGCCCATGCTCTCTTCGAGCGCCTGATCGAGCTTGTCGCGGAACCCGGTGAGCGCGATCTGCGTGCGGTTCGGCGTGCCCTTGGCCAGTGCCTCGGCAAGATGGATGGCCTGCTTCGGTTTGATCTTCGCGGGCAGCGGAGGCTCGTTCGCGTCGACGACGCAGTCGAGGATGGCCGGACCGGGTAGGGCGAGGAACTCCTGCATCACGTCGTCGATCTTGGTCGGGTCTTCGACACGCATGCCGTACGCGCCTGCTGCGTGCGCCCACTCCGCGAAGTTCGCGGGCTGCAACTGGACGGCATACTCAGGATTGCCGAGCAACGCGATTTGCTCCCACTTGATCTGCGACAGGTAGGAGTTGTTCATGATGATCACTTTGATCGGCAGATGATACTTGACGGCGGTCAGCACCTCGCCCATGAGCATCGTGAAGCCGCCATCGCCGACGAATGCGATGACCTGCCGGCTCGGATACGCGGTTGCCGCGCCGATAGAGTACGGCAGGCCGGGCGCCATCGTGGCGAGGTTACCCGAGCAGGAGAACATCTGGTTCTCTTTGAGAAGGAAATGGCGGGCGATCCATGTGGTGTTGGAACCGCTATCCCCGCAGATGATCGCGTCGGGCGCGGCGTACTTGTTGAGCGCCCAGGCGACGACCTGAGGCTTCATCGGCGTCTCGGTGCGCATGCCTTCTTCTTCCATCGCGCGCATCCAGCTCTTGACGCCTTCCTGTGCCTTTCGCAGGAACGAGCGATCCTCGTTGCGCCTGAGCAGCGGCAGGAGTGCCTGAAGGGTGGCCCGCGCGTCGCCGACAAGCCCGACCTCGATGGGGTAGCGCAGACCAATGCGCGTGTGGTCGATGTCGATCTGCACGCCGCGCGCCTGTCCAGGCTTGGGCAGGTAGGCGGAATACGGGTACGATGTGCCGATCATGAGCAGCGTCTCGCACTCTTCCATCACATCTTCGGATGGGCGCGTGCCGAGCAGTCCGAGGCCGCCTGTGCTGTAGGGACTGTCGTCGGGAATCGCGCCTTTACCAAGCAGTGACTTCACCACCGGAGCGCCGAGGATTTCGGCGAGCCGCTCGATCTCCTCACGCGCGGGAATCGCGCCGTGGCCGACGAGCACCGCGATCTTCTTGCTCGAATTGAGAATGTCCGCCGCCTGCTGCAGATGCGCCTGCGAGGGGACAGGCGAGCTAACGAGTGAGGCAGCCGCGAGGTTGTTGCCGTCGTGGGCATATTCAGTGTAAAAGGCGGGAGGAAAATCCGCCGTCTTGCCGGGCGTGAGCGGTGGTCCGCCTTCCTCTTTGTTGACGGCTGGCTGAAACTCGGCGACCTGATAGTCGATGGGAATCGTCAGGTGCGCGACGCCGTGCTCCGATAGGGCAGTGCGGATGGCAGTATTCGTCAGATTGTAGACGTCGTGGGTGCCTTGCACCTGCTGATTGTAGACCGAGACGTCCTCGAACAGCGCGAGCAGGTTGACGACCTGCTGATAGCTCGACCCGAGCAGATCGCTGTATTGCTGGCCGGTGATCGCGAGCACTGGCGCGCCGTCCATTTTGGCGTCGTACAGGCCGTTGAGCAAGTGAATCGCGCCCGGCCCGCTCGTGGCGACACAGACGCCCAACTTGCCGGTGAACTTAGCATAGGCGCACGCCGCGAAGGCGGATGCCTCCTCGTGCCGGTTCTGAATGAAGCGGATCTGATCGCGATGCTTGCGGAAGGCCTCGATGACGCCGTCGACGCCGTCGCCAGGAAGGCCGAATACCGTGTCGACGCCCCAGTCAATCAGGCGCTCGACTAGCACATCGGAAACAGTCTTTGCCATATCGGTGCCTACTCCTTGCACGTTCACTATATCCCAATGCGATGTATTAGCATTGTCTGTGCCACGGTCAACCGGACACGACTGCGGTTGTAGGGTCGCCTATTGTGCGTGCGATGGTGTTCTCCTCTCTATCCACCCTTGGCGGCGGATACCCCTTGAGCGGCTGCACTGCTCTCACCTGATGTGAAGCGAGGTCTGAGCCAGCAGCCGTCAGGCTGCTGGATCGCCACTCAGGGCACCCCGCAGCAGTCATGCCAGGGAAGCGTTCACCAGAAGCGAGCCAGGCGAGCGGCTAGATGCCCGCCTCGACCTCATAGAATTTGTTTTCCTCGCGCGATCCGCCGTCGCCTGCCCGCACCGTGGCGTAGGTCTCGACAAACTCGATCGACTTGAGCCACTTCACCATCTTGAAGCCGAGCTGGTTTTCGACTCGCAGGCGGAGCGGAGCACCGTGCGCGAGCGGGAGTGGCTGGTTGTTCATCTCGTAGGCCAGAAGCGCCTGCGGATGCTTTACCGTGTCCAGGTCGAGCACTTCGTAATAGGGGCGGCCCGCGGTGTCCTCGGAGTAGGAGGTGAAGACCGCGTACTTCGCCGTATCGAGCGGCTTGCAGCGGGCAAAAATCTCGCGCATCGGCACGCCGCCCCATTCCGCGATGCTGCTCCACCCCTGAATGCAGTTGTGCTGGACGATCTGCGTCTGCTTGGGCATCGCGAACAGGTCATCCAGGGTGAGGCACAGTGGCCGCTCGACGAGACCGCGCACCTCAAGACGGTATTCCGTGAAGTCCCGCCAAAGCTCGTTGAGGAACTCCGGGCTGCTCGGCGGCGCGCCGTTGATGAGGTGATAGTCGGAGATGTCGGCGGCGGTGTACTTCTGATGCGACCGCGTGCCGAGCGAGAGCAGGCGCACGAGCTTATGGTAGAACGCACCGAGGGCGTGCTGAATCGTCCGTGGCTTGCTCAGCGAGAGGAAGCTGGTGATGGCGTAGATCAACAGGATGGCCACGACGATGCCGATGCCCAACAGCACCGCTTCGGTGTGGTGGGTGAGATGCTGCCCGAGCACGATGTCGCCAAGGTTGCCGACGTATCCGACCAGAGCCGGGCTGTGCGGTCCGCAGGCGCAGACCAGAATGATCAGCAAGGTGTGGACGAAGACAAAGCCGATGAACAGCACCAGGCCGATAAAGTGCAGGCTGCGCGCCGCTTGACGGCCACCCCACAGCCGCGAGTACCACGGGAACTGTGCCTCGATCGCGGGGGATTGCGCCGCGGCGGTCAGAATCTGGAAGGGGGCCAGAATGAAGACGACGAACCCGTAGCTCACCTTCTGCAGCGGATCGTAGGGGGTGAAGTCGGTCGCGGGCGGCGCATGGAACGTGAGGTAGCTGAGAAAGGTGTGCCACATCTGGGGAAAGATGCTCCACGACGTGGGCACGATGGCCATCCAGTTGCCGCTGACGATCAGCAGCACCACATAGACAATGCCGTTTGCGAGCCAGAACAGCGCCGCGAAGAAGTGCCAGTGGCGCCCGAGGCCGAGGTTGTTGCCGCCGGGCTGCCCGATGACCGGCGGGACCTCGACCTCCTCCTCCAGCGTGATCCAAAGCCTGTCCTGGGGAATCTTGCGGCGCGTGAACTTCAGCCACTCCGTACCGGGCTTGCTGTGGTCATTCCAGTACAGGCGTGGATACGAGCCAAGGATCTGGATGCCGCTGCGAACCATGAAGCCGAAAAACAGTACGTTGACCCAGTGTGTCGCCCGTAGCCATGGCGGAAAGTCAGTGGCAAGCACGAGGTGCGGAAGGAAGATGTGCATGGTCGCGCTCCAGCCTGTCATCCTATTCGCGACGTGTTACTCGTCCGTAAGCATTTCAGGGACAGAGCCAGCCATATCGCGATACGATGTATGGTCTATTCGCGCATGTATCAACTTCCGTACCATGGAAGGCGGGAGGGAGACAGGCAAGGAGACGGTAACGCAAGGAGGCACGCGGATTCGTATCCTGGCTCAGATAGTGTGTGTGATGGCGAGCGGCATGCATCCTGCATAGCGGCGCGAATGCGAAATGGACTCAACAGCATGGAGGCGGGTGTCTCCGTGTCGCGCGGTGTCGCGTATTATGTCTTCAACGGTGAGGGGCCCCGACGTACGAGCGGATCGCTCGGCGGCACGTTGCAGCACATCGTCGAGGCGCTGAAGGCCCACTCTGAGCGCTTCTGCCGCGAGCACGACCTCCCAATGAAGTCGGGCGCGGTGGTCTCGTAGCACCTGCACGAGGCCCCTATGGGCGCGACTGCCTGGAGTGTCACTCAGGGGGTATGCAAATGCTCACCAATAGGTCGAACCGCCGGCTCGATAGTCGGGCTCGGCATCCATCCCGCGACGAAGGGCCGCATGCTCCCGAGCACGAAACGCAGGGCGAGACGAGCGCGGACGAGCCGCTCTTTGAGAATCCGTTCAAGCTCCGTGATCTGCTCGTCTTCGACGATGCCACGCTGCGGGAGCTATTCGACTCGGGCGCGATGGCTGTCTCGGTTGGTGAGCTCGCGCTGGCGACGAGGGGCGGGCCCGCGGCGCTCAACCGCAGGCTGGAGCGGCTGCTGACCCAGGACGAGCGCGCCCGGTGGACTGCCGCGCGCGCCCAGCCGCACTCGCTCGCTCAGGAGACGACGGCCCGGCGCACGCTGCTCAACGCGCTGTTCTGGGAGCTGACCTACTGGAAGACACCTGAGCTGTATGAGGAGCTGACCGCGGGTGAGCGGATACATCCGGGTATCTGGCAGCGGCTTGGGCCAGAGGTGCGCGGCAAGGACGTGTTGGATGCGGGCGCGGGCAGCGG
Source organism: uncultured Ktedonobacterales bacterium (assembly GCA_964427535.1). GTDB lineage: Bacteria > Chloroflexota > Ktedonobacteria > Ktedonobacterales > JADMIN01 > CAYRVF01. The sequence continues at coordinate 49,764 of CAYRVF010000005.1, forward strand.
TCGCGCGACGCTGGCGCTGCTGCGGCTGGGCGCGCGACGCGTCTACGCCGTCGAGCCGTCACCTGGTCTGCTGCGGCTGCTGACCCAGAAGGCGCGCAACGCTCGCGCCCGCCAGCAAATCTTGCCGCTACAGGGCCGGTTCGATGCGCTGCCGCTCGCCGATGGCAGTGTAGACGTCGCGGTCTCGTGTTCCGCGTTTACCGCTCAGCCCAACCAGGGCGGCGACGCGGGACTCGCCGAATTGAAGCGGGTGACCCGGCGGGGTGGTCTGGTCGTCGTCATCTGGCCGCGTCCGGAGGACACCGAGTGGTTCGCAGAGCGCGGGTTCACATATGAGGCGCTGCCGGTCGATCCTCGCATGGGCGTCCGCTTCTCGTCGCTGTGGACGGCGATTCGTTGCGCCCGCCGGTTCTACGCGCGCAATCCGCGTGTGCTGCACTACCTGCTGCGGACACGCAATCCACTGGTGCCCTACACCGTGCTTGGCTTTCATTCGCCCCACGACTACTGCTGGCTGCGTGTGGAGTAGCTACAGCCAGGCAACACGTCAAACGTAGTCGCAACGACACCCCACGCTCTCGCGATAATGCCTGAATAACGGCCCCTCCCCTCAAGGGGAGGGGGTAGGGGGAGAGGTCCTGCCATTTCGCAACACACGCTCCAACTCCCCCACGCGTTCCGGCGAGAGGCTGCCCTTTGCCTCAGCTAGTGGCATCGCAAGTCGGGCGAGCGCAACGTAGGCGTCGCGCAGCGCGACGATGCGCGGGTCATCGTTCGCATGGGCGGCGAGCCAGTCCATGTGCCGCTCAACCGTGCCTGCGTCACCGCGAGCGACTGGCCCAGTGAGCGCCTGGGGAAGACCGACCGAGGCGAGGTTGTCCACGGTTCCTCGAAGCAAAGGCAGCAGGCTTCTCAGCGCCTCTTCCTCGGCTGCGCCGAAGGTCGTCCACAGCTGGACCGCCGCGCCGAGCAGGGCGACGACGTAGTTTGACGCGAGAACTCCGGAGAGATGGTACGGCACCCGGTTGTCCGCGCCGAGCGACACGACATGGCCGTCGAGGGCGTCCACCAGACGGCGCAGGTCCGACGCCAGTGCTGGTTGCGAGGCTTCGAGCGCCCACGTACAGCCCGCCAGCCGCGCGAGAATGTCGCTAACTGGCGCATGTGCTGTGGCGGCAGAGAAGGTCATCAGCGGGTGCAATGCAGCGACGGCAGCGCCGTGCTCCGAGGCCACGGCAAGCACGTCGGCGCCGCGCGCACCACTAAAATGAATCGCCGCCTGTCCCTCCTGAAGCGAGAGACTGGCGGTGACTGTGGCGAGCGCATCATCAGGAATGGCGAGGAAGAGCAGACGGCTCCGCGCGGTCACCTCCTGCGCGATCGGGACGGCCTGGCAGCCGGGGATCGCGTCGGCGAGCGCCCGTGCGGAGCCGGGATGCAGCGCGGTCACCGCCGCGACCGTCGCTCCCCGCGCCGCCCATGCGCGCGCGAGTGTTGTGCCGACGGCACCGGCACCGACGAACCCCAGCGGGCCGAGGTCGGCGAGCGGCGGTTCCGCTGGCTGCATGCGAGTTAGCTCAGGTAGTCGCGGAGCAACCGGCTGGACTGCGGATGGCGCAGCTTGCGGATGGCGCGCTCCTCAATCTGCCGGACGCGCTCGCGGGTGACGTGCAGCCTGCGCCCCACCTCTTCGAGCGTGTGGTCGTGGTCGTCGAGCAGGCCGAAGCGTAGCTCGATCACCTCACGCTCGCGCTGCGTCAGGTTGTTGAGCACCCGACGCACCTCCTCGCGGAGCAGTGTGCGGTCGGTGGATTCGGCGGGGCCTTGCGCGCTCTGGTCTTCGATGATGTCGGAGAGTGAGTTCTCTTCTTCGTCCGAGAGTGGGGCATCGAGCGAGAAGACCTTCTCGGCCCAAATGAGCAACTCGCTCACGCGGTCGCCGGTGATGCCCAGCCGCTCGCCGATTTGGTCCGCCGTCGGCTCACGCCCGAGCTCCTGATAGAGTTGGCGCGTGGTCCGCTTGACGCGCATGACTTCTTCCATGATGTAGACCGGCAGGCGGACGGCGCGGGTGCCTTCAAGTATCGAGCGTGTAATCGCCTGTTTAATCCACCACGTCGCGTACGTGGAGAAGCGGAAGCCTTTATCGGGGTCGAACTTGGTGACGGCGCGGATGAGGCCGATGTTGCCTTCGCCGATGAGGTCTTCGAGAGAGAGCCCCTGGCCGACGTAGCGCTTCGCGATGCTGACGACGAGGCGCAAGTTAGCTTCGATGAGGTGGTTGCGAGCAGCGCGCTCGCCGCGCCGGATGCGCTGGGCGAGGTCGAGCTCCATCTGGGCGGACAGCAGCGGAATACGCGAAATCTCACGCAGATACAGTCGCAGGCTGTCGCTCTGAGCCAGGTTCGAGAGGTCAGATGTGTCACTATCTATAACGAACTCACGGTCACGCTCGCTGCGTGCCGCTCGCTCAGCTTCATAGCTTGCTGCTTGTTCGTCTATGCCCATGGGTCTGGTCGTTTCCCTTTCGAATCCCGCGCGGGCAGTATAGCACCCGTCACATGGGCCTGCAAGGGCAGGAGCATGCGCTCTTGAGTCCACATGCTAGCAGGCTTGAAAGCATTCGACAAGCGGAAAATGATGCCAATTTCGGGCCATGTCATCCTCCGTCTTCACGTCGAATGGCGGTTGCCCGCTGGAAGTGCGCGTGCGTATACTTTGTGGCAAGAATGACGCCGCCAGAAGCAGGTTTGCACGATTTGAACGCATAGTTTCCCGTTACCAGCCAGATTTCTTACAGGAAGCAGGTGCGGAACGATGGCGACTGAGGATCAGACGTCGGGCGGGCATGCCAGCAGCTACGAGGAAGCACGGCGCACCTTCAGGTGGAGCGTCTCCGACGACTACAACTTCGCGATCGACACGCTCGGACACTGGGCCGAGGACTCCGAGAAGCTGGCGATGCTGTGGCTTGGCCAGGACGGGCGTGAGGAGCGCTACAGCTTCGTCTACTTCGACGAGCAGAGCAGCCGGGTCGCACACGCGCTGGAGAAGCTGGGTGTGGGCAAGGGCGAGCGGGTGCTGCTGATGCTGCCGCGCGTGCCAGAGTGGTGGGAGACGATGCTCGGCCTGATGAAGCTGGGCGCGGTCGGCATACCGTGCACCACGCTGCTGACGCCGAAGGACATTCAGTACCGTGCGGACATCGCCGAAGCCGTCGCGCTCGTCACCGACTCAGAGGGTGCCGCGAAGATGGCCCAGGTACGCGCGCAGTGCCCGACGATTCGCACGGTGATGGTGGTGGACGAGCTCGGCGCGGAATGTCCCGAGGGGTGCGTGGGGTATCATCCGACGGTCGACGCCGCCTTGCCGACGTGGTACGGCAGACGCACCCGCAGCGACGATCCGTGCCTCATCTACTTCACCAGCGGCACGGTTGGCTTCCCCAAGATGGTGCTGCACACGCACGCCAGCTACCCGCTGGGGCACACCGTGGTCACGGGTCGCTACTGGCTCGACCTGACGCCCGACGACCTGCACTGGAACCTGTCTGAGATGGGTTGGGCGAAGGCGGCCTGGAGCAACTTCTTCGGGCCGTGGGGCAATGGTGCGGCGCTCGTCATTCAGGATGCGCGCGGCAAGTTTAACGCGAAGGACGTGCTCGACGTGCTCTCAGGCTTCCCGGTCACCTCGTTCTGCGCGCCCCCCACCGTGTACCGTCTGCTCGTTCAGGAGGATGTCTCGCGGTACACTTTCCGTGTGCTGCGCTCGTGCGTCGGTGCGGGCGAGCCACTGAATCCTGAGGTGATCGACGCGTGGCGAACGGCGACGGGCCTGACCATTCGTGACGGCTACGGGCAGACTGAGACGGTGCTGATCTGCGGCAACTTCCCCGGCATGGAGGTGCGGCCGGGGTCGATGGGTCTGCCCTCGCCGGGCTTCGACCTATCTGTCATCGATTCGGCGACGGAGCGCGAGCTTGGCCCCAATCAGGAGGGCGATATCGCCGTGCGGGTCAAGCCGGAGCGCCCGCTCGGCCTCTTCAAGGAGTACTGGCGCAATCCCGAGGCGATGGAGCGCTCATTCATCGGCGACTGGTATCTTACCGGCGACCGCGCCTACCGCGACGCCGACGGCTATTTCTGGTTCGTCGGCCGCGCGGACGACGTCATCATTTCGGCCGGGTACCGCATCGGTCCGTTTGAGGTGGAGAGCGCGCTAGTGGAGCATCCGGCGGTGATCGAGGCGGCGGTGGTGGCCAGCCCCGATCCGGTGCGTGGCGAGATCGTCAAAGCGTACGTCATCCTCGCGCCGAGTTATTCGGCGAGCAGCGCGCTGGCGACCCAACTACAGGAGCACGTCAAGCAGGTCACGGCGCCATACAAGTATCCGCGCGAGATCGAGTTCGTGACCGAGCTGCCCAAGACCATCAGCGGCAAGATCCGGCGCGTGGAGTTGCGTGAGCGCGAGCAGCAGCGGAAAGCGCAGTCGTGAAGGCGGGCGGTCCCCTCCCCCCTGACCTCCTCCCCCGGCTGACGCCGAGAGAGGAGGCCTAGCCGGAAGGGACCACCATAGTCGGGACATGTGGCGCCTGGTTGGAGCCTTGACGCGTCCCCGTCTGTGCCCTACACTTGAAATACTGCACTCCCGGCTGACCGCAATATCTGCGCGTCGCGGCGCGGGAAACGATGAGGTTTCTCTGATGAGCACAGATACCAACACCAATGCGCAATCTGCCGCGCCCGCTAGTACACCGGAGCGTGTCTACATACCGATTCCGAAGGCCGGGCCAGGCCAGGGCTACAAGGCTCCCAAGAACACTCAAGATCCGCTTGGCGGGTTGATCTGGCGCGCGGCCGTTGTCGCCCTCAGCGTTTCTCTGCCGCTTGCCCCAGCGCTGATTTTCTTCATGATTCTGGCATTCTCGAATGCCATCAAGGACGGCCTGCTGTGGCTGTGGATTCCGATGATTATCTTCATCGAGGCGATCGCGATTCCGGTAGCCATTGGCGTGGGGCGTGAGGCACTTGGAATCTCTGGCAGTGCTCTGCGCGACCGGGCAGCCTCGTAGCTGAGCAAGGCTCCGCGCAGCCGATATGCTACCTTCCGACAGCTCCCCTCACCCTGCACGGTGAGGGGAGCATTGTTGTGCGGCCGCGGCACCATCCCACAACGTTCCTCTGGTCGATGCCTGCTCCAAGCTGACGGACTGTGTGCCATACTGTACGCAGGAGCCCACGGTGAGATTGCGTGCATCAACAACAGGAACGGGAATGCGCGATGGATATCGTCCATTTCATCCGAGAGGCGCTCTCACGTCCGCCACTCGTCATCAGTTACAGTGTGAGCCAGGATTTGGCTGCCGCCTTCCCCGAAAAGGCGCTGCTCGAAGGCGAGATGGGCTTTTTCGATGTCGAGTCGTATGCCGCCGCCGGGCACTGCACCATCACGCGCAAGGCCGCGGTTCATCCGCAGGCAGTGACCTACTGGCAGCCGCCGGATGTGGAGTTCTACCCAGGGCCGCACAATCCTATGGGCTGGGCTGGCGGACGTGCGCCCGGAGCGCAGAATGGTGTGGGCGGCGCAAGTGATCAGATTGGCGGCACCACAGACCGCATCAAGAACGCCTGGCTTGAGGTGACCTGGGAGGACGCGCGGCTCGACGTGCTCATCCTCAGCTTTGGAGAGCACGGGCCGCAGCCTCACTACTGGATCCTCGCGGAGCAAGAAGACGTTGCTCGGCGCTTTCTCGCCGCGGTCTCACAGTGGAATATGGAGATTCGCGGGGAGATTCTCGTCTTCGAGAATGGCATGTGGCATAAGGACGAGCAGCTGTTCCGTGCAGTCAAGAGCGCGACCTTCGACACGCTCATCTTACGTGGCGCCCTCAAGCAGGAGATCCGTGATGACGCCCAGGGGTTCTTCGCCGCGCGCGACACATACACCGAGTACGATATCCCCTGGAAGCGCGGCATTCTGTTCGTCGGCCCTCCCGGCAACGGCAAGACCCATACGGTGAAGGCGCTCATCAACTCGCTGCCGCAGCCATGCCTGTACGTCAAGAACCTGCGCGCGCAACACGGCGTCGACGAGATGTGCATCCGCGCCGTCTTCGACCGTGCCAGGCGTACCGCGCCGTGTGTGCTCGTGTTTGAAGACCTGGACGCCCAGCTCACATCGCAGAACCGCTCGTTCTTCCTGAACGAGCTGGATGGGTTCGCTACCAATGGCGGCATCCTCACGCTCGCCACGACGAATCATCCGGAGCGGTTGGACCCCGCTGTGCTCGACCGGCCGAGCCGCTTCGACCGCAAGTATCCCTTCGGGCTGCCTGAGGTGCCCGAGCGTCACGCATATCTCGCGTTGTGGAACGCGTCGGTCAAGCCCGCGCTCAACCTCACGGAGGAGGGCATCGCCAAGGTGAGCGAGCAGGCGGAGGGATTCTCGTTCGCGTATCTGAAAGAATTGTGCCTGGCCTCGACGATGCGCTGGCTCGCCACTCCGAAGGACGGTACGATGGATGCCGTCATGCTCGAACAGGTGGGGGTATTGCGCGACCAGATGGCAAGCGTGCCGATGCCAGGCGACGAGCCGCCACCTGCGGCTCAGCCGATGCCAGCCGGATTTTATGGAGGTGGCGGCATGGGGTTTGGACGGCGGCTTGGTCGACAGCCGCACAGCTTCCCTGGTCCGTAAAGGGGGGCACATTCGGCGGAGACTCTGCTGGCTTCCGGTGTGCCTCGCTTCGTATAGTCGCGTGTGGCGCGACATGTTGACGCGGAGTCCCGTTTCCGGCACAATGGAGCGGCGCCTACTTCCTCCGCGCACGAGGGCCAGCGCCAGAGGATTCGCGCCTGCGCGAGGTGGCGCTCAGAGCGGAGGCGAGACACGTATGGCACAGTGGCAACCCGGCGACCAGGACCGAACGCCCCTCTCCGTCAATGTGGGCGAGCTGGAAGAAGAGGAGCCGGTCTCCATCGCGGTTATTTTTCGCGTCGCCGTGCAGTGTGGCGCGATCATGATCGTGCTGTCTCTGGCGAACCAGGCGTTCACCGTCTACCTGCTGCAGACGCATCTCGCCGCGATTGCCGGGTTCTCTGGCGCCCTGAATATCTACACCGACTGCCTTCTCCACGCCGCCGTGCCGCAGGCATGCGGTCAGCTTCAGATGCCGGTCGGGCTCACGCAAATGATATGGATGATCGAGGCAGCAAGCATACTCTCCTCGTGGGCCATCGACGGCATGCTCTTCGTAGCGGGACTACGCGCGGCCGCGATTGTCGGGCGGAAGCGAACCGGCGTGGGCGCCGCGGTGGTGACCGCGCTGTTCGGGGGCATCGTCTCGGGGCTCGCGACGATCGTGCTTTACAACACATTTGGGCATGTGGCATCCACGCTGATCGCGGTAGTCATCACGTCGTTCGTGAACACCGCCGCCCCGGGTTACTCGATTGACATCAACGGACTCATCAGCCAGGCACAGGGTTTTCTCGCGCTGGACCTGACTATCGGGTACATGATCGCGGCGCTGTTCTGGGGCTTTCTCGGCTCGCTGTTCGGCAAGCATCGGTATGTCCGCGATGTCGCGCGTGCGACGCGTGAGGCGGCGGCGGCCTACGCCCGCAGTGGGTGGGAAGACGCGCACCGTCCACCAACGCTCGCGCCGACGTCCTATCCATCGATCTTACCCGAGGAGGGTCCCGTGCCGGTGTATCAGCCGCCTACTCCCGAGGGGTGGCAAGGTGCCTCGCAGAAGCCGCTGCCACGGTCGGTTCGGCCGCGCACGCTTGCTGACGCGAATCGGCCGCCGTATCCTGGTGTTCCACCCCGCTATCCGCCTGCCCAGAATCGGCGACCGGGCGGGAATCCCCCGTACCCGCCGGGGCGCTAGCTCTCCTAGCGGCCTACATACCCCGCGCACTTCGATGAGTGTATGTTGCTCTATTGCGATGTAGAATTACGTTGACCTCTGCCAATATACTGTATACAGTATCCGAAAACGAAGGAGGCCGCGATGCCGCTTCCACAGACACTCCCTCGGCTGGAACGCCAGTGCCTCGCCGACATTGCCTACGCTCGGCTGCGCGGGTGGATTCTCGATGGCACGCTCGCGGCGGGCGAGGCGTTGCGCGATGAATCGCTCGCGGCCGCCCTCGGCATGAGCCGGACGCCGGTGCGTGAAGCGTTGCAGCGGCTGGAAAACGAGGGACTCGTGCTGACCTCGGCCGCGCGCCGCACCTATGTGAGCCCGGTCAGCCTGAAGCAGGCGCGCGAGATCTACCCTATCGTATCCACATTGGAGTCGATGGCCGCGCGAGGTGCGCTTGGCGCGATGAACGCCGCCGAGCTGCGCCGAATGCGCGCCGCGAATGACCGGCTGGCCGAGGCGTTGCGGGCCGGGGATGCACAGGCGGCGACCGAGGCGGATATGGCGGTGCATTCCGCGTTCATCGCGCGCTGCGGCAACGACGAGCTCGCCCGACTGCTCACAGAGATGAAATCCAAAGTGATTCGGCTGGAGCATGCGTTCTGGGGGGCGGCCGATCGGTCGCCATCGGTGCGCGATCACGACGAGCTGATCGACGCGTTCGCCCGCGGCGATATCGATGCGGCGCTGGCGGTGCTGGCGCGTAACTGGGAGCGTGGCCTCGCATGGGTCACGACAGGACACGAGTAGGCGGAAGGGTGACCACGCGATGCGCGTACGCGAATATACCGTGCTCTTCAGCCTCGCGCTGATCTGGGGGGCTTCGTTCTTCTTCATCAAGATCGGTGTGCGTGAGGTCTCGCCCGCGACGGTCGTGGCGGGACGGCTGGCGTGCTCATTGCTCACGCTGGGCGCGGTGATCGCTTTCAAGCCCGAATTGATCGCAGGGTGGCGGAGCTATTGGCGTCTGGCCGTCGTCACGGCGGTCGTCAACTTTGTGTTGCCGTATCTGCTGATCTCCTGGGGCGAGACGCGCATCGAAAGCGGCACGGCGTCGATTCTCAACGCGACGACGCCGCTATTCACAGTGCTACTGGCGAACTGGTGGGTTGGCGTGGGCTACGAGGCGCTGACGACGCGGCGAGCGGTGGGGGTTGTCGTCGGGTTTGTGGGCGTTGCCATACTCATTGGGCCGTTGGCGTTCAACTTCGCTGGTCATGGTGCGGCGGGCATCCTTGGCGATCTCGCGGTGCTGGTGGCGGCCATCGCATATGGATTCGGCGCGCTGTTCAGCAAGGGATTCGCGGGGTCGGCGCCACTTGTCGGCCCATTTCTGCCGCAGGTGGTCTCGCTGAGTCTCGTGCTGCCGATAGCGCTGCTGTGGTCGCCGCCGACGCATCTGCCCTCGGCCGCGGCAATCGGCGCGATCGCCACACTGGGTGCCGTCGGCACCGGCGTCGCATACCTGCTCTACTTCTGGCTGATCGAGCATGTCGGCGCGACACGCACGACGCTCGTGACGTATCTTCTGCCATGTACGGCGCTGGTGTGGGGCGTGCTGCTGCTGGGTGAGCACGTCGCGTGGAACGCGGTTGTGGGGCTGGTATTCGTGCTGCTCGGCACGATGGTGACGAACGGCACGCTTGATACCTGGGCCTCCCGTCTGCTGCGCCGTGCGCGCCCGGCGGTCGTCAACGTCGATACGGGCATGAAGAAGTAGGGCGAGACACCTTCTGACGGTAGCAGGCGCCCGAGACGGCTGCCGAGTTGGACTAGATGGAGAAAGACGATGAAACCCGCGGTGCTCGTCATCGACGTGCAGAATGAGTATTTCGCGCCGCATGGGAAGTGGGTCTTGCCGGATGGCGAGCGCGCGCTCGTTCAGATTCAGCGGCTGCTGGGCGCCGCTCGCCAAGAGGGCATCCCGGTATATCACATCACGCATGAGGCGCTGAGCAGCGCGTCACCGGTCTTCCGTCCCGGCTCGGTCAACGTGGAGATGTATCCGGAGATCGAGATTGGCGAGGGTGAGCGGCGCATCGTCAAGCACTTTCCGGGGTCGTTTCGCGAGACTCCGCTTGAGGCGTATCTGCGGCAGGACGGCGTCGACACGGTGGTCATCAGCGGGTATATGACACAGATGTGCTGCGATACCACCACCCGACAGGCGCGGGAGCGTGGACTCGACGTGCTCTTCTCGACGGACGCGACGGCCGCCCGCGATCTCAGCCTGAACGGCGAGGTCGTGCCGCATACCCGCATTCACGAGACGACGCTCGCGGTGATGACGCAGTTCGCCTCGGTGCTGCCGACAGAGAAGATCCTCGCGGCACTCGCCAGGGGGAGCAAGTAGCGCGTATCGACGTACGGAGGCGGTGATACCAGACGCTTGCAGGGACGTGTTGTCGGAGCCGCCCGACAATGGCGACGTAACAGAGAGCAACGAAGAGAGGACCCGGCGTGTGACCATGAATGCCTCGTCTGTCCCAGCCAGGGAGAGCCTCTCGGTGCGGTCCGTTCGTCCGGCGGCGTCGCACCTGCGGGTGTATCTGGCGTTGGCGCTCGGCGTGCTCTGCCTCGCGTTCTCGCCGATTCTGACACGCTGGTCGGCTGTGCCTGGGCCGGTTTCGGCGCTCTATCGGATGGTTATCGCGATGGTGGTTCTGGCCATGCCCTTCGGCCGCAGCGTCCGGAAGATGCATGCTCCTGTCGGGTGGCGGCCGTGGCTGATCGCCGTGGCCGCAGGCGTCTTCTTCGCGCTTGACCTGGCGTTATGGAACACCTCGCTCTTTCACACGACCGCCGCGAACTCGACGCTGCTGGACAACGACGCGCCGATACTTGTCGGCCTCGGCGCGATAGTGCTCTATGCCGAGCGGCCCGGCCGATCTTACTGGCTGGGCCTCGGGCTAGCGCTGCTGGGGATGGGCGTGATCGTCGGCGAGGACATGCTAGCGCACCCTGGCTTCGGCGCGGGCGATGCGCTGGCGCTGCTCGCGGGCGCCTTCTACGGCGCGTCGATGCTGCTCACGCAGCGGGTGCGCGCGTCACTTAGCGCGCTCGCCACGCTATACATTGGCAGCGTGACGGGCTTTGTGCTGCTGCTCGGCTACTGCATCGTCACGCGTACGGCGCTCGTCGGGTTCTCGCTTCAATCGTATCTGGCGCTACTCGCGCTGGGGCTGGTGACGCAGGTGGTAGGATGGCTCGCGGTGAACTACGCACTGGGACACCTGCCCGCCTCGGTCGTCTCGGTGACGCTGATCGGGCAGCCGGTGCTGGCGGCGGTGCTCGCGGTGCCGCTGCTGGGCGAGGCGCTGGGTCTGCGCCAAGTGGCCGGTGGTCTGATCGCCCTCAGCGGCATCTATCTGGTCAATCGGGGCTTCGGCCGAAAGCTGGCGGCGCAGCGCTCCGGTCCCGCGACGTAGTCTGCGCTCTAACGGGAACTGACGGAAAAAAAGATGACGCCCGAAGCGAAAGGCTTCGGGCGTCTCTCACATGTCTGCGCGCGGGGGAACCGGCAACGTCCTATTGTCCCACAGGGCTTCCCCTGCAGTATCGTCGGGGCTGGAGGGCTTAACGACCGTGTTCGGGATGGGAACGGGTGGAACCCCTCCGCTACAGTCACCAGCTCCCCCGCGCGCACAAACGCGAGTGTCATAAGCGACTTTTGCAGTATGCCCTACATTTTGCGCGCTGTCAACCCCCAATCTGAAGGTGATCTCAATATTCGTATTTGCGTTGGTTCGGGCCGACGCTAATCCCGCACTGGGAGTGTCTGTCCGCGTCGAAGCTAGCCTTCGGCAGGCTGCCCTTGGACCTTGCGAGCGCCCGTTACAACAGGTACACTTGCCGAAGACGTATCGGATAGTGCGTCGGGCGGCCACTACCCGCTGACACCGACACCCACACCCAGATGAGGATAATGTGCTCATCCTCCTGAGCGGCTTGCCCGCGTAAGCCCGGCGCATTTGCTTACGCGGGAGGACAACGCGCCACCTCTCGACCGCTCTCTGCGCTGAACCACAGCGAGACGAGCGGCGTACTGGTGCGTGGTGTCCGCTCCTCCAGATCGATACCTCCTCCAGAACAGACGCCGGGCACACCTCATCGCCTTGAACGCTCATGTTGTGATGTGTCGAAGGGTGCCCGCTATGTCACTGTTCACTCCTGCCTCTCAGTCCGCGTCTGACCAGCAGCCATCTGGCAGGCGAGTCCCGCTGTGGCGGCAACACGATTTTCGACTTCTCTGGTCTGGCCAGGCCATCTCGAATGTGGGATCGGAGGTCTCACAGTTCGCGTTGCCCTTGCTCGTGCTGCTCGTGACGCACTCGGCGGCACTGGCCGGCCTCGTGGGCGGCATCCGGCTGCTACCATACGTGCTGTTCGGCCTGCCCGCCGGTGCGCTGGTCGACCGCTGGGATCGCAAGCGAATCATGGTGCTCTGCGATACGGGCCGGGCGATTGCGCTGGGCAGCGTGCCCTTCGCGCTCGCCCTAGGGCGCCTCTCGATAGCGCAGCTCCTGCTCGTCTCGCTGGTCGAGGGGACGTTGTTCATCTTCTACAGTCTGGCCGAGACAGCGTGTCTGCCACAGGTCGTGCGCCCAGAGCAGTTGCCCGAGGCGCTCGCGTTCAATCAGGTAGCGGATAACAGCTCGTTTGTGCTCGGGCCAACACTCGGTGGGGCGCTCTATTCGCTGGCGCGCGGAGTGCCATTCCTCGTGGACGCGCTCTCCTATGGGGCATCGGTCTGTTCGTTGCTGCTCATTCACGTGCGGTTCCAAGAGGATCGGCAGGCGGCGGAGCGCGTGTCGTGGCGGGCGCTGCGCGCTGAGGTGGGCGAGGGGCTGGCCTGGCTCTGGCACGAGCCGGTGGTGCGGTCACTGGCCATCGTCACCACGCTGCTGAATGCCGCCGCCGCCGGGTATATGCTGATCGTGATCGTGCTGGCGCAGCGGGCGCATGCCTCCAGCGTGGCCATCGGCCTCATCGCGGCGATGGGTGGGCTGGGCGCTTTTCCCGCGACGCTGGCGACGCCGTGGCTGCGGCGGCGGCTCGGCTTCTCGCGGTCGTTGCTGTGGTCTGCCTGGCTCTGGTCGCTGACGTGGCTTGGATGGCTGTTTCCGCACAACGTCGCCGAGCTGGCCGTGGCGACCGTGATCGCCTTTCTGCCCGTGCCGGTCTTCAACACGTTGCAGTTTGGCTATCGGCTGGTGGTCGTGCCCGACCGGCTGCAAGGGCGCGTGAACAGCGTCTTTCGCGTGCTGTTGTTCGGCTGCGCCGGGCTTGGGTATGCTCTCACCGGCGTCCTGCTGCAGGCATTCGGCGCGAGAGACACGCTGCTGATCCTGTTCGTGCCTCAGCTTGGCGCGGCGCTGTATGCCTCGCTAAGCCGGCACCTACGCTCGATCAGACCCTAACCCCCTCCCCTTTTTCCCTTGAGGGAAGGGGTCGTGAGGCGAGGGGAGTGGCAGATGGGCGACGCAAGTGCTCTGATGAACGGTGGATTAATGGAAGAGTAGGCACCGCCGCCCAGGTCGGCATTCCGCGTTGTAGTTGTAGGGGCGCGGCACGCCTCGCCCGTCTCGCCGCCGCGACATGACCATGTGACATCGTGATAGAAGCTGTCACGAAGGAGCGCCCGCGATGAATCCGTTCCAGTCAGCCTGGGCGGCAGACCTGTATGCCCGGTCGCGGCCGTCGGCGCATGCACTGGTCGTCGAGCGGATACGAGCCTACCTGCGGCTGCGTGCGCCGCTCTCCTTCGCCGCCGATGTGGGCTGCGGGACCGGGCTCTCTTCGCGAGCGCTCGCGGAGATCGCGACTGAGGTGGTGGGCATCGACCCGTCGGAGGAGATGATCGCGCGCGCCGACCTTCATCCACGAGTATCATACCGGGTCGCGCCCGCTGAGGCGCTGCCGCTCGCCGACGCCTCCTGCGACCTTGTCACAGTCGCGTCGGCGTTTCAGTTGTTCGATCGTGCGGGGTTCTTGAGCGAGGCGCGGCGGGTGCTCAGGCGAGGCGCCTGGCTCGTGCTGTATGATGACGCGTTCACCGGCGAGACGCGCGAGCTACCCGAGTTCCGACGCTGGTTGCGCGACGTGTTTTTCACTCGCTATCCCAGTCCGCAAATCGCGCGGGCGCCGCTGACGCAACGCGACGCCGGACGCTTCGGGTTTCGCTTCGCCCGCGAGGAGGAGTACCAGCACACGGAACGACTGACGCGCGACGGGTTCGGCGACTTTCTGCTCTCGCAGGCAAATTGTCTGGCGGCGGTAGACGAGGGACGCACGACCGCTCCCGAGCTGCGCGAGTGGATTGCCGGGCAGCTGCGGCAGCTCACCGGCGAGAGCGCCGACATCACCTGCCAGTTCCGTGGGCACATCCGCTACCTGCAGCGGCGGAGCTGATAAGCATCATCGGCGCCTGCCGTCTATATCTGTGCGGGGTGGTGCTCGATCAGCTCGTCTACCAGCGCACTGAGGAAGAGCTCGACATCGGTGACCAGGCCCAGCGCCTGGAATGTGCCACGGTCGGCCAGCTTGGTCACGACAGCGGGGTTGATGTCGACGACGACGGTGCGGACGGTGGCGGGTAGCATGTTGCCCGTCGCGATGGCATGCAGCATTGACGCCGCCATGATGGCCACCTCTACGCCCTGCACGGCCTCGCGCATGCGGCCTTGCGCGAGCATCGAGTCGGTGATCACACCGGGCATTGGGCCGTCGTCACGGATGGAGCCCGCTAGCACGATCTCAACGTCGTTCGCCAGCGCTGAGCCGATGATGCCGTCGCCGAGCAGCCCGCGCGCGTGCGCTTCCTCCAGCGTACCCGCAGCGCGCACGGCGTTTATTGCACGCAGGTGATTGCGGTGGCCGTGCTCCACGGCCGCGCCGCTCTCCAGGTCGATGCCGAGTGACGTGCCGAACAACGCGGCCTCGACATCGTGCGTGATGACGGCGTTGCCGCCGAAGATCACCTGCACGTATCCCGCGCGGATGAGCCGGGCGACGTGCTGGCGCGCTGCCGTATGGACGACGGCAGGACCAAGCACGAAGAGAATCTTACCGCCGTGGGCGCGCGCGGCGCGCATCGCATCGGCAATATCACGGATCGCCAGGGCCTTGGCGCGCTCAGATGAGGCATTGCTCTGCATGAAGGCGAACGCCTCGCGCTGGCGGCTGCGCTCCAGTGGTTCCACGCGCACGCCGTCGTAGCCGACGATTACTTCGTCGCCGATGCGCGCTTCATGCATAGGGAGGCCACGTGCGCGGCCTTCCGCACGGTCAACTTTGACGGCGACATCCATCTCGATGCGCTCGACGGTCACCCAGCTGCCATTGAGGCGCACCTGTGTGGGCAGATTCGTCGTCGAATAGAAGTCGTCGGGCAAGACGCCGGGCTGTGTGACTCGCGTGGTGCGGACGTCGTGCTCGTCGGCGAGCAGGGCGCCCAGGCGCTGGAGCTCGCCGAGCAGGTCGGTGAGCAGCTCGTCGCTGGCGGCAGTGACTTCCATGCGGGCGTAGCTTGGCTCGTTCTCGCTCTGGCCGATGCGCAGCTCCTCGACGCGAAAGTGCGCCCCCGCGTCCTCGATCGCGCCCCACACACGTGGCAGCACGAAGGAATCGATGATGTGTCCGCGAAGCTCGATGTCTGCACTCGCCATGTGCTCGCCTGCCTCTTCGTCACCGTACCCAGAAACTGCTCTCACTGACGGGCCTTCCGTGCGGCCCGCGTCCTTCAAGTGTAGCACGCGGCATGTGGCCTTTGACGCGCGTGTCGTTGGCACGAACTGCCACCCGCGGCGTGCTACAATTGGGGGCGACCGGCACCGGCGCCGCCACCGTTCGAGAGGAGAAACCGTGCAGAGCGAGACGCACCAGGGACGCATCGAGGCAGACTCCCAGAGCGGCGAACCGCATGTGGATCTGCTGGCCTGGCGGGATGAGTTTCCCATTCTCGCACGCAAGACGTACCTGAATAGCTGCTCGCTCGGACCTCTCTCGCGGCGCTCGATGGCCGCGATGGCGTCGTTTCAGGAATTATGGAACGAGCATGGCGCCCAGGCATGGTACAGGATCTGGCTGGGTGAGCTGGCCGCCTTGCGAGCGAAGTTTGCCGCGCTCATCGGCGCGCAGCCACACGAGATCGCCATCGCACCGAGCGTCTCGGCGGCGCTGAGCGAGATTGGCAGCGGCCTGGACCTCGGCGACCGCAAGCGTGTCCTGCTCGCCGAGATGGACTTCCCGACGCTCGCCTACCAGTGGCTCGCCCGCCGCGAGTCAGGCGTAGAGGTGGACTTCGTTCGCAGCGACGACGGCATGACACTTCCCGTCGAGACACTCGCTCCGCACATCGACGAGCGGACGGGCTTGGTCGCCACGTCGCGCGTCTTCTTCACGAGCGGATACGTGCAGGATGTGCGCGCGCTCGCCGAGGTAGCCCATGCCCGAGGCGCGCTGACGCTGGTAGACGACTACCAGGGCACCGGTCAGATACCACTCGACGTAAAGGCGGCGGGCATCGATATGCTCGTCACTGGCTCGCTGAAGTGGCTGATGGGCGGGCCGGGCGTCGCCTTCATCTATGTGCGCGAAGCGCTGATTCCGCGCCTGCGGCCGACGACGACGGGCTGGTGGGCCGCGCGGGACCAGTTTCAGTTCCGCACGACCGAGTTCGAGTACAGCGACGACGCCCGGCGGCTGGAAGCGGGCACGCCGCCGATGGCCGCGATCTACTCGGCGAGCGCGGCGCTCGACATCGTACGCGAGATCGGCGTCGAGAAGATTCGCGAGCGAACGCGCTTCCTCTCGGATGATGTCGTACGACGTGCCCAGGAGCGCGGCTGGGACATTCGCAGCCCGCACGATAGCACCATCCGCAGCTCGATCGTCATGCTCGCGTTCGACCGGCCAGATGAGCTGGTGCGCGGGCTCAGCGAGCGCGGCATTATCGTGGACTACCGTCCGGGGATGGTGCGTATCTCGCCGCACTTCTACAATACCGTCGAGGAGAACGCGCGTATCTTCGCGGTGCTCGACGAGCTGGTGGGGGCGCGTGGCGCGTGACATGTGACCGTCGGCTACCGTCATTCGCTTCGGCATTGCGGATGCGTCTACAGGCAGAGACGCGACGCGGTAAGGGCGCGGCAGGGGGCCGAGCGTCCTGCGCGAAGAGCGCGGCGAGAGCATGGAGGAGAGCGCAGATGAACGACGAGATCCAGTCTCAGGAACTCCATTCGGAGGCGGTCCAATGTGCCACGTGTGGTCAGGTACACCCCTCCACGTCGGCTCATCCTGTGGCGGTAGTCGTGGATGGAACCATCACGAACGAAACCGTAGAGGAAGTCGAGCCATCCACGCTGAACGGCCGCAGCGACGGCGGCGCGGAGGTACCTGAGAGTACACAGCGCGCGCTTGTGCTCTCAATGTCCTCGCAGACCCGTTCGATTCTGTCGCGTGTGCCACAGGCGGCGGCCATCGCGTGGCAGCAGCCAGCGGTACGCACGGTGGTCAAGACCGGCACGAGCGCCGTCGCACTCTCGCTGCTCACCAAGCTCGCGGGTCGCTGGCTAGCCAGCCGCGGCGCTCGTGGCGCAGTCGCCAGCACGGCCGCTCCGTCGCTAGGTGACTGGCTGAGGTCAGGTGAGCTAGCGCCGCGCGCGCGGAATCAGTCAAGCGTGACCCACGTGTCGGAGACGTTTATCTACATTCACCGCGTTGAGCGCTGGTAAGCGCGGCGAGCAGCGGGTCCCGGCTGGCGCGGTCGCGCCACCAGAAAGCCGAAGGAGCGTGGCGTGAGGCGTGCAAGCGGGCGAAAGGCAGATACCGGTAGGCGCCGGAAGTGGTCCACTCACTGGGCTGCGAGCATCTTTGGCGTATGCGTGCTGGGCATGCTGCTCGCCGGGTGCGCTGCGGCGTCCGGTTCTACCTGGCAGCCAGTGACGTTTGAAGAGCCCGCGAACATCGTGACGCTTTCCTCCGACCCGCTGCATCAGAATGTCGTATTTGCCGGGAGCGATACGGGCGTTGTCTATCGCGCTGCGAGCGAGCAGACGGGCGACCCAGTCGGCGGAACGGGCATCCCCAAGACTGCCGTCGTCGAGTCGCTGCTGCCCGACATTTACGCGTCGCACACCGTGTTCGCGGGAACCACCAGCGGACTCTATGTGAGCACAGATCGCGGCGCCACCTGGCACCAGCATGGCTCGGGGCTGCCCGCCAATGACTCGATCGTCGCGCTCGCCGAAGGGGTGAACGATCATCCGCTGTTGGCTGGCACGGCGCAGAACGGCCTGTTCGCGAGCAATGACGGCGGCGCAACATGGGTCGCGGCGAGCTCCGGCCTGCCCTCCGCTGCTGGGGTGAATGCTCTGGCCTACGACGACAAGACACAGACGTTCTTCGTCGCGCTCAGCGGTGGCGGCGTGTTCGCGGGCACTGGGAACGTCCCGCAATGGACCGACCGCAGCTCGGGACTGCCGATTGGGCATCTCGCCGATGCGCTCGCGACGCTCACGTACGGGGCACCACGCGGGGCTACGTCTGCGGTCTACGCGGGCACGGCGGAAGGCGTATACGTCAGCACCGATCTGGGCCGCAACTGGGCTCAGTCGAATGGCGGCGTGCCGCTTGGCAAGGTGCTCTCGCTCGCCACGTTCATTCGCAGTCCCGGCGCGGTCTACGCGGGCACCCAGCAGACGCTCTTCGCTTCGCAGGACGGTGGGGGTCATTGGAAGCTGCTCGCGGGCGGCCTCTCGCGGCCAGTCACCGCGATAACCGTGACCTCTAGCTCGAAGGTGGGCGCTGTCGTGTATGCCGTCTCAGGCGGTTTGATGCGCTATCCGGGCGTCGGCGCATCACCTGGGGCGAATCTGGCGATCAACGCCCTGATCCTGCTGGTGATGGTGGGTGCGGCCGCGCTCCTCTTCGTGCGCTCGCGCCGCAGCATGGCACGTGCGGCATATGATGGGCCACGTGCGCCCGACACCAGCGAAGGCGAGGCGTCACGCGGTGCCACATCCGCATTGCCGCGAACGACGCGTGGCGCTGCGCATGGCACGTACGTCACACGCGCACGTGTTGGCGGGCAAGCGCCCGCGCCTCCTGCCAGCGATGCGACGCTGGACGACGCGCCCGGGTCCAATGGCAATACACCGACATCCCAGCCGCCAGCCGGGGCAGAGTAATACCCCAGGTGCGGTGTTGCCTATCGTCGGAAGCGCCGCCGAGCGGCGGCGCGATGACCTGCTGGTCCGCCAGTGCGACCGAGACATCCTCGTCGCGCGTGTCCAGGGTGTACCAGAGCGAGTGCGTGGGGCTACGCGCGCTCCAGACGGCGGAGCGTGGAGTTGATCGAGACGCGCAGGCTCTCGATGACGCCGCGTCCGCTGACGGCGACCGCCTCGAAGCTGGGACTGCGATATGGGTTGAGGTACTGTTCGAGCACCGGCACGGGCAGAATGTCGGGCAGGTCGCGTTTGTTCCACTGCAAGACAAGGGGAAATTCGTTCAGGTTCTTCCCCATGCGCTTGAGCTGCTCGGTCAGCTCGTTGAAGCTTTCGATGTTCTCTTGCAGCTTGCTGGCCTGAGAGTCGGCGACGAAGACTACGCAGTCGGCGCCCTTGAGCACCGAGATGCGCGTCTGCTGGTAGAGCACCTGGCCGGGGACGGTGTAGAGCTGAAAGCGGATCTGGAATCCATGAACCTTGCCGAGCTCAAGTGGCAGGAGGTCGAAGTAGAGTGTGCGCTCCGTCTCGGTGTCGATCGAGACCATCTCACCCACGTCGCTCGGCGACACAGTCTTATGAATATAGTGTAGATTGGTCGTCTTCCCGCTCAGACCGATGCCGTAGTAGACCACCTTGCAATTGATTTCGCGCTTCGCCATGTTGATGAGCGACATATCGGCTCCTGCTCCCGAGAACGGGGCGGCCCTCCGCGCGCCATGCGGCGATACTCTCGTGTCGCGGAGCCACATCCCAGATCCGCGTCACTCCGCAGAGCGACGGGCACACGTATTGTATCGCACCGCTCGGATTATGCAAGTACACAAGCGGCTCAGCTCTCGCTAGGAAGCTGTGGCAGCCGGGCGAGAAAGCGGTCCAGCGTGATCTGTGCCCGCTCGTGGATGCCCTCGCCGATGAGACGCCAGTCGTCGCGCGCCGTCACGCGAAACACGAGGCGGCGCCCGTCGATCTCGATCAGCTCGGCCTCCGCGACGATGTGCGAGCCGACCGGCGATGCCGCGAGGTGGCGCACGTTCACCAGGGTGCCGACAGTGGTGTCACCTTCCGGCAGCTCGGGCTGCACCGCCAGCCAGCAGGCGTTCTCCATCAGGCCGATCATCGCGGGCGTGGCGTAGACTCGTACGCCACCCGCGCCGAAGGTGTCCGCCGTGTTCGCTGGTGTGACCTCGACCCGTGCCTCACCCCGAATGCCCACTCGCAGCGTCATCGCGTATGCCGTCCCTTCTCGCTCGTGTGCACCTCTGCCCGGAAGGTGTCTCGGTATGACGGGCATCAGCGTATCACAGCCAGGCGCGTACGGTGTGGAAGGGGACGAGATGGGTGGTTGGGCGGTCTCACATTTGCTGAGAATCTGATGTGAATGTTCTCATGCCCTGCCTATATGCGTTGACGGCTTTCCGGCGCGATGCCATAATTCGGCGTTAGGATGGTCGACAGTGGACCCCGAGGATGAGGATCGGAGCGGGCGATGCAACAACTAACACGCGCGACGGAAGCGTCGCCGCGAGGGCAGGAGACGGAGGGGCAGGAGGAATGCCTGGCCATCTCCATCGTCGTGCCCGTCTATAACGAGCGAGAGAGCGTGCGCCCGCTCTATGTCAAGCTCAAGGGGGAGCTCGAACGACTGGAGCAAAGCTACGAGATCATCTTCGTGGATGACGGTAGCCGTGACGGCTCGTTCGCGGCCCTGAAGGAACTGCACGACGCCGACCCGACGGTGCGCGTGATTCAGTTCCGCACCAACTTCGGCAAGACGCCCGCGCTCGTCGCCGGTTTCGCGCACGCGCGGGGCGAGATCGTGATCACGATGGACGCCGACCTGCAGGACGATCCGGCAGAGATTCCGCAGTTTCTCGATAAGCTCGACGAAGGCTACGATCTCGTCTCGGGCTGGAAGTATCCCCGGCACGATCCGATCACCAAGACGCTTCCGTCGTTCTTCTTCAACAAGATGGTCAGCGTAACGACGGGCGTCCACCTGCACGACATCAACTGCGGCTTCAAGGCGTACCGGCACGAGATTCTCGACGAGATCAAGCTCTACGGCGACCTGCACCGCTTCGTCCCGATTCTCGCGTACCAGCGGGGCTTCGCCGTCACCGAGGTAAAGGTGCGGCATCACCCACGCCAGTTCGGCAAGTCGAAGTTTGGCGCGCGGCGCTTTCTGCGCGGCTTCCTCGACCTGCTGATGGTGCTCTTCATAACCACGTACTTGCGGACGCCGCTACGTCTGTTCGGCACGCTCGGCCTTATCACGACGCTGATTGGCCTGGGTATCGACATCTACGTTGTGGCCGATCGCTTCCTGCCGTTTGGTTCGGGTCAGCAGATACACAACCGTCCGATCTTGCAGCTCGGTATCCTGCTGATGATCTTCGGCATCAGCTTCATCTTGACGGGGCTGCAGAGCGAGATGATCCGCCACTTCGCGTATCGCGCCTCAGATGAGTATAGCGTGCGGCGGGTGCTCGAATGAGTGTGACCGGCAAGCCGGACACCTCGTACACCTCCGCCACCACCCCCGAGGATGCGCCCCGCCGCGGCGTTGTGGCGCGTGCGCTCGGCAGCGTCAAGCGACATAAGCGCATCGTGCAGATCGTCGTGTTGGTGCTGATCGCCGGGTTCCTGGGGTCGGGCGTTTGGAGGAGCGGCAACGAGCTGCGCGGCTACTCCTGGCATATTCAGTGGGGGCTGCTACTCGCGGCGTTCGCGCTGTTCGCCTTGCAGGAGCTCTCGTTCGCGCTGATCTGGCGTGAGATTCTGCGGCGCCTTGGCAGCTCGCTCGCCATTCTTCCGGCGGAGCGCATCTATCTGGGCGCTGAGTTCGTCCGCTACATCCCCGGCAACGTGTGGCATGTCATCACGCGAGTGCTGTGGGCCGAGCAGCGCGGCGTGCCGAAACCGATGGGCTTCGCCAGCATGGTGGTCGAGCTGGCGACGAAGATCGCCTCGGCGGCGCTGGTCTTCGTCGTGACTCTGTTTTTCTGGCGTGACGCCACGGCGCTGACGGCCCACGTCGACCGGACGGCGCTGGTAGCGGCGGCGGCCGTCGGTGTGCCGTTGCTGGTGGTGGGGCTGCATCCACGGCTGCTTTCTACAGCGCTGGGAAAGGGCATGCGGCTGCTCAAGCGTGAGGCGGTCGCGATGCCGTTGAGCTACCCGGACGTGCTCATCGTGACGGGGATGTGGGCGGCTAGCTGGGTCGTCGCGGGAGTAGGATTCTACCTGCTGGTGCTCTCCGTATACTCTGGTCCGGTTCCGGCCGCGGCGCTGGCCCTCGCCATCGGCATCTACGCCTTCGGATGGGACATTGGCTTTCTGAGCTTTCTCACGCCGAGCGGACTGGGCGTGCGCGAGATTGCCCTGGCGTTCTTGCTGACGACATCGGGACTCGTTCCCGACGCGGGCCTCGCGATTGTGGTGGCCTTGCTGGCGCGGTTACTGACGACGGCCTCAGAGCTGACGTGCATCGCGGGCGCGTATCTTGCTTCTGGCAGGCCGGGGGCGTTCCCCGAGAAAGAGATCCCTACCTCCTAGCGGACAGGCCGAAGGATCGGGCAGGCGAGCATGACAACGGCGAAGCGGCATTCGAAGGAATTACGTGACAACGTGGGGCAGTCAGACATCCTCGACACTCAGGCTGAGTCACCGACGGTTGACGTCGGGGCGCCGGGGACGCGTCTGGCGAGCGTACGTGCGCGTCTCGCGGTATGGCGCTATCCCGATCTGCCGCCGATGCCACGCACGCGCTGGGTACGCATCGCGACCGCCATCGTCGTGCTGCTCGCCGCTGCCTTTGTCGTCTTCTTCGTGAGCTTCGCTTTCGCACTCCACAACGCCTACCTGACGCATGCCGAAGACCTCGGCATCATGGACCAGGCGCTGTGGACGACGGTGCATGGCGCCCCACTGCATCAGACCGTCTGCGACTCGATTAGCGATGCCAATTGTCTGGGCAACGTCTCGCGGGTCGCGATCCACTTCGAGCCGATATTGTTCCCGCTGTCGTTGCTCTATCTGGTAGCCGCGTCGCCGAAGACGATTCTGCTCGTGCAGGCGCTCGTCGTCGCGAGTGGGGCGCTGCCCGCGTTCTGGCTGGCCGCGCGACGCCTGCGCAGCCCGCTAGCGGGCGTGGTCTTCGCGGCGGCGTATCTGTCGTTTCCGGCGCTCCAGACGGCGGTGTACTCCGACTTTCATGCGGTGGCCCTCGCGGCGGCGTTCTTGATGTTCGCGCTCTATTTCCTCGTCTCGCGGAACGATGTGGGCCTGCTGATAGCCTGCATCCTGGCGATGGCGACGAAAGAAGAGGTCCCGGTCGACGTGGTGATGATCGGCCTGTTTGCGGTGGCGCTACAGCGGCGCTACCGGATTGGGCTGACCTTGATCGGGATCGCGGTGGCGTGGCTTGTCGTGGCCATGACCGTGCTGCACCTCGCCAGCCCGCTCGGCCACTCGCCGGTCGACCTCCGCTACGCGCAGTTTGGGCGCGGGCCGGCGAGCGCCGCTATCTACATCGTGACGCACCCGCTGCAGGTGGTGCATACCTACGTGCTTGGTCCGGACCGCGAGAGCTACGTGCGCCTGCTGCTCTCGCCGGTGGCGTATCTGGCGCTGCTGAGTCCGTGGGCGCTGGCGCTCGCCGTCCCGGCGCTGGCGATCAACATGTTCAGCAATGACCCGTCGATGTATTCGGGGCTGTATCAGTACAATGCCGAGATCGTGCCAGTACTGATCTTCGCGTCGATCGAGTCGGTCGCGTGGCTGACTTGGGGCGCGCGGCGTCTCGCGGTGGCGGCTGAAGGGTACATCCGACGCGGGTGGCGTACTAGCCAGATGCCAGATATCGCGACCCGGAGTGTGCTGCTGCTCTGTCTCGTTGCGCTGGCGACCTTTGTGACGCACGAGCAACTCAACCGGGGCTACCTGCCAGTCGCGCAGGGCTTCACATGGCCCCAGCGGACGGCACACGCACGCCTCGCCGACGACATCATTGCCACCATACCCGCCGATGCCAGCGTCTCGGCCCAGTCGGATCTCGTACCGCACCTGAGTCATCGCCACGAGGCGTACATGTACCCCGCCGGAGCTACGACGGCCCAATACATCCTGCTGGACGTCACCGGGAACGAGTTTCCGCTGGATACCGTTCCGCGACAGTATTTCGAGAGCGTCGAGAGCCTGCTGCGCAATCCTGCCTATCACGTCGTCGAGGCGCGCGATGGCTATCTGCTCTTCGAGCGCGGACACGGCCCCACGCTCAACCCCGGCGACCCGAATGGGCTGCCTGCTGCGTTCTACTCCTTCACGTCCGCCACGCCGGGGGATGTGCCACATCCTACGACGCTGCACCTCGGACCCTCGCTCGACCTGATCGGGTATGGCATCTCGCCGAGTGGGACTGTCTATCTCAATCATCCCTACGTCACCGTCACGACGTACTGGCGGGCCACTGGTCCGCTCCCGGCAGGGTATGTGCCGCAGATTGTCGTGACGCGCCCGGACGGCTCGCAACTGGTAGAGGACGCTTTCGCGGCGACGACATGGCGCCAGATGAGCGACTGGCGGCCGGGCGACATCGTCAAGGTGACGAGCACACCGTTCTGGATGACTGCCCAGGCGGTCGGAACCGTGCGCGTTGGCGTGCGTGTCGTGCCGGGCGCCGGGGCTGGCAGCACTTCCACGCCTCCGGCGGGCACTTCGCCGTTCCCTCAGAGCATCACGCCTGTCG
>CAYRVF010000006.1:0-72479 GCA_964427535.1 uncultured Ktedonobacterales bacterium
CTACGACCAGCAGACCGGCCGCTGGTTCAACCTCGTGCTGACGCTGGAAGTCAATCCCGCGAACGGTCATTTCACTGGCGACAACCACCTCGACCTGGCTGTCAGCCAGACCTCCGACCCGCGCGGCGCCTGGGTCGTCTATCGCATCCCGGCGCAGGACAACGGCACCCAAGGCACGCCGAACCACGGCTGCAGCTTTGGCTTCTGCTTCGGCGACTACCCGCACATCGGCGCTGACGCCAACGGCATCTACCTGACCACCAACGAATACTCGTTCTTCGGTCCCGAGTTCCATGGCGCCCAGATCTATGTGCTCTCCAAGCAGGCCCTCGCTGCCGCGGCGCCCAGTATCACCGTCACGCAGTTCGACACCGCTGGCGCTCGCCCCGGCTTCACCGTCTGGCCCGCGACTGCCCCAAACAGTCAATTCGCGACCGGCAACAACGGCACCGAATACTTCCTCAGCTCCACAGCCGCTGACGAAGTGCAGTGCCCGTCGGGCTGTGTCGGCAGCCATCAGTCCAACAACATTCTGCAGTGGACGATGACCAATACGCGCTCGCTCAACTCGGGCAGCCCAAACCTGATCCTGAGCACCACGCAAATCACCGTCCCGACCTACGCGGAGCCTCCGGCCTCGACCCAGAAGGCCGGCCCGACCCCGCTGGCCGACTGCTTGAATGACACCACCTGCGCGACCTTCTTGAACGGACAGCCGGATCCCTTTGCGCCTGAGCAGGAGTACAAGCTCGACAGCAACGACAGCCGCATGCAGCAGGTGATGTATGCGGATGGCAAGCTCTGGGGCGCGCTCGACGCGGCGGTGACGGTCAACGGCACCCCGCAGGCGGGCATCGCCTACTACATCGTCAACCCGACCAGCCACACCATCGCCAGGACCGATCAGGTGGGTCTCGCCAATACCAACATGACCTACCCAGCGATCGGCGTGCTGTCCAACGGGAAGGGTGTCGTCGCCTTCACGCTCTCCGGCACCAATGACTTCCCGTCGGCTGCGTATGCCACCCTCGACGTACGCAACGGCTTCGGCCCGGTGCATCTCGCCGCGTCGGGCGTCGGTCCCGCCGATGGCTTCACGGGATACAAGTATTACGGCGCCAGCGGCACACCGGGTGTCGCGCGTCCTCGGTGGGGCGACTACGGCGCCGCGGCCGTCGTCGGCAACCGCATCTGGATCGCCTCCGAGTACATCGGCCAGTCGTGCACGCTCTCGCAGTACGAGGCTGGCTTCGGCCCGCAGTTCGGCAGCTGCGCGGGCACCCGCACGGCGCTGGCGAACTGGGACACACGCATCAGCCAACTGAATTTCTAACGTCTCCGTAGCGCATACCTCTCGCGAGAGGTGAGCAGCCGGGCCGGATTCCTGCCGGGGAATCCGGCCCGGTCTCGTTTCCTACGGCGTGTAATGACGCGCCGCGCTGCCTGCACGCACTAGCTGACGGCGAAGGTCTGCGAGTGGGCCGGTCCACTCTGGCCCATCGCGCCGCCTCCCGGAACGCTATAGCTCAGCGTGGCGCGGTACGTCCCTGCCGCATTCTGTCCGCCGGGAACTCCGACCGATTGTGCCGTCACACTCCCCGCCGCCAGGTCGACGACCCGTGTCGGCGTCTGCAGCCTGCAGGTGCCCACGGGCTGCCACACGCCATTGACCAGTTTCTCCAGTTGGATCAGCGAGCAGCTCGTCTTGTGGTCCGTCGCAGAGATGGCCTGCGCCAGACCATTCTCGATGGTCACGGTCATCAGCTCGCCCTGCGCATAGCTCGTCGAGCTCAACACCACGCGCACCTCACCATGCGTCACGGTTGCCTGAGGTGTGCCGCTCTCACTGGTGGGAGTGGGGAGTGGTGTCCGGCTGATTGTGCGGGTCGTGACGCTCGTGACGGGCGTCTCTGAAGAGCCGTTATTGCCCACTGTGCCTCCAGACGTCGCACCACACGCCGCGACACCAATGCTCAGAACGAGCAGCGCCAGCGGGAAGACGATCTCGCGCACCCTGCCCGCACTCTTCTCCATCTTCGGCACCGCCAGCAACCCTCCTCGTGTCCGGAACCATCCTACTTCCTAGAAGACGGTACGCACCGCCCACAAGTTCCCGCATTGCCTGCTGGCCTCATCCCCCACGCCCCCTTCACCGCCGCCACAGATAGCGCCTGCCATCCGCCGTACTCGCCCAAAAAGCGACCCCTTCCCTCAAGGGAAGAGGGTTAGGGGTAAGGTTCTGCCTCACAGTACCGGCCCACCCGGCCTGCGCGAGAGCTCGGCAAGATGCTCCCAGTCGTGTTCGAGCATCCGGCGCAGAGCCTTCCGCAGCGTCCGTGGGCCCGCTGGAAGCTGGCGCACCGCCGCGCGTTCTTCGGGTGTCGTCGCGTGCGCGCGTTCCGCCGCCATCTCCGCCGCACGACGCAGCGCATCGGCAAGTAATATCTCGCCGCGCTCCGCCGCGCTTGCCAGCCGCGAGAATCCCGGCGCTCCCGCCAGCGCGGCGGCCAGATACGCTCCCTGCGCGCCCAGCACATGCAGCAGCACCGCCCGGCCCGGTCGCCCGCTACCCTCGGGATGCGCGTCGAGCTGAGCATCGGACTGCGTCTCGGCCCAATCCGCCAGCTCGCCACACAGCCAGCGGCAGCGATCGAGCAGCATCTCCAGCTCGTCGTCAGGCACTGGCTCGTAATCTGGACCAAACATCAGATACGGTGAGCCGTTGCCGAGCCAGCCGCCCTCCATCACGTGCTCGGCCACGCACGTCTCGAACGCTGCATCGGGGTCCACGTCTTGGCCGTGGCGGCGCAAGAACCGCAGGTACGCGCGGATCGCGTCGGGTGTGGCGGCGAGCGCATCGTCGGTGGTGGGGCCGACGGCGACGCAGCCGAGCAGATCGAGCACATGCACCATCGTCTTGCGGCGCTTCGGGCCAGATTCGAGATAGAGGCCATAGGTCGTCACGCACTACTCTCCCACTCACTCTACAGGTCGCGTTCTCAACTACCGTGAACGCACGCTCTAGGCGTTGTAGTTGTACGGGCGAGGCATGCCTCGCCCGTCCCCGCCCTTGAGCCAGTATGCAGCCCATGTGCGGCACAGCGCGCCCGCCTGCCCTACCGCTCACGGCGCAGCGGACGGAAGAACGCCCGCATATCCTCGACCAGCAGCTCGGGTTCCTCCATCGCCGCGAAGTGCCCGCCGCGCGGCATCTGGGTCCAGCGTTGCACGTTGAGCGTGCGCTCGCCCCATTCGCGCGGCGGCAGCGTCAGCTCTTTCGCGAAGATGGCGACTCCCGCCGGCACGTCGCTGCGGTGCCCCATGTGTGGCCCGGCTGAGTGGGCAATCTCATAGTAGAGGCGCACCGACGAGTTAATGGTCTCGGTCACCCAGTAGATCATGATGTTCGTCAGCAGATCGTCTTTGCTGAAGCGCCGCTCGACGTCGCCGTCGCAGTCGCTCCAGGCGCGAAACTTCTCCACGATCCACGCGGCCAGCCCCGCCGGCGAGTCGTTCAGCCCGTAGGCGAGCGTCTGCGGCTTGGTCGCGTGCTCCATCGCATAGGCGCCTTCAGTCTGTGACCATCGCTCCACATCCTGAGCATACCGTTTCTCGGCGTCTGTCAGGTCGGGCTGGTTGAAGCCGCCGCTGGGATACCCGACATCGGTGAGATGAATCCCGATCAGCGGCTCGGGATGTGCCGCCGCCAGCAGCCGCGTGACACGGCCTCCCAGGTCTCCGCCCGCGGCGGCGAAACGTGGATACCCCAGCACGTCTGTCATCAGGCGTGCCCACATGTCGGCGATGCGCTGCGTGTCCATGCCGCGCTCGCGCGGACGATCAGAAAAGCCGTACCCCGGCAGCGACGGCACGATCACATCGAACGCGTCGGCCGTGTCGCCGCCGTAGCGCGCTGGATCGGTGAGCAGCGGAAGTATCTTGTACATCTGGAAGAACGAGCTGGGCCAGCCATGTGTGATGACGAGTGGCAGCGGATTCGGTCCGCGTCCGCGCACGTGGACAAAATGGACGCCGATGCCGTCGATGTCCGCACGAAACTGCGGGTACTGGTTGAGCATCACCTCGCACGTCCGCCAGTCGAACTGGTGTCGCCAGTAGTCCACCAGATTTCTGAGATAGTCCAGGTTCGTGCCGTAGTCCCACCCCGCGCCGTCGACCTCGTCCGTCCAGCGGGTGCGTGACAGCCGCTGCTGCAGGTCATCGAGCACCGCCTGTGACACCTCGATCTGAAACGGGTGCGCTGGCATATCGCCCTCCTGTCTCGTGCATCTGCACCTGCCTCTGCCCGAGCGGGCAGGGTTGGCTGTGTCTCACCCAAACCGCTCGAACACGACGAGCGGAATCTCGCGGCTGGTCTTCTGCTGCTGTGCGTCGAACCACGGCACGATCTCGGCCCGGCGCCCGAGAAGCCGCTCGCGCTCGGTTCCCGCCGCGACCGATGCGCGGGCCTCGAACCGCTCGTCGCCCACCTCCACCGTCACCTCCGGATGCGCCAGCAGGTTGTAGTACCAGTCGGGATGCGCGGGCGCTCCCGCGTTGGCGGCGACGACGACGAACCGCTCGCCGTCCTTCCCGTAGCCCAGCGGCACCGTGCGCGGCAATCCGCTTCTGGCGCCGGTCGTTGTCAGCAAGAGGATGTGGCTGTTGGCGAGCTGTCCGCTGAGCCTGCCGCCATTCTCCCGAAACTCACGTATCAGCGCATCGTTGTATGCGCGCATGTCCATTCGCTGCTCTCCGGTTCTCTGTCACTGGTGTACGCTCAGGGCCGGTTCCGCGGCGTGCTCATCTTCCCGCCCACCACGAGACCGTGTGTCCCATCAGTCGAAATCGTAGTCTAGCGTGACGGACGACGACTGTCCATGCTGAAAGAACAGGCCGCCGTCCCCACGCAGGCCGCGCAGATCGCCCGTCCCCGAGCCCTCGATGACCGACCACGCCGCCTTCACCGCGCCGCCCTCGAAGACGCCGCTGACCCGCAGGGCGAAGCTCCCCGGCCGGTCGCCCAGCCGACCGACGACGCGCTCTAATCCGACGAAGGTGCATGACTCGTCGTCGCGGTACATCATCAGGTACTTGAACGTCGCCTCGCCCTCGATCTCGCCGTGGTAGAGGTCACTACCGCTGGCGCAGGCGATCTTCGGCGCGCCTTCAGCTTCGGCGCAGGGCTGCTCGTCCCAGCTCTTCATCTCAATAGTGCCCGCCGCGTGTGTGCTCATCGTGTCGCCTATCCTCCCCTACTCGATCTGTGAGGTGCCCGCGAAAGTGTCCCAGATGCTATTATTATGGCCGGTATACCTGACATCTTCTGTCAGTCTTTTCGGGGAGTATGCGCCGATGCGTGCCAGCCGGTTAGTCTCGCTCCTTCTGCTGCTGCAGACGCGTGGACGCATGACCGCGCAGGACCTCGCGGACGAGCTCGGCGTCTCTGTGCGCACCATCTACCGTGACGTGGAATCGCTAAGCCTCGCGGGTGTGCCGGTGTATGCCGACCGTGGCCCGACGGGCGGCTTTCAACTCCTCGCGGGATACCGCACGCGTCTCACCGGACTGACACCAACCGAGGCTGAATCGCTCTTCCTCGCGGGCATCCCCGGACCCGCCGCCGAACTGGGACTGGGCACGGTACTCGCTGCGGCGGAACTCAAGCTGCTGGCGGCGCTGCCCGAGCCGCTGCGGCCACAGGTCGGGCGTGTGCGCGAACGATTCCACCTCGACGCGCCAGGATGGTTCCAGGATGTCGGCGAGACGCCGTACCTCGGGGAAGTCGCCGAAGCCGTCTGGAATCAGTGGCCACTCCGCGTGCATCACCAGCGTGCGGGCCGGGGCGGGCATGTACACCGCATGCTGGAGCCGCTCGGCGTCGTGCTCAAAGCGGGCGCGTGGTATCTCGTCGCGCGCGTGCGTCCCGCGAAGGAAGGCGAGCCGAGCCCATCCGAGACGGCACACCCGATTCGCACCTATCGTGTGTCGCGCATACTCGCGCTGGAGACGCTGCGCGACGAGACCTTCGAGTGGCCGGAGGGCTTCGATCTCGCGGAGTTCTGGCACACGTGGTCGCGCGGCTTCGAGTCAGGCGTCTATCGCGGTGAGGCCAGCATCCGACTCTCGCCGCGCGGTGTCGAGCGCATGGTCTACCTGCTGAACCCGGCCACCAGCCACGCGGCGACCGAGACCGCCACGCCGCCTGAGGCGGACGGCTGGCTGCGAGCAACCGTTCCCATCGAGTCGGTCGAGCACGCGCTCTCCGAGCTGCTGCGTCTCGGCGCGGACGTCGAGGTCGTCTCGCCGCCCGAGCTGCGCGCCCGCATGGCCGAGGAATCCGCCGCGCTGGCCGAGTTGTACTGTAGCCCGTGATTGAGTGCGGCACAGTTCGCGGTCACATGAAGCGTGGCCTCAAGGGGAAATGTGGGTCGGATGCGGCTTGCTATAGATCCGCCGAGCGCTGCTTCCGCTGCTGGCGGTAGGCGCGGGCGTGCATGCGGTTGCCGCACGTCGCCATCGAGCACCACACGCCGGAGTGGTTCTTCGAGGTGTCGTAGAACGCGCCCCCACAGGCCGTGTTGCGGCAGATTTTGAGCCGCGTCCAGGTTCCCGTCAGCATCGCGGCATACACCTCGCCGAAGACACGCGCGAGCACGCCATCCACACCCGCGCTCTCGGGAGACAGCAGCACAGACGACGCCGAAGGGAACTGCACCATCAGCGGCAGATGACGCGCCATCTGATTGAGCGTCTCGTGTGCGTCCGCGACTGTGGAGCTATCCGCGTCGCCCCGTTGCAGCATGTGCCGCAGCGCCTCGCGCACGGTAAGCGCGCGCCGATAGTCGCCGTCCGACACTGGTGTATCTGCCGTGATCAGGCCATGCTGGACCAACCACGACCGCATCTCCTCACGATCGGGCCAGGCATCGTGCAGCCGCTGCCGCTGACCATATCGCGTATTGAGCAGGTCCTGCACGAGCGCCAGGCCGCCGGGAGCCCGCGTCGTCTGCCGATGGGCCATCGCCATATATCCTTCATGTCGCATCATAGACACCGCTATCACTACCATATTATATACACCGGTAACACACATCCAATAATACGCCATTTACGAAGCGCGCGCATAACCATCAAAGTATCTTGACTAGTTATTATAGGTCGGGCTACAGTGTCACACATGGACAGTCATCCGCACGCCGTCTCCACGTGAAAGGCCCTCCGATGCGCTCACCTCATGCAGACTCACCCGATCACTCAGTTCAGAACGCGCATCCCGAGCCGCTGCCAGACCGCGCGAAGTGGCTTGCCCTGCTCGCGGCGTGCCTGGGGCTATTCATGCTCTACGTCGATCTCTTCATCGTGAATGTCGCTCTGCCCGCGATTGGCCGCGACTTCCACGCCGCCGTCTCGACCGTCTCGTGGACCGTGACAGGCTACGTGCTCGTGATCGGCGTCTTGCCGATGGGCGTCGGGCGCCTCGGCGACCTGTGGGGATATCGCCGGGTCTATCTCGCCGGACTCGCGCTCTTCGTGGTAGCATCCTTCGCCTGTGGCCTTGCGCCGTCCGTGCTGGCGCTGATCGTCTGCCGCGTGCTGCAGGGCGTTGGCGCCGCGCTCATGACGCCGACGACGCTGGCCATCGTCACGCGCGCGTTTCCTGTGGGGCAGCGTGGGCTGGCGCTCGGCGTCTACGGTGGCATCTCGTCGCTGGGGCTGGTCGCCGGACCGCTGCTCGGTGGCCTGCTCGTGAATAGCGCGTCCTGGCGCTGGGTCTTCTTTATCAATATCCCCATCGGCGTGCTCGCCATCGCGCTGACCCTGCTGTTCGTTCAAGATGTCCGGGGCGCGACTGGCGCCGAGCGCGTCGATTGGCTGGGATTGGCGCTGCTCTCATTCGGGATCCTCGGCCTGCTGCTCGCGTTGACGCGTAATGCGCTTGACGTCTGGACCATCGTGCTCGTCGGCGGCGGGCTGGCGCTGTTCGCCATCTTTGTGCGCGTTGAGCGGCGCAGTCCGTGGCCGCTCATCGACCTCTCGGTCTTTCGTAATCGCGCCTTCGTGGGGGTCTCGGTGAGCTTCTTGCTCTTCTCGGCGGCCCTCTTTGGCTCGCAGCCGTACTGGAGTCTCTTCCTCCAGAACACGTGGGGCCTTACTCCGCTGCAAGGCGGTCTCGCGTTCCTACCGGCCACTGCCTTGATCGCGGTGCTGACTCCCGCTTCGGGTCTCATCGGCCAGTGGGCAGGCGCGCGGGTGAGCCAGGTGGCCGCAATCGGCGCGGGCGTCATGGGGCTCGGGTATGCCGCGGTTGCCGTTCTCCTCTCCGCGCACAGCACCTACCTCAACACGTTCTTGCCCGTGTTTTTGCTGCGTGGTTTGGGCATTCCGGTGTTTGTCACGTGCGCGCAGCTTGCCATGCTCGCGGCCGTGCCATCCAGCCAGGTCGGATTAGCATCAGGGACGCTTGGTATGGCACGCAACGTCGGTACCGCATTCGGGGTCGCGCTACTCGGCGGCGTCTACATCCAATCGCTGCAGCATACGGTCAGCGGGTCGCTGCGTGCTGGCGCCGGTCAGTTCCGCGTCACCGGACCGGCGGCGGCCCACGCCAGCGCGATATCGGCCATCCTCCAGAGCTTCAACGCACTCAACCTCGCCGCGGCGCTCTGCTGCGCGCTGGCCGTCGTGGCGCTGCTGGTCATCCGGGTGAAGACTGCGCCTGCCTCGACACAACCGGCACCTTCCGCCGCCAGCCCGGTGCCTGCCGCGCGCTAGCCCGGCTCTGACATGCCCCCTCGAACCAGTATACTTAGACCAGAGCGCGACGCCGCCACGGCACAATTCGCGCTCTGCCAGCGGGATATGACCGTCAACGAGTGGATGCTAGCGAGCGGGGGCGCTCGATGCCTGAGAGGAGAGACGCACTGTGGCACGGTTCCTCTTCGTGACCTGGCCTGGCTCTGGTAATCAGGTCCCCACGCTCGGCATCGCCCAGGCTCTACGAGAACACGGTCACTCGGTCACATTCGCAGGGTATGTCAGCCAGCGCGAGCGGTTCGCTGCCCGGGGATTCCCGCTGACGCCGATGGAGCGGTCCTCGTCGGCACTCCAGAGGGCGCCAAAGGGTGATGTAATGGCCGCCCTGGTCGCGACCGTGTGGGCGACGCCCGATCACCTCGCGGATGTGCGCGACGCGGTTGAGCGCGAGTCTCCGGATGTGCTGGTCGTCGATTGTTTGCTGTTTGGCGTGCTCGCGGCGGCGGAATCGATGGGGGCGAACACCGCTGTCCTCGTCCACAGCGCGCCGGGGCTGCTGGAGCCGCCCGATGGTCCGTTCGAGCAGACGCTCTTGCTCGCCCCCATCAATGCGGTGCGGGCATCGGCTGGCCTGGCGCCTGTGGCTCACGCATGGGACGTCTGGGCGCGCTTCCCCACCCTCTGCGCCTCGCTGCGCGTGCTAGACCCCCTGGCTGACCAGGCGCCGGAGTCGTTTCGCTATGTCGGCCCGGTCTTCGAGCGCATGCCCGACTCGGGCTGGCGCGCGCCGTGGGCGGCGGATGATACCCATCCGCTGGTGCTCGTCAGCTTCTCCGCGGGCGACGCCTGGGATCAGACATCACGCATCCAGCGTACGCTCGTCGCGCTCGCCGAGACGCCCGTCCGTGTGCTCGTCACGGCGGGTAGTGCGAACGTATCTGGCCTGACCATTCCTGACAACGCGGTGGTCATTCCAGGCGTTCCGCACGCGGAGGTCTTGCCGTCCGTCGCGGCGGTGGTGACGCACGGCGGCCACGGCACCGTCACCGCAGCCCTCGCGCATGCGGTCCCCGTCATCTGCCTGCCCAATCTGACCTCCGACCAACCCGGCATCGCGGCTCAGATCGCGGCGCTTGGCGCGGGACTGGCGCTCGATGGCGACGCCGCGACGCCCGATGACATCCGTGCGGCGGTCGTTACCGTGCTGCGCGAGCCGTCCTATGCCGCCGCCGCTCGCCGTCTTGCCGCGATGATCGCCGAATCTCACAGCGCCGAGGCGTCAGTCACCCTGTTGAAGCACGTTGCGGGCGCTGCTCACTAGCCCGTCTCTTGCAGCCCTGCCGCGATGCCGTTGATGCTGTGATGGATCGCGTCGAGCAGCGGCGCCGCGTCCTCGCCCTGCCCCCCCGTCGTCTGCGCGCGGTAGCGCCGTAGCAGTGCGATCTGCGCGACGTGCAACGCATCCACATAGGGATTGCGCAGGCGAATCGAGCGCGCCAGCACGGAGGAGCGCTCCAGCAGAGTCTGCTGCCCCGTCACCCGCAGGACCGCGCGCACACTTCGGGCGTATTCGGCGTCGAGCAGGTCGAGCTGCGCGGAGCCATCGGTGGCGAGCGTTGTGTACCGGCGCACCGTCGGCATGTCGGCGATGCCGAGACTGCGCTGGGCGTTGTCCATCGCGGTCGCGAAGAAGCGCCATCCGGCATACATCGCGCGGAGGCGCTCTACCCCACCCGCGGCGATTTCCTCTTCGATGGCGGTGCCTAGCCCAAACCAGCCGGGCACGTTCGCGCGCGTCTGAGTCCAGCTAAAGCCCCAGGGAATGGCGCGTAGATCGGCGAGCGTCAGCGTCTGGCTGCCGCCCCGGCTGACCGGCCGCGAGGCGAGGTTGAGGCTCGCCAGCTCCGGAAACGGCGTGGCCTCACGGAAGTACCGCAGAAACTCGGGTGCGTTTTTGATGTGCCGCTGATACACCTCCCGCGAGCGCGACGCCAGCCGCTCCATTGTCCGCACCCACTCGTCGGGCGGGTCGCCTTCGGCGGGCTCCAGCGCCGAGCGCAGCAGCGCGTGGATCATCTGCTCGAAATGCCGCTCCGCGATTTCTGGATGACTGTAGCGCGCGAAGATCACCTCACCCTGCTCTGTCACTTTCAGCGTGGGCAGCCGCGCCTCGGGCGGCCGGGCAAGAATCGCACGCCCCATTGGCCCGCCGCCACGCCCCACGGCGCCGCCACGTCCGTGAAACAGCTCCAGTCCCAACCCAGCGGAACGTGCCATCCGGGCCAGCGATTCTTGCGCGCGATAGGTCTCCCATGTGGCGGCAAGGTAGCCCGCGTCCTTGTTGCTATCGGAGTATCCCAGCATGATCTGCTGCTGCCAGCCGCGCGCACGCAGCGCCGCGCGGTACGCGGGGCTCACCAGCAGCGCCTCCATCACGCGGGCGCTGGACCGTAGCTCCTCCACTTCCTCGAAGAGCGGCACGATGTCGATGCGCGCGCGGCAGGTCTCGGAGGGCGCATCCGGCCCATCCCACGAGAACAGGCCCGTCTCGCGGGCGAGCACGAGCACCGCCAGCACATCCGAGGGCGCGTGGCACATCGAGATGATGACTGTCTGGCACGCCGCCTCGCCCTGACGATCCTGGATGGCGGCGATCGCGCGGAAGGTGGCCAGCGTCTGGCGCGTCTCCGCCGAGAGTGCCGCCGGGAGCACGGCGAGTGGCGACAGCGCGAGGGAGCGTTCAAGCAGCTCCGCCCGCTCGTGCTCGCTCAGGTCAGCGTATGAGCCGCTTCCGTGCAGTTGCAGCAGCTCGCCCACCGCCGCCGCGAAGCGTGCCGCGTGCTGCCGCACCTCCAGTTCGCAGAGGCTAAAGCCGAAGGTCCGCACGCGCACCTCAAGATCCCACAGCGCGCTGCCCGCGACCCGCTCGCTCCGGTGGGCCAGCAGGCTCGTCCGCATCAGCCGCAGATCGGCGAGCAACGCATCCGGCGTGGAGTAGCCACCCGGCTCATCCTCCGCCGTTCGTCGCAGCCGCTCGGCAATCAACCCGCACTTGCGGCGATACGGCTCATCGGCCCACTGCGGCACCGGCTGCGCGCCTAGCGCCGCGAGGTCGCGCTCCAGCGAGGCCAGCAACTGGGGTGACGCACCGACGAGTCGCTGCGAGATGCTCAGATCGCGTCCGATTGCCTGCACGTCGTCGTGATAGCGCCGCAGCACGGCGGTACGGCCGAGCCGGGCGGCAGCCACGGTCACGTCAGGCGTCACGAACGGGTTGCCGTCGCGGTCGCCGCCGACCCACGAGCCAGGCCGCAGAAACGGGTGTGCCTCTGGCGAGGGCGGCAGCGCACGCTCTCCACCGAGCACCGCCGTCAGCAGCGTCCGCTGCGCCTGGGGTGCCACGTCGTAGACCGTGCCCGAGAGCACCCGCACGACACTCTGCACCTCGTCCAGCACACCGGGCCGCTCGGAGCGTGTCTCGGCCGTTTGCCACAGCAAAGTGATCTCAGCTCGCAGCGCATCGGCAATGGCCCGGCGCCGGCGCGGATTTGCCTTGAACACGTCGTGCTCGACGAGCAGCGCCATGCAGCGATCCAGATGTTGCAGCAGCGTCGGCCGGCGCACCTCCGACGGATGCGCGGTAAACACAGGACGCACGACCAGCACGGGCAACAGCGCCGAGATCTCGGTCTCGGTGACCCCTCGTTCGCGCAGCAGCGCGACGGCCGCCTCGATCGACTCTGGTAGCGGCGCATCCGACCGTTCACGCTCGTACAGGCGGCGCACGCGATGATGCTGTTCGGCCACGTTGATGAGGTGGAAGTAGACCGTGAATGCGCGGACGATGAGCGTCAGATCGGCTGTGCTCTGCGCCTCTGCCCACTCGAGCAGCGCGCGCTCGCGGTCTACATCCGCACGCCCCTCCGCGCGTGCCTCGATCGCCGCCAGCCGCACCGTCTCGACGAGTCCGAAGATTCGCTCGCCAGCCTGCTCGCGCACCACCTGGCCGACGATATCGCCGAGGGTATGCACATCTTCGCGCAGTGCATCCATTGCTGGCAGCGGCTCGACACGCGTCGCGCCCGCGCCAGCCTCTGGCGGCTGCTCCATCTGAAACGCCTCCCCCAACTCAGCCATGGCCCGCCCAAGCCTCGCGCCCCATCTCTACCCGCATCAACACACACGAGGCGCCTCTACATCTATTGTACCCTCCGTGACTGATACACCCCTGCGACGGCCCCTCCCCTGAGAAGGGAAGGGATAGGGGGAGAGGTTCTGCCGTTCGGCGAGGTGCGGGCGAGGCATGCTTGGCCCCTACAGTAACGAACCGCCTGCTCGCCACTGGTGTCGCGGACGCTGCCGCTTCACCACCGCGGCTCATTCGCAGGCCCCATCCCTTGAGGGAAGGAGGTTGGGGGTTAAGTTCTCTTCGTCTTCGACGGCGCGAGCGGCAGCGTGAACCAGAAGACCGCACCCCCACCTTCATTGCTCTCGACGCCGACATGGCCGTTGTGCAGCTCCACGATGGATCGGCTGAGATAGAGGCCCAGGCCCAGGCCAACGCCCGAGCCGGAGACGACCTGAATGCCTGGCACACGATGGAAGCGCTCCCAGATGCGCGGGCGTTCCTCCACTGGTATGCCCGGTCCCGAATCGCGCACCTCGACACGCGCATGCCTGCCTTCTTTACGCACCGCCACCGTCACGGGGCAGTCGCTCGGCGAGTACTTCAGCGCGTTCGTCAGATAATTCGAGATCACCTGGCCGATGCGCATGGCATCCGCGATTACCGGCAAGGAGCCGCGTGGACGCTCCAGCTCGATCGTGCGCTCGGGCTGTTGTAGCCGCTGCTCGTCGACAGCCTCGACGACGATCGATGCCAGATCGGCGGGCTCGGGGCGCATCTCCAGCTTGCCACGCTGGATGCGTGAGGTATCGAGCAGCTCGTCGATCAGCCGCTCCTGCCGCACGACAGACGTCTCCGTGCGCTCGATCAGCGTGTGGAGCTGTTGTGCCGTGGCTCGCAAGGTCTCCTCAGGCACCGGGTCAGTGACGAGTCGGATGGTACGCCTGCCCAGCAACTGGATGTTCACCTTAATGGTCGTCAGCGGTGTGAGCAGTTCGTGGCTGGCAAGACTCAAGAATTCATCCATGCGCCGGTTCGCCTCGGCCAGTGCGAGCACACTTGCGCGCGCCTCTTCGCGCTCGCGCAGCAGCCGCTCACGCTCAATCACCACCGCGCCAAGCTGCGCCACCGCGCCCGCCAGCTCGATTTCTTCCATGGTGAAGGCATGTGGTGATCCGCCAAAATCCAGCGTGAGCATGCCGACAATCTGATTGCCTACCCGCATTGGCGCTGCCAGTGTAGTCGTCACACCGTAGGGATTGGGCAGCTCGTTGTAGGGCGGCTCGCGCATGTCGATGACGAAGATTTCTCCGCCTCGGAAGCGCTCTATCTGCTCAGGATCGGCGCCATCGCCCAACCGCACACCCTGCGCTTCGAGTGCACGCTGCTCGTCCCACCAGCGAGCCTCCACATCGGGAGGCAGGCCCACGACGGCGATCGCCCGCATAATCTGCGTCTCCGGGTCCACCGCTGTCACGCCCACGCGTGTGCAGCCCAGCACGCCGCATGTCAGCACGGCGATGCGGTGCGCGATCGCGTTGCGCCTTACCTCGTCAGAAGGCTCTCGGTCAGAAGGCTCTCGTACGGCGTCAGCCTCCTGGCCAACTGCCGAGGGCAGGTCCACCAGCGTCTGCGCCATCTCCAGCAGCGCTTCCAGCGCATCGCGCGTGCGGCGTTCGAGCGCGATGCGCTCCGTCGCGTCCCGGAAGACCGCGACGCCGCCGATGACATGGCTGTCCGCGTCCAGCAGAGGCGCGCCGGTAACGCGCAGCCGGCGATGCGACCCGTCGAGCAGGTCCACGCGCAGATCCTGCTCGGGCAGATCCCGCAACGTCTCGCCATGCAGCAGCCGGTACGCGGGCGTGCGTTCGATGGGCAGTGGGCTGCCAGAGCTATCGCGCAAGACGCCCAGCCCCACGCGCTCCCCGAGCGGAAGGGAGTGTTGCTCCGTCTCTACGGCACGCTGGAACAGGCTCCGCGCGGCCGTGTTGAAGCGTCGAATGCGGCCCTCGGCGTCATACACCACTACGCTGTCCGACATGTTCTCGAAGATGGCTTCGAGCTCGGTGGCCCGTTCGGCGAGCTGATGCTCAAGCTGGCGGCGCTCGGTCACATCGCGGTAAACCAGCACCGCCTTCTCGACGCGTCCGTGCTCGTCACGAATCGGGCTGCCTGTCACGCTGAGCAATACGTCACGTCCGCGCGCATTGCGTACCCACAGGTCGACCGCGCTCTCGCCGGTGAGCGTCTCGCCCCGCAGCACGCGCGAGAATGCCGACGACTGCTCGGAAATCCGATGCCCCTCCGAGTCGCGCACCATGAGCATCTCGCGCCGCTCGGCGACCGTGTGCGCGAAGAAGTCCTCGTGCGCGTCGAGCGCGAAGAGCGCACGGTAGGCGGCATTCGTCTGCAGTACCCGTCCGTCAGCCGAGTAGACGGCCACGGCATCGGGGATCGTCTCAAGCATGGCGACAAGCTCGGCGGCGTTGAGCGTACGTTCGCGCTCGTCGCGTCGCTCGTGCGTGACGTCACGTGCCAGAGCGAGCGCGCCAATCACCTGCCCGTCGGCGTCCCTGACGGGTGCTCCCGTGAAGATCACGACACGCTCGCTGCCATCAGACATGCGCCCCCACACCTCCAACGGGGCATCCATGGAGATCGTCTCACCGGCGAGCAGGCGGGTGATATACCACTCCTCACGCGGCAGTGGTCGTCCATCCGGCCGGCGCGGGGCAAGCAACGGCGTCCACTCGTCTGGGCTGAGCGCGCTCACTCCAGGGAGCGCATCGAGGGCGATCAGGATACGCGCCTGCGCGTTCGCGCGCACGATCTGACCCTCCGCGTTATGCAGGAACGCCGCCGCCGGAAGTGTATCGAGCACTGCCGCGAGGGGTGTGCTCAAGAGGTCCTCGTCGGCATCGCCAAGATCGGTCACCGCCGGCACAAATTGCCGCTCCGACGGGTCTCCGGCGGGGCTCCGGTCATCGCGGAGGTTCATAGATGTCGTGTCTCCATAGAAGCGCGGGCGCGTGCTCGGGGAGCCGCTCTACATCGGCGCGCCGAGCAGAAGAGCATGCGGAGGGAAGCATACTCCCCGTCGAGTGCCCCCAGACAGGCAGCATACCGCATGCCAGCTCTTCCCGTCCGGACACCTGTTGCGCAGTAGCATACTCCATGCGCGAACGATACGGTAGCCCGCCAGTCCGCGGTAGTTCCTCTCCAGCCAACCCTGTCTGCTAGAAGGGGAGAGACACCCTGGGGGAAAGGCCTTCGCGCACGCGCCCAGGACTTGCTACCATTTCCTCCAGAGGCGCTGTGTTGGATGGAAAGGAGCCCGAGCCGTGAAGGTCGTGACGGTTGATGAGATGCGCGAGATCGAGCGGCGCGCGGGCGAAGAGTACGGGTTGACGTCGCCAATTCTGATGGAGCACGCCGGGCGCAGCGTGGCCGAGCATCTGCGCGCGTTTCTCGGCGGCGACGTGACGGGCTGCGACGTACTGGTGCTTCTCGGGCCAGGCAACAACGGCGGCGACGGCCGTGTGATGGCACGCTTCCTGGCCGAGTGGGGCGCGCACATCACCCTCTGGAGCTGGCGCGAGCGGCGTCTCGAAATCGGCGAGACGCTTGTGCCGACCGGCGACGACCTCGGGCCCCTGCGCGCCGCCATCGCCCGTGCCGACGTAGTCGCCGACGCGATTCTTGGCACCGGCCACTCGCGTCCCCTCGACCCGCTGATGCGCGCCGCGCTGGCCCTCGTGCGCGACGAACGCGCGCGCAGGCCCGAGCTCGCCGTGCTGGCCGTCGATCTGCCCAGCGGTCTCAACGCCGACACCGGCGAGGTCGACGAAGGCACGCTCCCTGCCGATCTCACCGTCACGCTCGCCTTCCCCAAGGTTGGCCTGCTGCTCTTCCCTGGCGCCGAGTATGTCGGCGAGCTGGCCGTGGGAGACATCGGCCTGCCGCCAGACATGCCCATCTCGACGGGTATGGATCTGGTAGATGCGCCGATGCTTCGCCCGCTGCTGCCCGCGCGTCCGCTGGATAGCAACAAAGGCACGTACGGCAAAGTGATGGTCGTCGCGGGCTCCTCGCTCTATATCGGCGCGGCGTATCTGGCGACGGCCGCGGCGGCACGCATCGGCGCGGGTCTCGTGACCTTCGCCACAACCGCCGAGCGCGCGCCGTTCTACGCCACCAAGCTCACCGAGGCGACCTACGCCCTGCTGCCCGACGAGCAGCACGCCTCGCCTGAGGACCGCGCCCAGTCACTGCTGCGGGCGCTCGCTGGCTACCGCGCCGCCGTCATTGGCCCGGGGCTGGGCCAGTCGGACGAGACACGCGCCTTTCTGGAGCACGTCTTCGCGGGCATCCAGCGCATGGACGACGCCGAGCGTCCGTGTCTGATCGTCGACGCCGACGGCCTGAACAACCTCGCCCATCTGGAGCGCTGGTGGGAGCGGCTGCCGCGCGACACGGTGATCACCCCGCACCCCGGCGAGATGACGCGGCTGCGCGGCGGCGAGAAGGTCTCCGGCGGCGGCGCGGACCGGCTGGATGTCGCGCGCGAGTCGGCGCCGAAGTGGGGTCTCGTCGTCGTGCTGAAGGGCGCGACCACGCTCATCGCCTCGCCAGAAGGCCAGCTTCGCGCGAAC
The DNA here is from genome assembly GCA_964427535.1 of uncultured Ktedonobacterales bacterium. GTDB lineage: Bacteria > Chloroflexota > Ktedonobacteria > Ktedonobacterales > JADMIN01 > CAYRVF01. The sequence continues at coordinate 17,536 of CAYRVF010000006.1, forward strand.
TGGCCGGGCAATCCGGCGATGGCAAGCGCGGGGACCGGCGACGTGCTCTCGGGAACGGTCGGCGGACTGCTGGCCCAGGGCCTGCTCCCCTTCGACGCGGCCAGCGCCGCCGTCTACCTGCACAGCCGCGCGGGCCTGCGAGTGAGCGCGCGCATCGGCGATGCGGGCCTGCTCGCCAGCGATCTGCTCGACGAGCTCCCCCTCGCCCTGCGCGATGTAAAACGCGGGTAGGGCCTCATCCCCCCAATCCCCTTCCCCCTTGCGAGGGGAAGGGGGAGCGACTGCCGTTGCCTGCCGGCACTGTGCTCGTTCTACGATCTCCCCTCTCCCTGCCGGGAGAGGGGCCGGGGGTGAGGCCCCCACATCCTCACCTCAACTCAACTGCCCCCATCCACCACACTAGCCCAATCAGCGACCCCTTCCCTCAAGGGAAGGGGGTAGGGGGTTAGGTTCCTCACCGTCCAAACTGTCGCAGCAGAAACGCCCAGGTATCGGCCGTCTCGGCGTTGACCTGCTGCTTCGTCGAGCCCATGCCGTGCCCGCCCTGGTACTCGACCCGCAGCAGCACCGGCCTCCCCGACGATGTCGCCGCTTGCAGCCGCGCCGCCATCTTCATCGCCATCCACGGCTCGACGCGGGGATCGTTGGCCCCCGTGGTCAGCAGCACCGCCGGATACGCCACGCCGTCGCGCACCTTCCGATACGAGTCGATGATCTGGAGCGCGCGGAAGCCCTCCTCCGTCGTGACCGAGCCGAACTCCAGAATGTTCGGCACGCCGTTCTCGGTGAACTCGGAGCGCAGCGCGTCCGTGACTGGCACGTTCATGACCATGACCGCCCAGAGATCGGGCCGCTTTACCAGCGCGCCGCCGCTGGGGATGCCGCCCGCGCTGCCACCTTCGCCAGCTAGCAGCTCCGGCCGGGTATATCCCTCGCGCACGAGATACTCAGCCGCCGCGATGAAGTCGTCGATGGTGTTCTGCTTGTTCAGCTTCTGGCCAGCCTTGTGCCACTCGTCGCCGTACTCCCCTCCGCCGCGGATATGCGCCACCGCCAGCACGCCGCCACGTTCGAGCCAGGCCAGCCATGTCGGGCGGAATCCCGGTGTCAACGAGATGCCATACGACCCATAGCCCATGAGCAGGGTCGGGCGCGAACCGTCGAGCGCGATACCCTTCGGCGTGAGAATCGAGACGGGAATCCGCGTACCATCTGGCGCGGGCGCGAATACCTCACGCACCTCTACGCCGCTGAAATCCACTTGAGAGGGAGGCTGCCATCCAGTGTCGTCAAGCTGGCCGAGGCGTATATCCAGCCGGTAGATGCGCGGCGAGACGGTCCACGAGGTAAGCTGCACCAGCGCCTCCGACGAGCTAGGTGAGGTCGCGAGCGCCGTTAGGCTGCCATCCACGGGGAGCGCGATCGGCTCAGGTGCGCCTGCCGTTCCTTCCGCCAGGCGTACCTTGCGCAACCGGTTCACGCCGCCGTCGAGATCGACCACCAGCAGCGTCTTCCCGGCGGCCGCTATCTCCTCGATCACCGCGCGGCTCTCTGGCACGATCACCCGCGCCGACGCGATATCCGGCTGGCCGAGCGGCGTGGCGAGCACCTGGTAGCGCGGCGCTCCGGCGTGCGAGAGCAGGTAGAGCATCGTCTCGTCGAGGTCGACAGAGATCACGCCGTCTTCTACGTCGGCAACCTTTGTCCAGCGCGCGGCGCTCGGGTGTTCGAGATCCGCGAGCGGGGCGACGTAGATGGTGCGCTCGTTCTGGTCGCCATGCTGCACAACGCCGACCATCCACACGCTCTCCGGCGTCACCCGCAGCGAGGGAATATCCACCGGCTCCAGCGTGACACCCGGATGCACGCCGATGCCGAAGACGGCGACATCCTGTTCGACGGGCGTGCCCAGACGGTGCAGATACATACGGCTGGAGGTGTAGCGATTGGCCTCGCCGCCGTCCTCTGCCGCGAGCGGCGAGCGATTAAAGAGGAACACCTGACTATCGGCGAGCCAGACGACCGCGCCATAGATCGCGCGGGGGATGGCGATGTCGAGCGGCTGACCAGTCTCCGCGTCGAGCACGTGCAGCTCGCTCTCCTCCGAGCCACCTTGAGAGATGCCATACGCGACGTAGCGCCCATCCCAGGACGCCTCATAATAGTCTATGGCGCTATGCACCTCGCCGCTCAGCGTGTTCGGGTCGAGCAGCACACGCTCGGCGCCGCCATCCAGCGGACGCGTGACCAGCTTGCCTAGGTTCTCGCCAGGATCACGCCGCAGATAGAACACCCGCGTCCCGCGCAGCTGCAGCCCGTAGAGCGCCGGAGTGGCGTCGCTCAGCTCCGAGATGCGTGCCAGCAGGACGTCGCGCTCGGGCAGCGACTCGAGGTATTCGCGGGCATAGTCGGCCTGGGCACGCATCCACGCCTGCGTCTCCTCGCTCTGCTGCTGCTCCATCCAACGGTATGGATCGTCGACCGTCACGCCGAAGTGTGTCTCGCGGACATTCTCCACACGCGCGGCAGGTGGTTGGCCAGTCTGCATGGTCACTCCTTGTACAGCGGATACGCTTCGTCCGGGAAGTTCGACTCCGCTCCGGCTTCGGCACCAGTATACGACGCCTCTCCCTCGCCGCTCCGGTTGCCCTTGTCGCCCGCGACGTGCCCGGCATGCCTTGCCCCTATGAACGGGGGCAAGGCATGCTTCGCTCACCCCCCGCCATAGACACAGGCATCTCGCTGGAGTACTCTATAGTTAGACAAACGAACGATCTCCGCCGCCCCTGCCTGCCCGCTCGGTCTCTTCAGCAACGCTCCAGAGGCAGTTTGACATCCCCACCCGCAAAGGAGGTGCGCGCATGGGCACGCCTCACGATCCGGCAGACCCGCGCCAGCCGCTCACGACGGCCACCCAGGACGCGATCGACCCGACGGACACGCTGGCCATCGCGAACCGGCTGCGTCCGGTGCTACTGCGCATCCACCGCTATCTGCGCGACGACGCGCACGAGCTGGGCGTCACCAGCACGCAGGCCAGCCTGCTCGGCACGGTCCACCACATGCCGGGCATCGGCGTCAACGAGCTCGCAACCCACGAGCACATGAGCGCCCCCACCCTTGTCAGCCACCTCGACCGGCTGGAGGCGATGGGCCTGGTCGAACGCAGTCGCGACAACCCTGCGGACCGCCGGCGCGTCGGGTTGCGGCTCACCGACAGAGGCGAGCAGACGTTACAGACGCTCCGCGAGCGGCGCACCGCCTGGCTGGCGACCCGGCTCGAGACCCTCTCACCCGAGGAGCTTGCCGCCGTCGCAGCCGCCATCGATCCCTTGCAGCAGTTAGTGAGGCGCGGCGAATGAGGATCTCGCTTCGCGCGTCCACCGGATTGCAGTTGGGTAGCCGCACCTTTACGAGTCTGCGCCACCACTACAACTACCGTCTGTATTTCGCCGGGCAACTGCTTTCGCAGACCGGCACCTGGCTGCAAAGCGCGGCGATGGCCTGGCTGGTGCTCACGATGACGCACTCCGCCTTCGCCGTTGGCGTGCTCTCGTTCTGGCAATTTGGGCCGTATGCCGTGCTGGGCCTCTTCGGCGGCGCCATCGCCGACCGGCTCGATCACCGCGTCACGCTCATCGTCACCCAGACGGTGCTCGCGCTCTGCAGCACGGCGATGGCGGTGCTCACGCTGCTCCACGTCGTCACCGTGCAGGAGGCGTACATTATCGCGGCACTGCGCGGGCTCTCGCTCGTGCTCAACAATCCGAGCAGGCAGGCATTCATTCTGCAGATGGTCGGACGCGAGGAGCTGCCGAACGCGATCGCGCTCAATTCGAGCCTGGTAAATGCCACGCGCATCATTGGTCCCGGTATCGCGGGCGTCCTCATCGCGGCGTTCGGCGTGGGCATCTGTTTCAGCATCGACGCCGTCAGCTACTTCGCCGTCATCGTGGCGCTGCTGCTGATGCGCGTCAAAGACCTGACCCCGATCGAGCGCCGTCCGCAGCTCTCGGTGCTACGGAGCACGGGCGAGGGACTGCGCTACGTCTGGCGCACGCCGACAGTGCTGCTCGTGCTGACGATGTTCCTCTTCATCTGCACCGCGAGCATTAACTTTACCGTGCTGCTGCCCCTCGTGGCGAGCAACACCCTCGGCCAAGGCGCGCAGGTCTTCGGACTGCTGACTTCGTGTTTCGGGGCGGGTGCTCTCATCGGCGCGTTGATCTCGGCGTCCTTCGCCACGGCCACCTGGCGCATTCTGCTGGTCAGCGCGGCAGGATTCGGCCTTGGCGAGGTGCTGCTGGCGCCGCAGAAGACGCTCCTCGGCGCGATTGTGTTGCTGATGGCCACGGGCGTCTGTTACACGCTGTACACGTCGAACACCAACTCGCTCGTGCAGCTCAACACGCCGGGCTACCTGCAAGGGCGAGTCGCCGGGCTGTATAGCTACATCTTCGCGGGCACCAGTCCGCTAGGTGCGCTGCTCGCCGGTGGATTGGCGGAGCGCGGCGGCACACAGCTCGCCTTCTTCGTCGCGGGCGGCACAGCGCTCGTCTTCGCCGCGTACGGGGTCGTCCAGGTGCGGCGCGGCTATGTTGCCGAAGGGCGTCCCTGCTCCGACGACGTAGCCTCCGACGACGTCGAACCGGTCTAGCAGGGAAGCTCATCAAGAGCGGCCAGACGATTCCCTCTCCGGCCGCCACACTCCCGAGCAGGCTCACTGCGGCAGAGCCTCGCGCACGGTGCCCGCTTCGAGATCGAAGTAATGGCGCCGTATCAGCATCGGATTCTTGCCAAAGAGCACCAGCTCCTTCGCTGTGCCACCCATCCCTTGCTGCGAGTGGATGTCGTGGGGCGGCGCCATCCATACCACGTAGTCGCCTACCCCAAGCTCGCGCTCATACAGGAGGCGCAGACGCGCATGGCCGGGATTATCGCCCGCATCCATGCGCTCCCACTGCATGTAGCGATCATGGCCCGCCACTACACAGGCGATCCCCCACGAATCGTGGTCGTGAACGGGCGTAGGCGCGGCGGCGGGGAACTCGGCCAGCATCAGTGTGAGCGCAGCGTCGCCGAGGGACGCCACGATCGTCGACGTGGCCGCGCTGTCGTGCATCGGCCTCATCTTGTCGTCAAAGATGAGGCCCGGCTCCCGCACCAGCTCCGCCAGGCGCTCACCCACCTGCCGCACGCTCGGCTCGGTCACACCCTCGCGGGCGAGAAAGGTCTGCGTCTCCCGCATGAAGCGGGTGATAGCCTCGTGCGTCGACATCTCGATCTCCTTCCTTGCCATGACCTCCGCGACATGTCGCATGGCTCCCCGTCTGCCTGTCACACGACCGTCACACGACCGACACGCACACGGTCTGAATGGCGTTATTGGCATAGCCGAGGCGGTTCCACACTGATTCGGCAGGCTGGGCGTTCCCGGCCTCGTCGAATGCCCGGCTGCGCAACGTCACCTCGCCGGGACGCTCGGGGTGCCAGACGTACTGCCACGACCTCCATGCGTAGCGAGACGGCTCGCTGGTCCAGTCGGCGAGCCACCACCTCGCGCCGCCGTCGACGCTGACCTCAACTCGGCGTACCGGTGCCATACCCGACCAGGCCAGCCCACGCAGCACATGGCGCCCGCGCGCCAGAGTGGCACCGGCCTCCGGTGTCGTGATGACCGAGCGCACGGCGATCCTCGTGAGCGGCGTGGCGCCAGACGCGCCGCCCTCCGGATGCACCAGAATGTAGCGCTCGACCTGATAGAATCCACGGAAGCGCTGCGCGATCGCCGCGATGCGCACCACCCACTTCACCGCTGCTACCCCATACCAGCCGGGGACGACGAGGCGCACTGGGAAGCCGTGCTCCGGCGGCAGCGGTTCGCCGTTCATCACATATGCCAGCAGCGTATCGGGGTGGAGGGCCTGCTCACGCGGCAGGCAGCGAGCGAAGGGAATCACCCCGTCCGCCGCGGCTACGTAGCCGTGATCGGCGCCCTCGACGACGATCTCGCGCGCCTCGGGCGACATGCCCGCCGCCTTCAGCACAGTCCGCAGGGGCACGCCGGTCCACTCCGCCGTGCTTGCCGCGCCATATCCCCACTGCTCGCCCTCGGCCCGTGGCCGCATCGCCGCGCGACCGTTGCCCGCGCACTCCAGCGTGACCCGCAGCGTGCGGCTCGGCAGCGCGCACAGCTCCTCATACGTCAGCTCCACCGGCGCCGCGACCTCGCCAGTGACCGCCAGGCGCCACTCCGCGGCCACACAGGTCGGCACGGCGAAGTGGTTGCGGACGTAGAATGCCGCGTTGGGTGTGACCACCCCCACGTGGCGCGCCAGCAGAGTCTCGGCGTTAAACGGTACCTCGCTGACGGCGGCGAGGCGCGGATCGTGAGCGGCGCCCAGCGCGACCGCGCTGCCGCCGGATTGTGCGGACCGAGTCACCTCGTGATCGGTGGCCATGGGACCCTCCTCACGCGCCCGGCGTGTGGCGCCCAGCCATCACGGCGGCCCTCTGCCAGGCCTCGGTGCCACCGCGCACGTTCATGACCTGCTCAAAGCCCACCTGCCGGAGGAACTGCGCCGCGCGCTGCGAGCGTGCGCCACTGCGGCACACGAGCAGCAGCGGACGGTCACGCGGCACTTCGTCCAGGCGCGCGGCAAGCTCGGCCTGCGGCAGATTGACCGCGCCGGGCACGTGTCCACCGGCGTATTCCTCCGGCTCGCGGACGTCCAGCACGAGCGCGTCCGGGGCCTGGCGTTCCAAATCGACGACATCCACCTGTGGCACGTCCGGGGCATCGGTGAGCATCGCCCACGACATAGCGGCCATGCCGCGATTCGTCGCTTCGATAGCCATCATGTTCAGCGGCCGCGGGGGCACGCTGGACGTCAGGTCGGAGATGAACGCGGCACGGTCAAGCCGCGCCAGCGGATTGCAGAGGCGCTCGTAGCCGACCGTCGTGACGGGCTGGCCCGACATGCTCCTGCCGCACGGCCCCTCGAAGTGGCCAGGAAAGACCGCCACCCACTCCGGCAGCGCGAGCAGGCGCTGGATACTCTCGTATTGCGCCTCGGCGTCGCCGCCACCGAAGTCCGGGCGCCCCACATCACCGGCCAGCAACGCATCGGCCGTCAGCGCCATCGCTGGCTCCGAATTACGCGGCGGGTTGACGAGCAGGATCGAGATCAACTCGGGGCGGTGACCCGGCGTGTGCAGCACGCGCAGGCGCAACTGCCCGAGCTCGAACTCCTGGCCGTCGTGCAGCGGCGTGAAGGGGTAGCTCGTACGCGCCGTCTCGTGAAGGCACAGCTCCGCGCCAGACTGGGCCGCAAGCTGGCGCGCGCCCGAGACATGATCGGCGTGGATGTGCGTGTCGATCACGTAGCGCAACCGATAGCCGCGCAGGCGCAGCACCGACTCGTACTGCTCCGTCTCGAGCGCGGGGTCGACGATGACCGCTTCGAACGAGCGACGAGACGCGATGAGGTACGACGCGCAGCCGTGGAGCTGATTCAGAAACTGCTGGAAATACATGGCACGAACCCCCTCACTCTAGGCGCGCACCTGCTAGGCGCGCACTTGGGCGGGCACACCAGCCTCGATCGGGGAGCCCACCAGGCTGCCCCACTCCGTCCACGAGCCGTCGTAGTTGCGGACATCCGGATAGCCCAGCAACTCATGCAGCACGACCCAGGTGTGCGCACTCCGCTCGCCGATGCGGCAGTACGCGATCACCGCTTTCTCCGGCGTGACCCCCTTCCCGCCATAGATCATCCGCAGCTCGTCTGCTGACTTGAACGTGCCGTCCTCGGCCACGGCCGTCGCCCAGGGGATGTTCTGCGCGCTGGGGATGTGCCCGCCGCGCTGGGCGCCCTCCTGCGGCAGGTTGGCCGGCGCCAGCAGCTCACCACTGTACTCGTCGGGGCTGCGCACATCGACCAGCGCGGTGGAAGGGGCGGAGAGCGCCGCGCGCACCTCGTCGCGCAGGGCGCGCAGGTCCGTGTCCATCCGCCGCACCCGGTAGACAGTCGCCGGAATGCCCGGCGACTCGACAGTCAGCGCGCGGCCCTCGTCCATCCACTTCTTGCGCCCGCCGTTCATCAGCCGCACGTCGTTGTGCCCATAGAGTTTGAAGAGCCAGTAGGCGAAGGCCGCGAACCAGTTGTTGTTGTCACCGTAGAGCACGACGGTGGTGTCGTTGGCGATGCCAGAACGTCCGAGCAGCGCCTCCCAGTCGTCGGGCGTCGGGATGTTGCGCTCGGGGTGCCGCTGGAGATCGCGTTTCCAGTTCCACCCGACGGCGCCCGGAATGTGGCCGCCGTCGTAAGCCGACGTATCCACGTCCACCTCGACCAGCCGCATCGTCGGGTCATCGAGTCGCCCGGCCACCTCGCGTGTCGCGATCAGCGCATCCATCCTGACGTCGCCACCAGACTTCGTCATCGCAGTGCCTCCTTCCGCGGCCACCCAGACCGCATGTCGCCGACTCCCAGGCGCGGCCACGCCGCACCTCACGAAAGAAGGATAGGCGGTGCGGCTTCCCAGAAGCTTCCCAGAAGCTTCCCAGAAACCTCCCATGCGGTGGGGCCTGAGGGGAGCCGCGAGACGTGAGACGACATCGAGCGGGCGGGAGGGTGCGCGCTGGCTGCCATCAGGCCCGAGCGAGGGCGGCGGCGAGCGAGGGCGCGACATAGCGGGCGAGTATCACCTCGGCCTGTCGATGCGCGTCAGTACGGTCCCGTCCGTCCTCCAGCGCGGCCAGTGCCCGCAGGGTTAGCGCCAGGTCGTAGTGGTCACCAGCCGCACCGAACAGGTCCGCGGCCTCCAGCAGGCAGCGCACGGCCTCGGCTGTCTCGTCACGCGCGGCATGGATCTGCCCGCGAACACGCGCCAGACGGGCGCGTCCGGGCCGGCTTTGCGCATAGCCGGAGAGTTGCCGCGCCCGCTCGATGCACCGCCACGCCTCGTCCGGCTCCCCGGCCATGAGGTGGAAGGTGGCCAGCGCCTCGCAGATCTCGACCTCGCAGACGGCGCACGGCGGGCAGGTGGCAGCGTGCGTTGTGGCCGCCTCGATCAGCGCCGTGGCGCCGCCCGCATTGCCCGCTTGTGAGCGGTTGCGGATGCCAGCCGCGTAGAGCTGCCGCAGACTGTGGTCGCGCAGGGAGGCCCGGCTCGCCGCCTCGATCCCTCGCTCGATGAGGCGGGCCGCAGGTGCATAGACGCCCGCTGCGGTGAGCAGCTCGACCTGCTGCGCCAGGGTGTACGCCACACCGGCCTGTGAGCCGATCTGCTCATGCAGCGCCAACGCTCGCGCGAAGTTCTCAGCGGCGGCGGCGGGGAGCCCTTGATGGAGCGCCAGGTTCCCCAATACGAAGTGGCAGACCGCCAGGCAGTGCTGGTTGCCGGCCGTCGCCGACTGCCGCGCGAGCGTTTCGATGAATCGCCGCGTGTGCTGCAGTGATTCCTCACCCTGGAACGCATGCAGGTACAGGCACAGGTGTGCATCCACGGCCACCATAGTGTCGAGCGACCAGCCCGACGTCTGCCAACGCAGCTCGCAGCGCAGCCCCTCTTCCCAGTGGCCCAGTGGGAGGTGCGCGATCGCGAGCATCTCATAGGCCTGGCTGATCTCCGCTCGCGCGCCCACACGTTCGGCGATCACCAGCGCCCGCGAGGCATGCTGGAGCGCCATGTCATACTGGTGTCCGTACCAGGCGTAGAGGGCATCGGCGATCAGCAGCCGCGCTTCGTCGGCCGCGTCCGCTCCGCCGAGCGCGCGGGCCAGGGCCAGGTGTTCGGCCGCGACCGGCATATCCACATTCAGGATCGCGCCGACGGCGATCTTACGGTACAGGTTGAACCGACGGCCGCGCTCGAACGGCGCCTCCGCCTCCTGCCCGGCCAGGGCCTCCACTGCCTGGAGATACTGCTCGTGAGCACGTGCCACATCACCAATGGCGCGGTGGGTGTCGCCGGTGCGCTCGTGAACCTCGGCGAGCAGCGGCGCTCGATCGCGGTGCTGGCTGCGCTGCAGCAGCGCCAGCGCCTCGCCGTAGCGGCTGAGCGCGCCGTCATGGTCGTAGACCGCTTCGGCACGCGCCCCCGCCTGGAGCAGGTAGTGGACGGCGCGCCGCGTATCACCCGCTTGCCGGTAGTGGAAGGCGATGGCCTCGACCGGCGTCGACCCGGGCGCATCCGCCTGGAGTGTCTCCAGCACGCCGGCGACCACACCATGCAACATCGCCCGCCGGGCCTGCGAGAGTTGCTCATACACCGCCTCGCGCAGCAGCGGATGCGGGAAACGGAAGGTGAGACCCACCTCCGTCAGCACACCGGCGGCGAGCAATTCGTCCACCAGATCGAGCAGGGAGCCACCTTCCTCGCCACCCTTCATTCCGCGCTCAAGCAGCGACAAGGGGATATCGCGGCCGGCGACGGCGGCCAGCTGGAGCAGTTGTCCGGCGGCCGGCGAGAGCGACGCCATCCGGTGCCGGGCCAGCGCGTGCAGCGACGGCGGGATTGCTGAAGCCGTGATCGCTAGCGAGCCGGCTGGGTCGGGGTCGCCCGCGAAGCGCCAGGCGCCCTCCACCTGGACGATGCCGCCGTCGGCAGCAAGCTGGCGCGCCATCTCCCTGGCGAAGAGCGCGTTGCCTTCCGAGAGGCGATAGAGCGCGGCGGCAAGCTGAGGATTGACATCGCCAGCCCCAAGCGCCTGCGACACCAGGGCGCGGTGCTCCTCGGCGGTGAGGGCGGTCAGGTGCAGCCGCTGCAGGATCTGCACCCGCTCCAGGCTGGCGATGGTCTCGGCCAGAGCGGGCGCCGCGCCGGGCTCGTGGGGCCGCCAGCCGCCGACCAGCAGCAGGGGCAGGGTCGCCGTCTCGCGCGCGAGGTACGAGAAGAGCTTGAGCGAGCCCGCGTCAACGGCGTGCAGGTCGTCGAGGACCAGGATGATCGGCGCCGTGCGTGCCCGCGCCGCCAGGAAGCGAGCCACCCCCGCGAAGAGCGCGCGCTGGGCCGCCAGCCGGTCGGGGAGACTGACCAGCACCGACGCCGAGATCTCCGGGATGGCGACCGCCAGCTCTGCGGGGATGAGCTCCGCGCCGGTAGGGTCGTGCCAGAGGGTACCGCGCAACGCCTCGACGAACGGCATATAGGGCATCTGCCCCTCCTGCTCATGCGCGGTGCCGAAGAGGACATGCCAGTGCCGCTGCCAGCCGAGCCGCTGGATCTCCTGCGCCAGCCGCGTCTTGCCGATGCCCGCGTCCCCTTCCACCCCCAGGACCGCGCCACGTCCCCGCGCGAGACGATCGAGGAGGGCGCCGATGACGCGCAGCTCCGTCCGGCGCCCGATCAGCGGCGGCAACATGGCGAGGTCGGTCGCGGGGCCGCTGCCGGGGAGCCCAGCGCGCTGCACTCGTTCCTCCAGAATGTCGTGATACAGCGCTGCGGTCTCGGTCGACACGTCCGTGCCCAGCTCGCGCGCCACGGCCTCCGTGCAGATGCGAAACTGCCGCAGCGCGCGGGCGCGGCTGCCCTGCCGCGCATAGGCCAGCATCAGGCCGCGCTGTGCGTCTTCGCGTGTCGCGTCGCGGGCAACGGCCTGGCGGAGCGCCTCGGCGGCATCGGCCACAGCACCTGCCTCCAGGTACGCCTCGCCCAGCTCCACCAGCAGGTCGATATACCGCTCACGCAGCGTCTCGCGTCGCTCGGCCACCCACGGCTCATAGAGGTCGCCTGGCAGGAGGTCGCCCGTGTAGCGTCCGGCAGCCCGGTGGAGCGGGTCGAGATCTCGCGTCGTGAGCGCCTGGCGGGCTTGCGACTCGAACTCGGCGAGGTCGGTCGAGACGCCGCCCGGAGCGGACAGGCCAAGGACATCGCCGCGCAGATGCAGCAGCGCATCGGGCGGCTCCGGTGGCCCGGCGACGGCGAGCGCCTTGCGCGCTTGGTGGATCGCTTTGTAGAGTTGGGTCGCAGCCGAATCCGGGGTCAGCTCCGGCCAGAGGTGCTCCATCACCTGCTCGCGATGGAGCTGATAGCCAGGTTGTAGCGCCAGCAGCTTGAGCAGGCTCAGCGCCTTGCGGCGCGCGAAGGCCGCTTCCGGCACCGGTCGCTGACCGAGCCAGATGCTGAACTCACCCAGCAAGGTGAGCCGCAGCTCGGTGCGCCCGGCGGCGAGCTGCGCGGTGGCGCGTGGGGATTGCGAGCGGGATGTCATGGTCGGACCTCCTGACGTGTCCGATCCCGCCGCCTCGCGAGGGATGGCGGGAAGTACGCTCCCCCTTGTGCTCTCTACCGCGATTGTACTCCATCGGATGGGCCGCGGAGACGACGTCGTGATAGCGCATCGCCACGCGTGTCGAAGCGCATGCGACATATCCGGCATGGGCAAGACGAGAGCAACGTCTGTCCCAAAACGGCGCGGTCAACCCTCTTCATGTGTGACCGCGACACTGTGGTGGTCATGACGATAGCGCAGCCATACAAACAAAGAGAGGGCATGTGATGCATATCGCCGTCTTTGGAGCACATGGCAAGACAGGGCAACTCTTGACGCAACAGGCGCTTGCCGAAGGGCACGCGGTGACGGCCGTCACACGTCATCCGGAGACATTTCCTCTTCGTCACCAACGACTACAGGTGATGCGTGCAGACGTGTTCGATCTCGCATCGGTTGAACACGCCATCGCCGGACAGGATGCCGTCCTCTCGACCCTGGGCGTGCCATTCAGTCGCAAGCCGATCACCGTGTATTCACAAGGCACCGCGCAGATCGTGCAGGCCATGACGCGGCACGGCGTTCGCCGCCTCGTCTGCGTGAGTTCGAGCGCAACCGACCCGCGGACACGCTACCACGACACAGGCGGTGGCTTCCTCTTTGAGAGGATTCTCAAGCCAATCATCATCAATACGCTTGGGCGCACCACGTATGAAGATATGCAGAAGATGGAAGCGCTGGTGATGAACAGTCAGCTTGAGTGGGTCATTGTCCGTCCCTCTGGTCTCTTTGAGACGGACTCCATCACCGACTATCGTGTGGCTGAAACGTCCATACGCGGACAATTTACCTCCAGGGCGGATCTCGCGGACTGCATGCTCCAGCAGCTCACCAGTGACCGGTTTCTCCGGAAGGCGGTGGCGGTGGCGACGTTCTCGGCGCGGCCGAACCTGCTGCAGTTCGTTGGCGGAGAGGCATTCCAGCGCCAGCCAACCGCCTCGAACGGCATCGAGTCTCACGCGAGCACGACCACGACCACGACCACCGCTCTCCATCGGGACGAGGCAGGAACGTATGACAAGGTCAGATAGAGCGCCACGTTTTGTGCGCGGAGCCAATATCCTGATAGTCGCCCTGGCACGTGCGGGGTTCAAGCTCGTCGGGTTCGGGAAATATCCCATGTATCTGGTCACGATACGCGGACGTACAAGCGGGCAGCCGCGTACGGTTCCGCTCGTGATTATTGAGCGCAATGGGAAGCAATACCTGGCCTCTCCGTTTGGGGTCGTCAATTGGGTGCGTAATCTGCGGGTGGCGGGAGAAGCGACCCTTACGCGTGGGCGTCGTTCTGCGACGGTCACGGCGAGGGAGCTCCCGAAAGACGAAGCGACCCTCGTGTTGCGGGACGACATCAGAGACGGGAACCCCTTCGCGCGCTACTTCGGCGTGACCGCGGACTCCTCGCTTGAGGAGTTTGAGCACGCGGCGGCCAGCCATCCCGTGTTTGAGTTGGAGAGGAAGTGAGGCAGGGAATCCCATGGAATCCTTCGAGACCTACCGGCCATACCTCTTCTCCATTGCCTACCGCATGCTCGGCAGCGCGATGGATGCCGAAGATATGGTGCAGGAGACCTACCTGCGCTACCAGCGAACGCCTCCGGAGAGCATTCATTCGCTCAAAGCGTATCTGACGACCATCCTGACGCGCTTGTGTATGGATCAACTCCAGCTCGCGCGCAGGAAGCGTGAGCTCTATGTCGGTCCCTGGCTACCGGAGCCGATCCTCACCCCTGAGACGGCTGATGGTGCTGATGTGGGCGATCCAGAGAAGCGTGTCGAGCTCGAGGAGTCGGTTTCACTGGCCTTCCTGGTCTTACTGGAGCAGCTCCAACCATTCGAGCGCGCGGTCTTCCTGCTGCGCGAAGTCTTCGCATACGAATTCGCCGAGATCGCGACGATGCTCGACAAGAGTGAAGCCGCCTGCCGCCGCTCGTTCAGTCGGGCAAAGCGGCATCTGCGGGAGCAACGGCCACGATTCCCGGCCTCTCCGCGCGTCCATCAACAACTGCTCAACGGATACTATCAGGCGGTGCGGGGCGGCGAGATGGCCCCCTTGATGCACCTGCTTTCCGAAACGGTGACACTCTGGGCGGATGGAGGCGGGAATGTCAGGCAAGCTGCGCTGCGTCCGATTTACGGGCGTGATGCGGTCGCGCGCTTTAGCCTGGGAACGCGGCGCTTCTGGCCAGCGGACGCGCGTGTCGAGCTGGAGGAGGTCAACGGCCAGACGGCGCTGGTCGTCCGTACGGGCAGTGACGTCTTCGCCGTTCTGACCATCGAGGTGGAGCAGGGGCAGATCCAGGCGATTCGCGTCATCGCCAACCCAGAAAAACTCGCAAGGCTGTAGGGCGTCTTCGCGTACTGCCGCCCGCGGTGCATCCACTGCTGACACGCAAGTGACCACGCCCCCTAGCAGACGGCCCTCATTTCGCAGGCACAGGCACTGAGAGACACGGTGCCTGTGCCATCGCTTGACGGAGCGACCACTGCCCGCTAGGATACGTCCTGGCGAACACTCCGCTTGTTAGCGAAAGGGATGTATGAACACCGAGGTCCGCTTCACTGACACCTGGCGCATTGGCCTGTATGTCTTGTGTGCCATCACCGTGCTCAACTACGTCGCGCAGATTCCCTACTACATCCACTTCTACGGCGTCCACGGCGCGGCTCCGTCTCCGTTGGGGGTCGTGCTCCTGGCGCTCACGTTCCTCTTGTTTCTCGCCGGCTATGTCTTCACGCTCCAGGGTCGGCGCCTCGGCGGATGGCTGCTCCTCGGATTCCTCGTCCTCGAGTTCGCCTTCTACGTGCTGCACAACCTCTCCGGAGCGTTTCTGAAGGATCTCCCCCTGCACGATCCGCTCTTCCTGGTCGTCTCGCTGATCGGGTATCTCAACACGCTCGTGGCACTCGTGTTCGCGGTCTTGATGATTCGCGACCACAAGGTCTTCTTGCGCTAGCAGCCGCCAGCTCCCCATCCTCGGGGTCATGCCGCGCCAGAGGGCACCGCCGAACGTATGGTAGAATACTCCCTGCATTCGCGCCTGAGCGCGCGCGAGAAGACCGGGAGGCCGTATGGGGACGGGAACGCCAGGCAGCGACGCGGCGAGCGCGAACCCACAGGTCGCGGACCGCTATCGCGTGCTCGCGCGCGTGGGCGTTGGCGGCACCGCCGTCGTCTATCGCTGCCTCGATCTGCATACCGAACAGGTCGTCGCCGTCAAGGTGTTACGCACCAACGGACCGCTCATCCCCGAGGCCGCCGCGCGCTTTCGCCGCGAGGCGCATCTCGCCGCCACGCTCTCGCATCCCCACATCGTGCGCGTGCTCGATTTCGGCTACACGCTGCCGCTGCCTTCGCAGCCGCACGCCACCTGGGAAGAAGACGCTGACCGGCCGGTGCCCTACCTCGCGATGGAGTACGTCTTCGGCTCGACGCTCAAAGAGCTCGTGCGGCGGCTCGGACCACTCCCCTACGACTGGGTCTGGCGCATCGGCGAACAGCTCTGCGCCGCCCTCGCCGCCGCGCACGCCTTCGGCGTCGTCCATCGCGACGTCAAGCCGCAGAACGTCATGGTGCTCGACGCGCCGATGGAGCTGCTGACCAAGCTCACCGACTTCGGCATCGCCCGACAGGTAGGCGGCGAGTACACCAATCTCACGACGACCGGGCAGGTGCTCGGCACGCCAGATTACCTCTCGCCCGAGCAGGTGTTGGGAGAGCCGGGCGGTCCCTCCGCCGACCTCTACGCGCTGGGGGTCGTGCTCTACGAGCTGCTCACCGGCAGGCTACCCTTCGAGGCGGATTCTCCGCTCGCCGCTGCCTCGCGCCGCATGGTCGCCGACGCGCCGCCGCTGACCGCCTATCGCCGCGACGTGCCCGTGCCCCTGCAGGAGGTCGTCCTGCTGGCGCTGCGCCGCGATCCCTCGGAGCGCTACGGCAACGCGCTGGAGTTCGCCCAGGCGCTGCGCTGGAGCCGCGAGCGCTCAGCCTTGCCACCCTCGTCGGAGCGTGGGGGCTGGGTGCTGGAGCGCAAGGCGCCACGACCGCCGAAGCCCAAGCCCGACCTCGTGCCCATCGACGATGGGGCGCAACCGGCGACGCCCGAGTTCGAGGCGCAGAGCACGGTGCTGCGTGTCACGACCTCGCTGGCCGGCTTCGAGCTAACGCCGGACTCCGACTCTGATCCGCTCGCCCGCGGCCTGGATACATCGGGCGCCGATGAACCCGCCGGCGAGGACGCATTTCCACCGCCCAAAGATGAGAATTGACCTACGCGCTGGCCTGTAACGTGCTGCTGGAGTCGCTCGTATACAACTGTGTTCGATCGCACGTTTGCCAGGCTGACTGTCAGTCTGCTTGGCACAGTCTGTGCGCTAGCTGAACGTGCCTGTGCGTTGTGCATAGGTCGTATAGACACGAACGAGGAAGCGTTCGAGGAGGGACGGGGACAATGAAGCGCGGACAGGTATTTGCTCTGGTGGCAGGTGTCGTCGTTGGTCTGGCTGGCGTCGCTCTTGGTGTGGTGCTCTCGCGGCGCGAGGGCCGTGAGGCGGCGAAGAAGGTCCTTGACCAGTATGGCCCATATGCCCAGAAGGGCGCGGATGTCGCCAAGAACGTCGCCCAGCAGGCCAGCCGCGTCAGCGGCCAGGTCGCGAAGGTCGCCGCGGACCAGTATTCGACGCAGGCCCCGCGCGCCCGCGAAGTGCTCAGCGGAGTCGTCGCGCAGGCGCCGCAGCGGATGGAGGCGATTGTCTCCGCACTGCCGGGCCGCAACGGCAAGGCCGAGGCATAGCTCAGCAGAGGCACAAGCATCACACGCGAACACGGGCAGGTGGCACCAACGTCATCCGCCCGTGTCGTCGTTTCCCCACTACATCGTGCATGTGCGAGAGGATTCCATCCGTGCCCGAAGGCAAGGCCCCTCGCCTCACGCCCCCTCCCCTCTTCCTTTAGAGGGGAGGGGGAGAGGTGCTGCCCCCAAGGGTGTCAATCCCTCTCAGGCGGCATCAGCGCGAGTTGGCGCGACTGCGCGAGGAGCACGCCATTGCGGCTCCAGATCTCGCCATCCTCTTCGAAGAAGCCGTTGCGAGCCAGCCGCGAGGAGAAGACGCCGAGGTAGTAGTCGTCGGGCCGGGCGTTCGGCAGCGGCAGGTCGGCGCGGAAGTGAATGGTCAGGTCGATGGTCGGCACACCAGCGGGTCCGGTCAGCCGGGGAAAGATGGATGGCACCCAGGCATCAGTGAAGGCCGCCACCGCGATCGCGTCCGCTACACGTGGCTCGGCGAGGCGCATCCAGCCACCGGCACGCGCATGCTCCGAGCCTGAGAACGGCATATCGCCCAGCGCCCAGTGATTATCATAGTTTCCCGCGAACGCCGGCGCCTCCGCGAACCGCTCGCCCCGTGTGGCATCTGGTGGCGGGGTCACGTTTGGCATCCGCAGTTCAGAGAGCTCGACGCTGCGGCGGGGCGTGGCGAAGGCCCCAGCCGCCAGAACGCAGGTGTATCCGTTTTGGAGCAGACGCGCCGAGACCGTCGCGAAGCTGCGTCCCGCGCGCTCGACGACGACTCTAGCGGTATATGGCCCGGCATCGAGCGGCTCCAGGTAGTGGAGCGTCAGCGAGCGCGGATGACGCGTGGGATCGTCGAGCGCCAGCAGCATCGCGCGCAGCGTGACGGCCGCCAGATAGCCACCGTTCACACCACGTCCGACACGCCAGCCCTCTGGAGCCTCGCCCATATACTGGCCGTTCCCTACCTGGGTCAGGGCGGTGTCGTCGTCAAACCGCGTCATGTCGTCGCGTCCTCCTGCTCGGGGCTCTCGCGGAGCGTGGTCGTCGCCGTCCGCTGCCAGTGTACCCCATGTGTGCCACCTGAGAGGCCGTCGCCAGCTACACGCTCTCGGTCGCGATGGTGTGGCATTTTGACGCCCGCCCGGCACGCGCCGTAGAATGCTAGACGGGACGGGCCAGACAAGTGTAGCGAGACGAGACAGCACGGCGAGCGCGGGATGGTCGGCGAGACACGCGACCGGGCGCGGACGTGCTGAGCGAAGGCGGAATCGGAATGGCTCCAGGGAGACGGGTGCGGTTGACGACACTCGCGAGTTGCGCCGGTTGAGCGTCGAAGATGGGCATCGAGACCCTGGACGCCGTGTTGCGTCCGCTCGCCGCCACCTTCACCGCCGGAGTACCCGCCGACCTGCTGGTCGGTCTGGGCAATGCCGACGACGCCGCCGTCTACCGTCTGAACGACGAGCAGGCCATCGTCGCGACCACCGATTTCTTCCCGCCGGTGGTTGACGATCCCTACTCCTTTGGTGCGATCGCGGCCGCCAACGCGCTGAGCGACATCTACGCGATGGGCGGCGATCCGCTGTTCTGCCTGAATCTCGTCGCCTTCCCCGACGACCTCGACCCGGCCATCCTCACCGAAATCCTGCGTGGGGGCGCAGAGACTGTGCGCGCGGCGGGGGCCGTCGTGGCGGGCGGCCACTCGGTGACGGACGACGAGCCGAAATATGGGCTCGCCGCCATCGGGACGGTCCATCCGCGGCGCATCTTCACCAAGGGCGGCGCGCGGCCGGGCGACGTGCTCGTGCTGACGAAGCCGCTCGGTACGGGGGTGATCACGACGGCGGGCAAACGCGAGACGGTCAGCGAGGAGCATCTCACCGCCGCCATCGCCAGCATGATGAACCTGAATGGTCCCGCTTCACGGGCGCTGCGGAGTCTTGGGGACGCCGTGCATGCCTGTACTGACATCACCGGATTCGGCCTGCTCGGGCACGCCTATGAGATGGCGGAGCAGAGCGGCGTGGGCATGCGCTTCACGCTCGCGGCGATTCCCTGGCTGCCCGGTGCGCGGGCGTACGCTGAGGCGGGCGCGGTACCCGGCGGCACGGCACGCAACAGGTCAGCCGTCGAGCCGCACGTGACGTACGGCGATGCGGTCGGCGCGGTGGACCGCCTCTTGCTCTTCGATCCTCAGACCTCCGGTGGTCTCTTCGCGGCGGTCGCGCCAGACGCGCTCGACCAGGCCCGCGCGGCCTTCGAGGCTGCGGGAGTCAGCGCAGCGGAGGTTGGCGTGGTCGTCGCGGATGGCGGCCTGCGCGTAGAGTGAAGGACCCGATGGCGAGAAAAGCCTCCAGCACGGACATCGACCCGGAGCGCTTCGAGCAGCTTCAGCGGGCGCTCAACCACACGTTCGCCGAGCCGGGTCTGCTCGTCGATGCGCTCACCCACCGCTCGTATCTGAACGAGCACGGTGGCCCAGGCGTCGTCTCGAACGAGCGCCTCGAATTCCTCGGCGACGCCGTGCTGGCCCTCGTGAGCGCCGAATTGCTTTACCGCCAGTTTCCACATGCTCCGGAGGGCGAGCTGACCCAGTTGCGGGCGGCGCTAGTACGAGGTACCGCGCTGGCGGGTTTCGCGCGCCGCTATGCGCTCGGCGAGGCGGTGCGCGTGGCCCGCAGCGAGGAGCAGAAGAGCGGACGCGAGCGTGACGCGCTGCTGGCGGCGACCTTCGAGGCGGTGCTCGGCGCGCTCTATCTCGACGCCGGTTTAGAGGAGGCCCGCCGCTTCCTCACGCCGCTCCTCACGGAAGAGGCGGAGGGCGCGATCCAACAGCGGCGCGTCAAAGACGCTAAGTCGCGGCTGCAAGAGCTCGCGCAGGCGCGTCTCGGCGTGACGCCACGCTACCGCACTGTGAGCGAGTCGGGTCCGGCGCACCAGCGGACGTTTACCGTCGAGGTGGTCATCGGCGAGCTGGCACCAGCGCGTGGCGAAGGCCCGAGCAAGCAACAAGCGGAGCAGGCGGCGGCGCGCCTCGCACTGCAAGACCAGGGCTGGCTCGACGACGAGTGAGCCCCGCTCCCAGAGCGCCCATGCCGCTTGACACTCCGCTACCCACTGGGGTACCCTAAATGAGGTTTGCTCCCTCATCCGCCAGCGTAGCTCAGGGGCAGAGCAGCTGTTTCGTAAACAGCAGGCCGTGGGTTCGAATCCCACCGCTGGCTCCCCAGGAATATTCGGGCTTTGTCTCCCCAGGCCCAACACATAACAGCTGCCCTACCCCTGAGCTACTTCTGTCTCCAAGGGGTATTGAAGGACAGCTATTTCATTTTAGCACGCGGTATTTGTAGCTCGCTAGCTCAGCTGTTGTGTCCTGTTGTGTCATAGGCCGTGTTGCTCACCCCGAGCACAAAGCAGACTATGCCCATCTCCTACGCCAATCGTTCGGCAGGGCGTTCACACACAGTACAATCAGTGCATAAGTGTGCACATCATGGTTGGTAGCGCCACGTAAGGTAGTGTAAGCCCGGTGTGACGGGGCACTCTTCCGAGCAGTTTCAGTCGAATTCCCACCACTCGGTCCCTTCATTCCGTCGAGGGCGGGTTCGACTCCCATACGCCTCTGCCCTAGATTGTATCTGTCACGGCAGCACTCACTGGAAAGCATCGTCAGTGGACACAATCGCGTACAGCAGCACCGCGCGGCGCCCGCCATGTGGTGGCGCGGGCACGCGCTCACCTTCCCGAATGACGCCCTCCTGCAAGAGCGCTGCGGTGATTGCACCCACTGTCGTACGCGACAGGCTGGTTTGCTCAGCGAGTTTGACGCGCGAGATTGGCCCGTGCTCGCGGACACAGGTGAACACGAGTGTCCGATTGATTCGGCGTAGCCAGCGCTGGTCAACGTGATGCACAGGGCCGAGCGTGGGCGGCCACGTTGCTGTGATTTCGTCATCTGCACGCTCGCCATGCTCGGCACCTGCCGCTGTGCTCTCGCGAGCGCGCCCCGACATCGGCATGCTTGCATCATGGTAGTTTCGTGTGTTCCGCACCGCCAAACCTCTCTTCCGCTGTAGGCTCTGCCCCGTTTGGCAGCTTGGCACCGCCAGGCGATTGATGTCGCGCGCCGCTCCGCCCCCTGCCTGCAAGTGCGCGGTTCTAGTTCTTACGCGACACGCGCGGTGGTCATAGAATCAAAGATGTGCAGCCGGGCGGTGTTGACGGCCAGCGAGATGGTCTCGCCTATCCGCACCTGGGCATGTGGTGGAATGCGGGCGATCGAGGTGCGCGACGCTCCCTGCTCATGCGCCCACTGCCCTGGCATGTGTAGATACAGGAGTTGCTCGTTCCCCAGGTGTTCCACGACCTCGGCGATGCCCGAGAGCGTGTCAGGCTGACCCTCGTTCGCGAGACGCATGTCCTCTGGCCGGATGCCGACGACTACCGGGCGCGCGGACGCCGTTGCAGATCTCGCCACGGCATCCGCTTTCCTTCCGTATAGCCTCAATGTAATCCGTCGCGCGCCGTCGCCTATGGCGACTTCGGCACCCTCGTCCCCACGCACCAGTTGAGCTTGAAAGAAGTTCATCGCCGGGCTGCCGATGAAGCCGGCCACGAAGAGATTGGCGGGCGCGTCGTAGACCTCCTGCGGCGTCCCGAGCTGTTGGAGCACCCCGGCATTGAGTACGGCGATGCGGTCGCCCATCGTCATGGCCTCGACCTGATCGTGGGTCACGTAGACGAAGGTCGTCCCAGTCGCCTGGTGCAGCCGGCTGATTTCCGTGCGCGTCTGCACGCGGAGCTTGGCATCCAGGTTCGAGAGGGGCTCATCGAGCAGGTAGACGTGCGGTTCGCGGACCAGCGCCCGGCCAAGTGCGACGCGTTGCCGCTGACCACCAGAGAGCGCGCGAGGCTTGCGCTGGAATGCCTCCGAGATGCCAAGCACCTGCCCCGCGTGGCGCACGCGCTGGTCGGCCTCGCCGTTGGGGACCCGCCGCAGCCGGAGGGCAAAGGCCATATTGTCGCGGACGCTCATGTGCGGGTAGAGCGCGTAGTTCTGAAAGACCATCGCGATATCACGGTCCTTGGGCGCGACGTCGTTGACTGGTCGATCGCCGATGAAGATCGTGCCGTCGGTGATGTCCTCCAGGCCCGCGATCATACGGAGCACGGTGCTCTTGCCACACCCCGACGGGCCGACGAGCACCAAAAATTCGTGATCGCGGACATGCAGGCTGAGATCTCGGATCACCGGTACCCGCTCCGCATAGGACTTGGTGACATGGTCAACTCGGACCTCAGCCATAGATTCCCTCTTCCTCCCCGGATACCGCCATCTCCCACCCCACCGACTCGGCGCGCCTGTCAGCTCAGCGTGTGTGACAGGCGCGCTGGTCGGCGATGAAACCGGCATACCAGAGGCCGCTGTCTTTCACAATGCGCCGCTGGGTTGCGTAGTCCACGTAGACCACGCCGAACCGTTGACTGTAGCCCCTATCCCATTCAAAGTTGTCGAACAGCGACCAGACGAAGTAGCCGGCGACAGGCACACCATGTGCCACGGCAGTGCCGACCGCCTCCAGGTGTTCGCGCAAATAGGCCACACGGCGCGGATCGCTCACGCGGCCGTTGCCGTTCCACGTGTCTTCGAACGATGCGCCGTTCTCGGTGATGAGGATCGAGGAGACATGGCAGGTGCGCGTGATCTCCTCCAGAATGAGATTGAGGCCATGGGGAAACACCTCCCAGCCCATCGTCGTGATGGTAGCGCCTGGAGGACCGGGCATATACTCTAAACCCGCTGGAACACGATCGCGCGCGCCGTCGAGCTGAGGTTTCGCCCGCACGATCCACCGATTGTAGTAGTTGACGCCAAGGAAGTCGGTGGGCTCGCTGATGATCTCGAGGTCGCCATCCTGGATAGGTGGAGGCGCGACCCCCAGATCTTCGAAGAGGCCGGGAGCATACTCGCCCCGCGAGACCGGATCGAGAAACCACCGGTTGTGAAATCGATGGGCGCGCTCGACCGCGCGGAGGGTCTCGCCGCGCGCATCACCTGCGAAGATGGGGAACAGATTGAGCGCGATGCCCACACGCGCGCCCCCCTTCGCCGCTGCACGAATCCGTGGGACGGCGAGGCCATGTGACAGCAACAGGTGATGTCCCACGTCTACCGCCGCCTGGACATCGCCGCGAATGCCTGGCGCGTGCAGTCCCTCGACGTAGCCCAAGTAGGCGCTGCACCAGGGCTCGTTCTGGGTCACCCACCAGCGAATCCGGTCGCCGAGGCGCCCCGCGACGAGCTCCGCATAGTCCGCGAAGGCCCAGGCGGTATCGCGGTTTCGCCAGCCGCCGCGCTCATAGAGGGCGAGCGGCAGATCCCAGTGATAGAGGGTCGCGACCGGCTCGATGCCATGCGCGAGCAGGCAATCGACCAGGCGATCGTAGAACGCGAGCCCAGCGGGGTTGACCCGCCCTGTCCCCTCCGGCAGGATACGCGGCCAGGCGATGGAGAAGCGATAGGCATTCAGGCCGAGGCTGGCCATGAGCGCGACGTCTTGCTCCATGTGGTGATAGTGGTCGATGGCGACGTCGCCGGTCTCGCCGTTCCGTGTACGTCCGGGGAGCGCCGCGAACCGGTCCCAGGTCGATGGGCCGCGGCCATCTTCGTGCGCCGCGCCTTCGATCTGATAGGCTGAGGTCGCCGCGCCCCAGAGAAAATCGCGGGGAAAGGTCATGATCGTTCCCTTCCAGGTGGTGTCTGCCACTGGTCGTCCGTGTGCCGCTCGCTGCGCGCGGGTCGCCCAGGCTAGCCGGTCACGCTGCCGAAAGCCAGGCCGGCACGCCAGTAGCGCTGCAGGAACAGGAACATTCCGATGAGGGGCAGCACGGCGATGAAGGACCCGGTCACGATCAGTCTGTAGAGCAGCTCGTGGGACGCCGGATCGAAGTTCCAGGTCGCCAGCCCAAGGTTGACGGGGAAGAGGCTGGGATCGGTGAGCACAATCAAGGGGAGGAAGAAGCTGTTCCAGATCGCG
Source organism: uncultured Ktedonobacterales bacterium (assembly GCA_964427535.1). GTDB lineage: Bacteria > Chloroflexota > Ktedonobacteria > Ktedonobacterales > JADMIN01 > CAYRVF01. The sequence continues at coordinate 41,643 of CAYRVF010000006.1, forward strand.
ACGAACTGAAACAGAAAGATGGTGACCATGCCTGGAGCGAGCAACGGAATCGCTATGCGCGCGAAGACCCGCAACTCACCCGCACCATCCACCCGAGCGGCGTCCAACAGCTCATTCGGGACCGCATCTGTCGCATAGACGCGTGCCAGGAAGACACCGAACGGGCTGAGCAGCGAGGGGAGCAGCACCGCCCAATAGGTGTTGGTCAGGTTGATCTTGCTCAGCACCATGAAGAGTGGCAGCGCAAGCGTAGTTTGGGGCACCAGCACCGCCCCCAACACCAGGCCGAAGATCGCATTGCGACCGGTGAACCGATACTTCGCCAGCGCGTAGCCGCACATGACGGAGATGAGCATGCTGAAAAAGCCACCCACACCGGCGTAGAGGACGGTGTTCACGAGCCAGCGCGGGTAGGTGCCGCCGTCATGCGTGAACGTGTCAACCAGGTTCTGCCAGAGATTGAAGTGGGCGAACCAGAGCCCAAACGACGCGAACAGGTCGGTGTTGTCTTTCGTAGCAGCGAGGATGAGCCAGTACAGCGGTGTGAGGCAATAGACGGTCAGCGCGACGAGCACGACGTAGGCCATGAGGCTTCTCGATGCGAACGAGCGGATGCCTATCGGACGCCGCGCGCTGTCACCTTTCTGGGTCCGTTGCGAGTCCACGACGAGTGGCGCGTTTGCCATCTTCAGACTCCTAGCTGTCGGCGCGTGAGGCGCAGGAAGCCAAACGAGAAAATGCATGTCACGATGCCGAGGATCACGGCGATGGCTCCGCCGTAGTTGAAATCGGTGTTGACCACCGCGACGTTATACGCGAATATATTCGGCGTGTACGAGGTCGTGATTGCTGAATTTGTCAGGTTTTTCAGGACCGTCGGCTCGTTGAACAACTGCAGGGTGCCAACAATCGAGAAGAGCATTCCGATGATGACAGCCGGCACGATCAAGGGCAGCTTGAGCCGCAGCGCGATCCCCGTTTCGGAGAGGCCGTCCAGCCGGCCAGACTCGTAGATTTCCTGGGGAATGCCCTGAAGCGCCGAATACAAGATGATCATGTTGTAGCCGGTGAATTCCCAGGTGGAGATATTCACGATGGACCACAGTGTCTGGGATGGACCGAGAAAGGTCGGTGCCGGCAGGTGGAGGGCTGTGAATGCCTGGACGATTGGGCTGGACGTTGGACTATAGAAGAATCCCCACATAATGGCGGCAATCACGATAGGAACCGCATACGGAACGAAGAATGCAAGACGGAAGAAGTGCCGGAAGCGGATCACCGCCGAATCCATCAGCAGCGCCAACACCAGTGCGACGATCATCATGATCGGGATTTGGACGGCCCCGAAGAGCAGCACTCGGCCGAATCCGCTCCAGAGGTTCGGATCATGCAGCGCGGCGATGTAGTTCGCGGCACCTGCCCACTCAATTTGCGGCGGCCCGAACCCCAGGCCGCTACGATGTTCCGAGTAGAGACTTTGTGAGAAGGCATACAGAAGGGGCGCGACGAAAAACGCGGCGAAGAGGAGGAGAAACGGCAGCACAAACAGATAGGGAACGAGCAGGCGCGAGAACCGCCGAAATAGCATGGCCGGACCGCGCTGCCCGGCGCTCCCCGCGGATGCCATCCGCGATGCGTGAACGATCGTTTTCGGCTCCATTGACGGCCGTCCTTCCCGACAAAGCAGCGCACGGTGCTGCTCGTGCTGACTGGCGCACAGCGGGTCGTAGATTGCGCATGAGCGCCACCCGAAGCGGATCATTGCGGGCGCCCACAGACGCCCAATGGAGATGAAGAAGCAGCGCCCGGTACCACTTAGCGTGTGAGGTACCGTTCTGTGAGGCAAGAGGCAGGTGGGAGGGGCGACGTGCCACCCCTCCCGCCCGTGGTTGTGAAGGAGCGCTCACGCTGATGAGTGCATCTTCACAGCCACAGCACACCGTCACGCGCCTTCCGCGTTGATGCCATTGCCCTTGAGATCGTTGAGGACCTGATTCTGGAGTTGGTCGAGCGCGGCGCTCAACGACGTATGGCTCGTGACGGCGGTACTGAAGTCATCGCCTTGCAGGTTCGTCACCGAGGTGAGGTCGGGTGGGAACAGCCACCCAGACTGGACAGTCTCCTTGACGAACACCTGGTCCACCACCTGGTTGCCATAGTACGCAACCGAGGAGTTCACCGCCGTGGAACGGGCTTGCATATTCGACGGATACCAGCCGATTTGCTGTACGCCGATCTGAAGGCTCCCCTGGTTAGTGAGATACCACTGGGCGAACTCGTTGGCCTCTTTCGGGTGTTTCGTGCCGGAGATCACCGAGATGGCCGACCCGCCCCACATTGCGGTGGTACTCGCGCCCGCCGTCCACTGCGGCAGTGCAGCGACCGCCCAGTTGCCGGATTGGGTCTTCGCGTCGCCGGGGATCACGCCCTGGCCCCAGACCGCCGATGGCCAGGCTGCGATCGTCCCCTTATCGAGCCCTGCCGCCCAGTCGTTCCCGAAGTCGGCGACCGTGGAGACCAGGCCCTTGTCGAGGAGGTTCTGCCAGAAGTCGGCGACCTGCTTCGAGGCAGCGCTGTTGATGCTCACCTTCCAGGCCTTTTTGCCAGTGTCGATCGAGAACCACTGGACGCCAGCTTGCCACTCTAGGCCCTGGAACCAGCCTGTGCTCTGCGGCGGGAAGGCGGTGATGTAGTAGTCAGGTCCGAGCGCGTGGATCCTCGCGGCGTCCTGCGCGAATTCGTCCCAGGTAGCAGGCGGATTCGCGATTCCGGCCCTCTGGAAGATGGCTTTGTTGTAGAAGAGCGCCATCGGACCCGTATCCTGCGGATAGCCGTATTGGGCGCCGTTTTCGCCGGAAAGCGCCCAGGCGGCGGGGTCAAACTGACTCTGCACGCTGTTGGCGCCGTACTTCGAGATGTCTACCAACGCGCCATTGGCGACCATCGTCGGGATGTACTGGTACTCGATGAGCGCGACGTCCGGCGCGGTGCCGGCTCGCACGGAAGCGAGCACCTTCGGATAGTACTGGCCGAAGCCCGATGGCTCCCTATCATAGGTGACGTGGATATTGGGATGTGTCTGATTGAACAGATCCACCTGCTTCTGCTCCGGTGCATCGAAGCTCCAGAAGGTGAGATGGACGACTCCATTGCCGCTCGACGAAGACGTATTGCACGCGGACAAAATGGTGACGAGCCCAAGGATCAGCGCCAGGGTAAGTGATGCCCGTTTGTGCGTGTACCGCACGGTAGACCTCCTGACAGTGGATGAGTGGATCACGACAAGGATCCAGCTGTCGTACCGCCTGCGCCGGGTGCAGGGATGTCCTCGCGGCAGCGCGCTGATCGGCCTGTGCGCCCGCGAGGACGTGCGTCAGGAAAACGAAGCGAGGGAATGCATAGCGACCCGAACGGGATAGCGCGAGACGCCGGTTCCTCCTCTCCCCTTCGTTCTGCGAATGCGCTACCGTTACCGTTTCCGGAACCGTTTACGGGGAGTATAGTGAGGCTCCGCTCGGTTGTCAAGCCTCTCTGCTAAAGTCGCCGGACGATGTGCGGGCCTATCGCGCGTGAGAGGCCACCTAGTCGGCACTCACGCGAACGTCCGGGCGCGGCTGGGGAAGCGGACCCCCCGACGATTCACGGACGATGAGCTCAGTGGGGAGCTGAATATGCACGGCGCGCAGTGCATCGCGGTCCGCGCGGGCATGACCCGCGTGGGTGACCTGGTCATACCAGCCACCATCGAAATCATGCGCGATCTCGGCCAGCGCGAGCAGCGTTTCCGCCGCGCGCTTGCCCATCTCCTGGAAGGGCTGCCGCACGGTCGTAAGCGTGGGCCGCAAGGGTGCGACGAGGGCGATGTCGTCGAAGCCGACGACCGCCAAATCGCCCGGCACGCAGAGGCCCGCCGCGCGCGCCGCCTCCAGCACGCCATACGCCATCTGGTCGTTCCCGGCGAAGATGGCGGTCGGGCGGTCCTCCATGTCGAGCAGGCGGAAGGTAACAGCCTGGCCACCGGGAGTCGTGAAATCGCCCTGGGCGACGAGCTCGGGATCGAACGCGATACCTGCTTCCTCGAGCGCCTGCCGGTACCCGGCGAGGCGGTCATGGGAACACTGGTATTGTGCTGGGCCCTGGATGTGCGCGATTCGCCGGTGCCCGAGACCCAGCAGGTACCGCACCGCATCGTAGGCACCGACGCGGTTGTCTGGTCCGATCCACGGGACGTGGCTGGGAAGCCGTTGGTCATCCAGAATGACCACGGGGAAGCCCTGCTCGTAGACCTCCAGCAGGTGATTCGATGCCTCACGCTCGACGGCGTCCGAGGATTCGACTGGGGCAATGCCATCCGGGTAGACCGCGATCAGGCCGTCGATGAGCTCGGTTGCCAGGATCCGGTCAATGAGCGCGCTGCGATCCGTGCGATGGCTGATACTATACAGCACGAGCTCGTAGGCGGTCTGTTCGATCACCTCAGCGATCCCCTGCAGGATATGCGGCATGAGCGGCCATGTCAGCGACGGCACCAGCACGCCGAAGAGCCGCGACCGCCCGCCAGCCAGCCGGGAAGCAGTCCCGCTCGGGACGTAGCGATGTTCGTTCACGATGCGCAGAATGCGCTCACGTGTCTCTGGATCAACGTCCGGCTTGTGATTGAGCGTCCGGGAGACGGTGGTTGTCGACACACCGGCGAGCCGCGCGATGTCACGTATGGTGAACTTGACCGGCATGGTATACGCCTTTAGCAGAGAATCCGGGTGCTCCGTCGTGAGGACGACGAACGTCCCGTGGTGCATCTCTGTCAACAGAGGGTCAGGAGTCAGCATCCGGTTCCGGTTACGGTAACGGTTTCAAGCAATGGTAAAACCGGCCGAAGCCGTTGTCAAGGCTGTTTGCTCCCTGCCGACATCTCCGCTGGAGCGGAACACGCGCTGTTCTACCAAAGGGCCTCACACGCCCACGCCGGCGAGCACTCGTCGCCTTCCAACTGCCTTCTTCCAGGCACCTGGTAGGCTGCAGATGCGCTGTCGCGAGCGGCACTCGTACAGGCTACACGCTTTAGGCTCACTCTGTGCGAAGAAAGACGGGCGTTCACCTCGATCCGGGAGATGGACTGGACGGACCGTGCCGCAGGCATTGCACAGGAGAGCAGGTATGAACTTGGATTGGCGCACGAAGCTCATCCACCCACAAGTGACGGCTCCCGAAGGCTTTCGCTCGCTGGTGACACCAACCTACCGGGGCTCGACGACGCTCTTCGAGAGCGCGACCGACGTCACCGATGACTGGGACCAGACTCGCGTCCCCTACAGCTACGGGCTCTATGGCACACCAACGAGCTTCGAGCTTGCCGGGCGTCTAGCAGACCTCGAAGGCGGAACGCACTGCTTCCTGACACCCGGCGGTCAGGCGGCGATTGCCCTCATCTACTTCGCGTGCGTGCGTACGGGAGGCCATGTGCTCGTGCCTGAGAGCGCCTACGGGCCAAACCGGGCACTGGCCGGCCGCATGTTGGCACGGCTGGGCATCACCACCGAGTATTACGACCCAATGACCGGCGGCGAGATCCGCAGGCTGATCCGCGACACGACCCAGTTGATCTGGTGCGAGAGCCCAGGGTCCGTGACGATGGAAGTGCAAGATGTGCCCGCCATCACGGCTGCCGCCCGGCACGCGGGTGTCGTCACGGCGATCGACAACACCTATGCCGCCGGCGTGCTCTTCGACGCGTTCGCCCACGGCGCGGACATCACGATGCAGGCACTGACGAAGTACGTCGGCGGGCACAGCGATCTGTTGCTCGGCTCTGTCACAGTGCGAGACCCTGCGCTGTACGAGGCCGTTGGGGATGCGCATCAATTGCTCGGCATGGGCGTTTCGCCCGACGATTGCAGTCTGGCGCTGCGAGGGCTGCAGACCCTGGCGGTCCGGCTGAAGCAGCTGGAGGATGCCACGCTTGCGGTGGCGCGCTGGTTTGCCGAGCAGCCAGAGGTCGACTTGGTGCTCCATCCAGCGCTTCCCACATGCCCAGGTCACAAGTTCTGGCAGCGCGACTTCAGCGGTTCTGCGAGCGTCTTCTCCGTCGTCTTCGCTGCAGCAGTTTCGTCAGACGCGATACTCCGCTTTGTCGATCGTCTCAGTCTGTTCAAGATCGGCTACAGTTGGGGCGGGGTGACGAGCCTGGTGATGCCACACTTCGATCTGCGACGGACGTATCGCGCGTACGGCGACCGGCTCGTGCGCTTCAACGTCGGGCTGGAGACCGTCGACGATCTGCTTGCCGATCTGGAGCAGGCGTTCTCCGCCATTCGAGCGTGAGTGCGCCGCGTGGCGTGCGCCCAGCAAGACCCTTGCCTGCACCGTCATGCGGCCTGTGCATGCCTATAAAGGCCCATGGGTGCTGTTCGGGCGGACTGCCCGGGTGCACTGGTTGCTGCACGTCGCGCCATGCAGGCCTGGACTTCTCAGCCGGGGCGACCGTCTTCGTCGCCGTGATCGACCCCATCGCCCCATGGGTGTGACAGAACAGCTGACATAGGCGACTCCGAAAATGGGGCGCTTTCGTATGCGCCTGTGCCATCTCTGCAGCTCTCTCCGCGACAGGCTTGAGAATAGGCATGCGATGCAGCCATATCGGCGAAATGTGCTAGAAGAGGCGTTGACAAACACCCGGGATGTCTGGGCACGGGCACGCTCTTCCAATAGTCAAGTCGAAATCTGGCTTGCCAGAAGCCAGTTCGATAACAATTTCAAACTCTTCGTCCACGACGAGACCCGTATACGCGCCGTCGACCCAGACGATGTCTTGCGCCTGATTCGGGACGTAGCTGCGTGTTTGCCAAGACTTCTCGATGCATCTGCTGACGCGATGCCTCATCCGACAGCGCCACTTGGCGCTCCCTGTGCCGCTGGCACCCGGTACATAGCGCGCACGAGGCAGACGTGCCATAGTGGTTTCCAGAAAGAGTGCTCCCCGGTCGCGCTGGCGTCGACGGCGCACCATCCCCCGCTGCCTCACTCACCGCCCTACGGTGTCCCAGCAGTGGGCGCCCGTCCGGTATTCCCCCACTCCGCACACACCTGGCACCTTGTCCCGCCTGGCTGGTCGCAATACCCTCTCTGCCGTGTCTCGCGCACACTGGCCTGCCACCTGTGAGATCGGCGCCTCGCCTGCTGTCTATCGCCTGCGCGCGCCTTCGGCGCCCGACCAGGCTGTACGCGCTCGGTGGGCGCGAGGGGAACACGCCCTCCTGCACTGTGAGTCCACCTACCGGCCGAGGCAACCGCTCCTGCCGCGTCCTGAGAGGACAGTCTCCGAAGCCGCAGCTAACATACATGCGCGGCGCCACCTGGGCCGAGTTGGTCCCGAATGTTGGCCCGATGTCCGCCGATGAGCTGATGGAGCTTCCCGACGACGACTGGCGCTACGAGCTCGTGGCGGGACGGCGGGTGCGGCTCCCGCCCACGACGCTGCGCCACGACATAGTCGCGAGCAACCTGCTCTGGGCGCTGGCAACCTTCGCCGCGTACATGCGCCTGGGCAGCGTCACGCTCCCGGACACGGGATTCCTGATGAGCCAGCCTGGCCAGCCGGATACCGTCCTGGTCCCCGCCATCGCCTTCGTGCGCGCCGCGCGCATGCCTGTGGCTCTTGCCGCCACCGCGGCGACCGACTACATACTGCGCGTGGTACCCGATCTCGTCGTCGAGATCGCCGCACCCTACCAGCCGGGGGCCGCCTTAGCGGACAAGGCCGTCTGGTGGCTGGCGGCGGGCGTCGAGGCAGTATGGGCCATCTGGCCTGGGAGTGGCCGGGCCGACACGTAGCGCTCGGGCCCCGCGGGCTGCGCGCCTTCTATGCTGGCGATCCACAACCACCTCGACGGCCAGAACATCGTGCCCGGCGTCACGTATCTCGTCACGCGTCTCGTCTTGTGAAGCGATGTGGTACACTAATGGCGCAGTTGATCGCGTATGCACGCTCAGCGTTTGTGCGGCCTCTGGGAGAGCATCCCCCATCGCTCGCCCCACGAATCCTCCGAGTGACGCGCACATTGACCGCCTGTGTTGTGTCCGTGTGTTGCGTTGGCGCCGCCACTCGAAGGCGGCCCCCATCTCGTGAAGGAGAGGCCTCATGGCCACCCGCATCTACGTCGGCGGTTTGCCGTACTCGACGACCGACGACCAGCTTCTCACCCTCTTTAACGCGTACGGCGAGGTCACTGAGGCCACAGTCGCAGTGGACCGGCAGACTGCCCGCTCCAAGGGCTTCGGGTTCGTGCAGATGCCCGATGATGCCGCCGCCTCCACCGCCATCGCCCAACTCGATGGACACATGATGGACGGCCGTTCCCTCCGCGTGAACGTGGCCCAGCCCCGCAGCGACCGTCCGAGGAGTGACAGCGATTCTCATACACGCCGCTGGTAATCCCTGCCCGCCACGATAGCTGGCGAGCGGCGTCCACGCGTCCGGCATCCGGTGGGGGCGGCGCGCCCCTATCCTCGTCCTCGCCGTCCGGGCGCACGCTGAAAGGACGGCGCATATGATACCTGCCCCTGAGCCGGCGACGTGCAGCGTCAAGGAGTGCGGACAGCCGGCCGCGCAACCGTGCGACGGGTGCGGGAGACCGTATTGTGACCAGCACCTCGTGCGGCTCACCCTACAGCGCCGCACGGAGCCGGACAGGGTGGCGCGCGACTTATTGGACCTCAGGCGTGTCCCGAGCCAAACCGAGACCTACCTCGTCTGCCCCCACTGTCACAAGAAGCCGTTCGCCGGCAAGGTGCCACGGTTCGTTAGCTCGCGAAGTGAGTAGCGGGGACCGCCGAGGCGTCGGGCGCCATCACATGAAAGCCGGAGGTGCTATGAAAGAGCTGGAATTGGCGGATACCACGGATGCCCTCCGTCTGCGCGTGGAGGAGCTGGAGGCCAAGGTCGAGGCGATGCGACCGATCGTCGTGCGGATGGCCGAGGCGCGTATGTGCCGGGACTCGGTCACGATGATCGAGTCGTGCCCCCATTGCAGCCTCAAGCGTGGCGGCAAGTTTGGCTACGCGGGGAAGCACGACGACAGCTGCGTCGTCTCTCAGGCGCGGCGACTGGGCTTCTGATCCCTCGCCGATCCTCTGGCCCTCCTGACGCTCGCTCAACCCCTCACTGGGCCGCCCTCGTCTGGCTGAGCATAGCCGTGCACACTGCATCCTCGTCGTCTTCCCGTATCAGCCATACCTGTAACGCGTGCCGTACCCCCTGGGGTATCCACCGGCTCATCTCGCGCGAGCACGATACCGACATCCGCTCTCAGCTGGCATGAGAGGGTACAGATGGCGTCTTAAGGACGGCCCCACGCGAAGTCGTAAACGGCAAGCCGTGGGTTCGAGTCGCAGCGCCAATACGTGACTCGCTGACCTTGCTTCAGATCAGCTTCGGCCTCTGGCGGCTGCGATCAGCTCCCGCAGCATCCGCTCCATCGCGCCGATGCCAATCGAGAGATGCCCTTCGCCAGCTTCTAGGTGCGCTACGACGCCCGGGATGCGCTCCGCCAGCCATCTGCCGTGGTCGGCCGGCACCATCAGATCGACGGAGCCCTGCCACAACAGGGTCGGCACGGCGACCTCGCCGAGTGAGAATCCCCATGGCTTTACGAATGCCAGGTCGTCGTCCAGCCAGCCGTCCACGCCGGTGCGCATCGCCTCGCGAAAGCCAGCGGCCATGTCCTCCCCCACCGCACCAGTGAGCACCGCCCGGTCGACCGGCGGAAGGATGGTATTCAAGGCGGTGACAACATCTGCCGCGGTGGCCTCGCGGAGCTGCTCGCGTTCCTTATCGAGATACGGTCGCAGCGCCGCCTCTCCCTGCATCGCTGTGCCGAACTCGACCACGTTCTCCTCGCCCATTCCTGCCATCCAGTCGAGCCCCTCAGCCGGGTAGGGCGCCACACCCGCGATGATGAGGGCCGCGTCGACGCGGTCGGCGAGCCGGGCGGCGCACGCCAGCGCATGCGGGCCACCGCCAGACCAGCCCGCGACGAGGCACCGATCGGCCCCGATCACGTCCAGGACGGCCGCCGTGTCGGCGACGACATCCACCACGCGGCGGCCCGCATGGCGCGTGGAGTCGCCATAGCCAGGTCGCGAGGTGGTCAGGAAGCGCAGCCCCAGACGGTGCGCGGCATCTGTCATCATCCGGATCGGCACACGTGCGCCAGGGGTACCGTGATGGAACACCAGGACCTGACCGTCAGGCGGCCCGCTCTCCAGCACATCAATTGAGCGCCCATCAGCTAGTCGAAGCTGCCTTTGTGTCGCGGTATCCACCCATGGCCCCTTTCACCCTTGCCCACATTTCCAAACACCGAGTCGGAAGAAACCGTATTCCAGAGAGACGCGCTGGGGCGAGCCTCCCATACGAACACTGTACCTGAAGAGCGGCTAGCCTGTCGCGCGCCTCGTATGGGAGCCGCCGGCGACGCAACCGGACACGCGAGGCCCCGTAGTTGCGAAAAGCGAAGCTTACATGCTAAACAGGGTGCGGGCGAGGCGCGCGACGTGGCGTAGTCGCTCGAATCGCCGCGGGAGGAGCATACCGATGTCGTGGATCTCACTTGCTGAGCGAACAGCGGGACTGCCCCTCATCCTCGCGGGTCCGATCCTCCGTCGGGTTGACGCGGAATCGGTCACGGTCTGGGTGGCGCTGCGTGAGCCGCGCCGCGTGACGCTGCGAGTATACCCGTGGGACGCGGCGACGGGCCGCGGGACAGCGAGGCTAGCCGGTTCACGGCAGTCAGTGCGGCTGAGCGACGGGCTGCACATAGTAGCCGTCACGGCGCGGGCAGCGGACGCGAGCGGCGCCGTCGAGGCAGACAGGCTTTACTGCTATAACCTCTTCTTCCAGGATGCGTACAGGCAGGGCGTTGCACGCGACGGCGATGCTCCCAGCCTGCTCTCACCGGGCGTGCTCGTGCGCGACCCCGAGACCGCCAGCGAGGTCGAGCGGCTCGTCTATCCAGGAATGCTCCTGCCGTCGTTTGCGTCCTCCGCGACCACGCTCCAGCGAGTACGCATCTTCCACGGGTCATGCCGGAAGCCGCATGGGGTGGGCAGAGACGCGCTGGCGACAGTGGACCTCGTGCTCGCGAAATCGGCGAGCGATCTCCGCACCCGTCCGCAGCAACTCTACCTCACCGGCGACCAAATCTATGCCGACGATGTGGCGACACCGTTGCTCCCCGTCCTGATGGATGCGGCGCAGACCCTGGTCGGGGCAGAGCAGCTTCCTGGCGTGCCACCCGACATGCACGTGATGGCGCCAGGCCAGCGGACGACTGTGGTACGAGACGTCGCGAACTTCACGACCTCGACGCCCGAGAACCACCTGCTGACACGCGGCGAGTATCTGGCGATGTACCTCTTCACCTGGTCCGACGTGCTCTGGCCGCCCGAGCTACCCTCGATGGAGGAGATGTGGCAGGCCTATCCGCTGACCTGGCCAGCGGACGCGGACGAGCGGCAGCGGGTAGAGGACCGCTGGCAACTGGAGATGCGCGAGCTGGCGGACTTCCGCGAGACGCTGCCACGGGTACGGCGAGCGCTGGCGAACGTGCCGACATATATGGTCTGCGACGACCACGACGTAACCGACGACTGGTATCTCGACGGCGCCTGGTGCGCCAGGGTGTTGGGCAGTCCGCTTGGGCGGCGCATTCTCCGCAACGCGCTGTATGCCTACGCGCTCTGTCAGGCCTGGGGCAACGATCCCGAGCAGTTCGCGGGGCCAAACGGCCGGTCGTTCCTGGATGTCGTGGACCGCTGGCGAGGTGATGCGGACAACGGGGAAGACGATGCTGACGCGGCCCTGCTCACCGAGCACCTGGGAATCCCTGAGGAGTTCGCGGGCGGGGGCACGTTGCCGCGCACCGAGCGCGCGCTGCGCTGGCACTATACGGTGGAGACGCCCGCCTACCGCATGCACGTGCTCGACGCGCGGACGCGGCGTGTGTACGATCATCCAGACGCGGCGCCCGGCCTGCTTTCAGAGGAGGCGATGGCGGAGCAGATCGGCGACCCACTCCCCGGCGACACGCGGCTGACATTGTTAGTGGCGCAGACCCCTGTGCTGGGCGTGGATATCGTCGAGAAGATCCAGATGCTCAGCCTGGACCACTATGCCTACGACCGCGAGTCGTGGTCGCTCAACCGCCGCACCTACCAGGCACTCATGCGGCGGCTGGCCCGCTTCGGGCGCGTCGTGATCCTCTCGGGCGACGTGCATTACGGCTTCGGCTCGACGATGGAATGCTGGGAGCAGGCGGCGGACGGCACGAGCGGTCAGGGGACAGCGCAGCGCTCGGCCATGATCGTGAACTTCACTTCCAGCGCGTGCAAGAATGCCGCCGCAGGTGTGCAGAAGGCGTTGCTCACGGTGGTGTATCCGCACCTATTCCACCTGCTGAGTCAGGGACGCATGCCGCCGGTTGATCTGCTCGCCTGGAATGAGGGGACACAGGCGAACGCCGACGCACTTGCCGCGGCGACACGTGCCGTTAGGCGCGGCGCACTCGCCGTGTGGTGGTCGATGCCGCGTGCCGCGACGCTGCTTCGCTTTCCCTCGGCGCTGCTCCTTCCGGCGCATGGCTGGCCCGCTCGCACATTCGACCAGGCGCCGCCAGCGCGACGGATGCGGCTGCGCTACCTGCGCGACGTATGCAAGCCGATCACACCCGCGGAACCGGAGGATGAGTCGGTGAATCCTCGGGCGGCGCTGGAGGCGTTGCGGGCGGCGCACGACACCCACGTGCGCGAGACGGTGGCGGCGCTCAGCGGTGAGGGACATGTCGACACAGAGGCTGCGCTCGAAGCGACGCGAGTGCTGGGGTCGAGTCAGCATCCGCACCCCATCCCGGTGAGTGTGACGCAGCGTCTCCTGGAGTTGGCTCGCTCGACCTTCGGCGACGGGCACCCGCTGCGCGACCGGCTGGACGCGAGCCTCAGTCACCTGCTCCACACCTCGATCGCGCACCCCGAACTCTGGGCGAGTGTGTGGTCGGACGGCGACCTGCATATCGTGGGCGACGCGAACATCGGGGATATCCGCTTCGACGAGGAGGGCCAGGTCGCAGTGCAGCGACTGTGGTGGTATCCTCCCGACGTCCCCGGCGGCCCGCACCCCGCGACGGAGTATCGCGCCAGCCTCGCGCCACCCGCACAGTCCGACGAGCCACCTCTGCCGTAGCGCACTCGCTGCTTGGCCACTCAGTTCCACCTGCTCTTCCGCGCAGCATGTCGGTTGCTTGATATGTTGGGCCGGAGGCTCGTGCAGGCACAGTTCCCGCGCTTGCTCACCGCCGCTCCGTAGCGCTACTTCAGCGGATAGTCGCGTGGGTATTCCTCGGAGGCGTTGATGGCACATTTTCTGCAGACCGTCATCACTATCGGGTGGGATATGCCCGGTGGCTGCTCCATCCGACGTGTGCTTCCGATTGAAGCGATACTGCCCGTACCTTTATCCGTTATCCGCGTAGTGTGGTGGGCAGTATCAGCACAGGCCCTGAGGGGTTACGCCGACCCTCAGGGCCTGTGTGTGTGCCGCTGAGCGCTTCCGTAGCACACACGCTCCGACAACCCGCCGCCTCTCCATTGACCTCAGCTTGCCGCCCATCGTGTCCCATACACGTGCGCCGACGTGCCTCACGGCACGAGTTAGGCGGCGAGATGGCGATCAAGACCATCGCGATCATAGTGCCGCGCGGCGGGCGCAGAGGAGACACGACACACCTGCGTCGGCTCTGTCTCCTTCCACTCCTCGCTCCCCTCGGTCTCCTCCGCGGTATCCTGCCGAGCATTCCACAGGAGCCAGCCGCGACCCAGCACACGCGGGTCTTGTGCGCCCACTCCCGCCAGCAGCGTGTCCTCGTCATCCTCCAGCTCATGGAGCGAGACGGTCATGGTGACGGTCTCCAGCCCGACTGCCGGTTCCGGACCAGAGACCTCAGATGACGCGCTGAGTGCCGAGGTGACCGTGATGGCCTCCAACGCCGATGGGCATGGCCGTGGCGTGGCAGGCGCAGGCGCCTGTACCAGAGACCGCACCTGCGCGCGAAGCTCAGACTGGAGCACCAGCCCCACCACCAGCGCCAGCGCGAACGAGGAGCCGAGCGCGAGCGTGCGGTCGAGCAGCATCACGCCCACGGCGGCGCTCTTGCCGACGCCGATCCCCAGCGCGAGGAAGACGCCCACACCGCCCAGTTCCGTCGAGCCGAGATCCATCGGCAGCGGAATGACGGTGGCGAATGCGAGGCTGAAGCAGTACACCGTCAGCGCCTGGCCCACCGTCACCTGCGTGAGTCCGAGTCCCCAGGCGAGCACTGCCAGCCCCAGCCCACCCAGCGCGAGGTACGTCGCGCTCAGCAGTGCGGCGGGCAGCAGCACGCGTAGTCGCAGCACCTGCGCGCCGCCCGCGCGGAACTGCCGTAGCTCCTCCTGAGCGGCTCGCACGCGCGGATGCCCTGCGAACCGAGCGGGCAAGTGCAAGGCGCTCGTCGCGGCGGACCTCGCGCGGACCCAGGCGAGCCAGCGCACGCACAGCCAGACGAGCAGCGCGAACGCGGCGAGGCCGCCTACGATGAGCGGCCGCAGCCAGCCCCAGGCAGGCACGCCGAGCACCACCAGCCCGAGGAGCGTGAGCGCCACCTCCAGCAGGTTGATGGCGAGCGTCACGGAGGAAGCCAGGCCGAAATCGGTCCCCTGCGAACGACGCAAGACGTAGTCCGGCACGAAGTTGCCGATTGGCAGGCACTTCATCACCTCGCCGGTCACATACGTGAGCACCTGTGTTCGCGGCGGAACGCGAATCCCCAGCGCGCGCAACAGGAAGCCCCATTGCAGGCAGCGGACGACCTCATACGCCAGCAGCACCGCTACGAACGCCGCCAGGAAGCGCGGCTGGAAGCGGCCGAGTTGCGCCGCCACGTCATGCACATTCCCCATCGCCAGCAACGCCATCAGTAACACGCCGCCCACCACCACCGGCAGCACGACTCGTGGACGGAACACCCATCGCAGCGCTGAACGCACCATATGGCTTCCCCGCTTCCCGCTCGTGTTTGGCCGATCTCGCGCCGGCCAGTTCCGGTATCCGCTCCCTCATCTATTCTTTTTGAGGGGTGCGGGCCGGTCAGCGCTGGGGGGCAATGTGCTCCTGCCACACAGCGCGATGAGCGAAAAACAGGGAAGCCACCAAATGGACTGCGGGACAAGCCTGTCGAGCTGGCGCCTTGGCACACACGTCTAGCGGTCAATGCCAAGGCGGGCCAGCGCGCGTGTCAGCTCATCGGTGGTGTCAGGGCTGGGTGCGGCGCTCTTCCGGGCCAGTGCACGTGCCGCCTCGTTGCTCTCGACAACGGAGGAGTGTGACTGTGACGGCGCGGCCGCCCCCAATTGCGTCGCGGTCCTCCCGCAGGCCGAGAGGCCACTCACCGCGAGCAGCAAGCCAAGAAGACTAGCGAGCACGATCCGGTTCAGCTTCACCTTCGTGTCATACAGCATCGTCCGCATGGGGATCTGCCTTCCTGTCGCCCTCGCGACAACTGATGCTCCGGTGGCCCCTGTGGGACCCCTCCTCGAAAACGCCATCAATCTGTGACCAGTGTGCGTGGCAACAGGAATCCAGGCCACCGACAACTCGTACAACGCCTCCGACAATCGCTCGCACAATTACCGAGCATCGCGTTGATGGGGGGGTAGCCGCAGTGGTATCATGGCGGCTAAGTTAAGCGGGACGTGGATGTGGCGTGGCGGGACCCTGGCTCCTGTTGGTTGCGGCCAAACAGAGTGGAAAGGGGACCAGCACCGTGGCACCGCTTGCATCACCCCTGTTTGAAGACCTGCTGCGGCGATTCCGGATGGCCGCCGGGCTGACACAGGAAGAGCTGGCCGAGCGCGCCGGTCTCAGCGCCGATGCCATCAGCGCTCTGGAACGTGGCGCCAGGCGTGCGCCGCGCAAAGACACCGTCGCCCTGCTCGCCGATGCGCTGCAGCTCGCGGCACCCCAGCGCGAGCTCCTCACGGCGGCTGCCCACCGCCGTCCGCCCTCCTCTGTCCCGTCTCCGTCTCTGCGTTCCGATGGCGTGCTCCCCGTCGCGGGCTTCGTGGGAGCACTGCCAACTGGCCTGCTGGTCTCCCGCGAGGACGAGCTCGCGCAGGCGATGGCCGCTCTTGAGGCGGTAACTGGTGGGGCTGGCCGCCTGCTGCTCCTCTCGGGTGAACCAGGCATTGGCAAGACGCGGCTGGCGCAAGAGGTCGCGGTGATCGCGCGAGACAAGGCGTTCGTGGTCGCTCCGGGACGCTGCTACGAACCTGAGCGCACCGTGACGTACTATCCGTTCCTGGAAGCCCTGTCACTCGCATACGCGTCCGCTCCGTCGTGGGTGCGTACCGCGCTACCGGACCGCTGGCCCGACGTCGTCCAGCTCCTGCCCGAGCTGCAGCTCGCGGTGACCAGCAGGCCCTCGTCCGCCCTCTCATCGGACAGCCCCATGGCGCAGCAGCGCCTCTTTTGGTCGGTCACGGGATTCGTGCGAGCGCTGGCCAGCGAACACCCGGTCGCGTTTCTGCTCGACGACCTCCACTGGGCAGATAGTGCCAGCCTCGCACTGCTCGTGCATCTGGCACGCCACACACGTACCGAGCGTGTGCTGCTGCTGGGTACCTATCGTGATGAGGCCGCTCCCGGCCAGCAGATCCTCGACACGCTGCTGCGCGACTTGCATCGTGAACAACTCGTCGAGCATATCGGCCTCCGTCCGCTCTCGCAGAACGGGACGGCGGCCCTGATTGCGGCAGCCTTCGGCGAGGGCCCGATATCGCCGGACTTCGCCGCGCTCCTGCATCAGCGCACCGAGGGTAATCCGTTCTTCGCGCATGAGGTGCTGCGGGCGCTGGTCGAGCGCGGCGACATCTATCGCCAGAACGGCGGCTGGCAGCGGCGCGCGCTCGTGGAGCTGCGCGTGCCGGACAACGTTCGCGCGGTCATTGGCGAGCGGGTCGCGCGCCTAAGCGAGTCCGCCCGGCAAACGCTGCGGGAGGCGAGCGTTCTGGGGCAGACCTTCACCTTCGCCGACTTCGCGGGCCTACGCACGCGGCCAGAAGACGAGGTCGAGGCGGCGCTGGAGGAAGCGACGGCGGCGAATCTGGTGCGCGAGAGTGACGACGAGAGCTACACATTCTCACACGTGCTCATCCTGCAGACGCTGTATGAGGCGTTGCCCGCACGAAGGAAACAGCGACTCCATCGCATTGCCGGCGAGGCGCTGGAGCGGTTGCCAGAGCGCCAACGCCAGCAGCGTGTGGCCGAGCTTGCCTACCAGTTTGTCCGTGGCAACGACGCGGAGAAGGCGCTCGTCTACCTGCTCCCAGCAGCGGAGATATCCCATGCGGCGGGCGCTTTCCGGGAAGAGATCACGTTGCTTGACCAGGCTATTATGTTTGCGGAGCGCCTGGAGCATCCGACCGCGGAGCTGCGCGCGAGGCGTGGCCTGGCATACTACGCGCTCTCCATCTGGAAAGCGGCCGATACGGATCTCACCACCGCTTTGCACGAGCTTGGGCCGGATCAGCGTGAGCTGCGCGCCAAAGCGACGAGTGCCCTAGCACAGATACGCCAATGGCTCTTCGATGAGAACGCCAATACGCGCCGGCTCGCAACCGAAGCGCTCGCGCTGGCAAACGAGATTGGGCGCGACGACCTGGCAGCCAGCGCCATCAGCACCCTTGGCGTGCTCGACGTGTTCGTTGGAGATCTCCAGGGCAGTTTGCGGCATTTCGAGCAGTCGGTCGCGCGAGTTGGCTCCGAGCACCTGCGCGAGACACAGTGGGGCGCGGGCGGGGTCGAGTTCTCGGGTGTGGTGCTGTACTGGCTGGGCGACCTGGATCGCGCCATCGAGCGCGAGCGGCAGGCGCTCGACCTGGCGCGCCAGCAACACAACGTGGCCACCACCGGTAGCATGCTGCACACACTCGGCCTCGCGCTCGCGGTCACCGGGCGCTACGGTGAGGGGCTCCAGGCCATTGCCGACGGGGAGCGTGTCGCCCGTGAGTATGAGGCTCGCCAATGGCTGGCGCGCGGCCTCGCGATCCATGGTGGCGTGCATCTCGCGGCCTTCGATTACGCCACCGCGCAGGCGCTCTCTGAGGAGGCGCGCGATACCAGCCGGTCCGCGAATTGGCCGCACGCCACCATCAGCGCGGGGATCGATCTGGTGCAGAACTTCGCTCGTCGGCAGGAACCCGGTCGTGCCGATCGGCTGATCGACGAGCTGGCCCAGGCCGTCGCGGGTGACCACAGCCATAAGCGCTGGCTGTGGCAGATGCGCCTCGCCGAAGCGCGCGCCGAGATCGCCCTGGTGCGTGGCGAGTATGAGGACACCGTACGCTGGGCAGAGGAAGTCATCGCGCTCAGCCGCCTGCGCGGGCGTGTGAAGTACGAGGCGCTTGGTCTCTGTACCCACGCGCAAGCGCTTGACAAGCTCGGTCACACACTGGACGCGATCGGTGATCTGCGGAAGGCCGTCGCGCTCGCCCGCTCGATGGGCGATCTGCCGCTCTTCCTGCACGTCGCCGCGCCGTTGCTCGTCCTCGCGGGTGACGATGCGCTGCTCGCCGAGGCACGCGCGGCGGCGGACCGCATCGCCTCCTCTCTGCCAGAGGGCGCCCTCCTGCGTCACTTCCATGCCGCCGAGCCGGTGGCGCTGCTGCATCGATTGAGCTCAACGGCACGCAGATAGTGGCGCCGGCACCCAGGGAAGGGAACGGCGAAGCTCCACGCTAGCGGTGGCCAAATCAAACAGAGAGGGGGCGATTGCGATATGCGCACGCGCATTCGTGCTGGAGCAACCCTCTTGAGCGCGGCTCTAGCCCTGACCACAAGTCTCCTGGCTGCCTGTGACACGCACATCAGCACGAGCATCAGCGGTCCCAGGCATCTCCTCATTGCCACGGACCTGCCCGTCTCGGGTCTCGACGCGGCAGGCGGCTTGCCCACGCAGTATGGCGTTGATCTGGCGATTCAGCAGCACCACGACCTCGGCCACGGCTACACGCTCGACGCCCTTCACATGAACGATGAGGGCACGAACGGCCCGGACGGTTCGATCGGCGCGGCGAACATCCAGCAACTGGTCTCCAACGCAGACGTGATGGCGGTTGTCGGCCCTTTCAACAGTGGTGTCGCGAAGCTGGAGATTCCAGTTGCGAGCTCCGCAGGCCTCGTCTTGATCAGCCCGGCCAACACCAATCCCGGACTGACCAAGGCGCAGTACGCGGCCGCGAACGGCATCAACTTCGAGCAGCTGCATCCGGCTGGCAAGCCTGAGGCGTACTTCCGCATTCCGGCCACCGACGACGTGCAGGGCAAGGTCGATGCGCTGATCGCCGCGCAGCAACTCAACACCAAAACCGCCTATGTGATCGACGACAAGACCACGTACGGCAAGGGCCTAGCAGGTTACTTCACGCAGAACTTCCAGGCGGACGGCGGCACGATCGTCGGCAGCCAGGAGATCGACGCGAACCAGACCACCAACTTTCCGGCGGTGGCGACCGATATCATCGGCAAGCACCCCGATGTCGTCTTCTTCGGTGGTCTGTCGTCTAGCGGCGGCGGCGCCCTCAAGGCCGATCTCGTCTCGGCGGGCGGCAACATCCCGATGGTCGGCGGCGACGGCATCGCGGACGACCCCTCGTGGATAAGCACGGCGGGTGCCGGCGCGAACAACACCTATGGCACGGTTGCGGCACCTGAGATCTCCGCACTGACGAGTACGGCCGCGACGCGGTTCAAGGGCGCCTACACCGCCTTCGTCGCCGGTAAGCCCGACAATGAGCTGCTCCCCTACAGCGCCCAGGCATATGACGCGGCGATGATCGAGATCCAGGCCATCAAGAACGTCATCGCCTCGGGGAACGCCGTCACACGCGCGGCGGTGCGCGAGCAGGTGGCGAAGACCAATTACACCGGCCTAACGGGGCGGATCTCATTCGACGCGAACGGCGACAACTCCGGCCAGAAGGTCTTCAGCGTGTACGCGATCGACGCCGCAACGAACGGCCAGTGGAAGTTCCTGCGGCAGGTCTACGCACCCTGAGCGGTCCAGTGCTGTGGTCTCGTGCCACGCGGTCCTCTTCCCATTGCGATACAGATGGCGGTGTGGGAACATTGGGGATACGTGATCGTCGGAGAAGTCCGCTCGCTCTCCGCGTGTCCAACTCGGCGCATCTTACAAGGAGACACTGCTATGCCACAGCCATCGGTGCTGATCGTCGGAGGCGGAGTCATGGGGCTGGCCACCGGCTACGCCCTCGCTCAGCGCGATGTCCGCGTGACGGTGCTCGAACGCGAGACGATCGGCCACGCGTGGGCCTCCTCGCACGGACTCTCGCGCGTGATTCGCCACGAGTACGGTCCACACGCGATCTACACGCGGATGGCGGCCCGCAGCCTGGTGCTCTGGGATGAGCTGGCGCGCGCATCCGGCCAGCACCTCTACACCGAGACGGGCGTCTTGCAGCTTGGCTGGGAAGACGACGGCGAGACACTCGCCGGGCTTGAGGTGATGCAATCAGAGCAGCTCCCCGCCGTCCGGCTCAGCGCGGAGGAGTGCGCGGCGCGGTTTCCGCAGTTCGTGCCGGACGAGTTCACGGCCATCTCCTACAACCCGCTCGGCGGCATGCTGCACGTCTCGGAGTGCCTGAGCGCGCTCGTCGCGGGCATCCGCTCGCATGGCGGCGAGGTGTACGAGCTCGCACGCGTGCAGCGCGTCGGCGCGAGCGAGGGGCGTGGGCGCGTCACCCTCACGGACGGCACCCAACTGCGCGCGGACCGCATCGTCGTGACGCCCGGCCCCTGGATTCACGATGTCGTGCCCGAGCTGCATCTGCCGGTGCGCGTGTTGCGCCAACAGGTGCTCTACTTCTCCGGCTTGCCCGCCGAGCGGTTCGGCGCGGGCGCGTTCCCCGTCTTCCTGACGCCCGCGTTCCACACGCCCGAGGTCTATGGCCTGCCGTTGCAGGGTCCAGGCTGGTGGAAGATTGCCTCGGGAGGCACTAACGAGTCGGACCCGAACGTGCCCTATCCGCCCGATGAGGACAACATCGCCAACGTGCGCGAGTATATGGAGCGGGTCATTCCGTCTTCGACGGGGGGCACGCTCGCGCTCGTCGATCGCTGCCGCATCGACATGACGCCCGACGCGCACTACATCCTCGACCGGCACCCCAGCTATCCCGAGGTGATTCTCGGCTCAGGGTTCTCCGGGCACGGCTTCAAGATGGGCATCCTCGTCGGGCGCCTGCTCGCCGCGCTGGCGCTAAATGAAGAGCCCGAGATGCCGCTCGATACCTTCCGCGTCAGCCGATTCGCGGGTGAGCAGCGCTGAGCGGCCCTCTCTCACCGTCGCGTGCTCTCCACAACATCACGATGCCCGCAGCCGCTGGGCAAGCAGATGCTTCTGTACTTTGCCTAGCGCGTTGCGTGGCAGCGACTCGACGTACACCACCCGGCGCGGCTTCTTGTAGCTGGCGAGCCGCTCGCGGCAGAAGGCGATGATCTCTGTGGCATCCGGCTGTGCGCCGTCCTTCGGCACGATCACCGCGACCACCTGCTCGCCGAGATCGGCGTCGGGCAGGCCCAGCACCGCGACCTCCGACACCGCCGGGTGCGCCGCCAGCACGTCTTCGACCTCGCGCGGATAGACGTTGTAGCCGCCGCTGATGATGAGCTCACGCGCGCGTCCGGTGATGGTGTAGTAGCCATCGGCGCTGACCCAGCCGAGATCGCCCGTCTTGAACCAGCCGTCGGCACTGAAAGCCTCCGCCGTCGCCTCCGGCCGGTTCCAGTAGCCTGCGAAGACGTGCGGGCCGCGCACCTCGATCTCGCCGACCTCGCCCGCTGGCAGTGGCTGACGCGAGCGCACGTCCACCACGCGCGCCTCCTGTCCGGGGAAGGGCCCGCCGACGGTGCCCGCGCGTCGCTCGCCATCGTAGGGATTGGTTAGGTTCATGATCGTCTCGGTCATGCCGTAGCGTTCGAGGATGCGCTGCCCAAACACCCGCTCGAACTCGGCGAAGACCTGCGCGCTGAGCGGCGCCGAGCCGGAGACGAAGAGCCGCAGCGCGGGCGGCGGCGCGCTCTGCACCGCGGCCTCCGCGAGCAACCGGCTATACATCGTGGGCACGCCGAAGAAGAGGCTGATGCGCGGATCGCCGCGCAGGGTGGCAAGCACGTCGGCCGCGTCGAATCCGCGCCGCAGCACCACGCTCGCGCCCGTCCAGAGCGTGCCGTGCATGCCGACCATCAGGCCGTGCGTGTAGAAGAGTGGCAGCGTCAGCAACAGGCGGTCGTCTTCCGTCCAGTGCCATGCCTCGGTGAGCGCGGCGATGTTCGCGGTGAGGTTGCGATGGAGCAGTAGCGCGCCCTTCGCCCGCCCGGTCGTCCCCGAGGTGTAGCCGAGCACGGCGGGAGCGTCCGCGGCTGGCATCATAAGCGGACGGTGCTCGCCGCCACCCTCCCGCGCGAGGAATTCGTCGTACGCGATGCGCTGAAACGGGGACGGAGTGGGAGGTGTCTCCACAGTCGCGGGCGCACCCACGACTACAAGCGCCTCCAGAGGAAGCTCCGCTGTCACGAGTCGCACCAGCTCATCCGCGCCCGCTGGCGACGTGACGCATAGTCGCACGCCCGCGTCGGCCAGAATGTGGCCCAGCTCGGTCTGCCGGTACTGGGTGTTGACCAGCACGACGATGCCGCCCGCGAGATGTGTCCCCAAGTACGCGACGACGAACTCGGGAGAGTTGTGCAACATCAGCGCGACGCGGTCGCCCGGCCGCACGCCCCAGGAGACCAGGGCACGCGCGAAGCGCTCGACGGCCGCGAAAAGCTGCCCGTAGCTGAGATCCTGTCCCTCGAAAAGAATTGCGGTGCGCTCCGGGTGCCGCTGCGCGTGAGAGGATACCGCCTCGACGATCGAATCCACGCCCACTCCTCGCTCATCAGTCGCACATTTCTCGTGAGAGCATTGTATCGCGGCGGGCTCGCTACAGGCGATACAGTGCACGGATGCGCGGCGCGAAGACGTAATTGAGCTGCACGAGCACGATGGCCGCGATGCTCACATACGTATTGATGACGCAGAGCAACGCACCAACGGCATACAGCGCCTGCGCGACTATGATACGCCGGTACATCACCGACCGCATCTCGGCGGTCACGTCGTCGTTCATCAGCCCGGAGCGTGTTGTATACGCCAACGACGCGAAGAGCATGGCGCCGAGCAGCAGGATGTTGAACCAATAGAGTCCGAGGGCCAGACGATAGGTGATGAATGCGGCGAGCAATGCTGTCGAGAACGGCATCAGCGTGACCGCGAGCAGGAAGCCGAGGTGTATCCAGGCGAGGTCGCGGGTGCTGCGAGTGAGATTGGTGAGCTGCGTCTGCTGACCGACCCAGAAGATACCGAGCGTCAGAAAGCTCATCACGTACGGGATGATACGTGGGAGCAGTCCGCCCAGCGCGCGCAACAGGCCGAGTTCGGAGTGGACGTCCGAACTTGCGGGCACGACAAGGTTCAGCGCGAGTACCGTCATCGAGAAGGCGAAGACGCCGTCGCTCAGAGCGGCCAGCCGGTCAAGACTCTCACCAGCGAAGCGGTTATAGAGTGCGCTCATTTCTCTCCTTTTCCGTCTCGTTCTCAGGTGAGCAGCGGGGAAATCGGCTTCCTTGTCCATTCTACCGAATCCTGGCCAGCTTCACGCGCGGGCCCGAACGACAGACAGCCTCGTAACCTCCCGCCGAATACGAACCAGAGCACTGCTTGAACGGACGATGCCCAGGAGGCACAACGATGGCGATACAGTACCGCTCGCGGCGTTCTGTCGGAGGCGTTCCGCTCGTCCACATCGCATTCGGCAGCCGTCAGGTGGGGGGGCGCTACCGGCCAGCGCGAGCGCGCGGTGTGCTAGCTGTCGGCGATATCGCGCAGGGTGTGATCGCGGTTGGCGTCGTCGCCATCGGAGCCGTCTCGCTGGGGGTCGTCTCGGTGGGGATTGTCACGCTGGGGCTGGTCGCCGTCGGGCTGGTCGCGGCGGGCGTGGCGGCTGTCGGACTCATCGCCGTCGGTGTCGTCGCGGTAGGGCTGCTCGCGGTGGGCGTCGTCGCCGTCGGCGCGCTGCGTGCCATCGGGGTCGTCGTCGCAGGCGCCGGGTCGAGATGACACGCGAGCACAATGCCCGGCGATGATTCAGAGGTGCGAGACGCCGGGTCGCGCGGCTATTGCCTGCGCTCTTGCGCACCTACGGGAATCATCGCCTCGACGCCCACCTCGAACACCGTGCGCTGTGGTGGCGCTGAGAACAGCGGTGCGAACTTGTCTAACTGTGCCTGGTAATATCCATTGGCCTCGCTTGCCGCGATATCCTCGGCAGTCTCAAAATAGGTGACTGTCATGCCTCTGCCGGTTGCCCGGTCTGTCAGCAGGTATGTGCTGCGAAAGCCCTTCTGTGCCTGTGCGGCTGGCACCACGGAATCGTGATAGAGCTGGATTGCCTCGTCCAACTTCTCGGGCCGCATCTGAACGGTCGTGACGCGCGCAAACATGGTGCTCATCTCCTTCGTATTCGCGTGTGGCCCAGCGCCACACCCCTCGACATTCTCGGAGACCAACAACCCACTCGCAGCGTACAGCGATTCTCACCCGAGCATCCCGCACCTCTCGCCGCAGTCTATCCCATGCGCGTGGCGAACGCCCAGCGACGGAAATGCGCTACAGGTCGCGCAGGCTGAAGGCGCGCATCGCCAGCAGCAGCAGCCCGACGACGTAGACGCCGGCGTAGATTACCATCGCCGAGCTGGGCACCGCGCCGAGGCTGAACGGCGAGACACCGAAGTTGTTGAGGATGGGCGGCTGCATGAGCGAGGCAGTGAGACGCCAGAGGGCTTCGACTGGCAACAGCAGGCTCGACACCACGCCGATCTGCGCCGTGGTGGAGCTTTGGAAGAAGCTGCCAATCTGCTCGATCCACGAGCCGATGAAGGCCAGCCCATACAGCATGAAGAGCAGGATGCCGTTCGTCAGCGTCGAGACGAAGACGCCGAAGAGCAGCGAGAGCGAGACCAGCACCGCGACCTGCAGCAAGATCAGCGACACGCCCGCTACGACGTTCGGCGGTATGTAGCCCGCGATCAGCCATGTCTCCAGCAGCAGGCCAATGCTCAGGAGCGCGGTGTAGAGCACGAGCATCACGACGTAGCCGAGCCACTTGCCCGCGATCACCTGCCAGCGGTACAGCGGCTTCGTCACGATCGACTGAATCGTGTGTGAGCCGATCTCGCCCGAGACCGCGTCGACGGTCGCGACAATGGCCAGCATGATCGCCAGAAAGTGGACCACGTAGAGTCCCGCGACCGTCAGCAGATTGTAGACGGTCGTCTGCGTGATGCTGCTGACGCCAGCGCCGCCCCCACGCAGATCCTGGTTTTGCACGATCGTGTGCATGCCCAGGCCGAAGAGCAGCAGAAAGCCTGCTCCCAGGGCGAGCGCGACGATCACCATGCTGCGCCGCCGCGCCTCGTGGAATGTCAGCCAAGCGAGAGTTCCGATGGCGTTCACTGGCCGCTGTCCTCCGTGCCCACGATATCGAGAAAGAGCTGTTCGAGCGAGGTCCGCCTGGGCGTCAACGCGTACATCCGCGCGCCGACGTCGATGGTCGCCCGCGCCACCAGCGGCACACGCGCCTCGTCGGTCACGATTTCGAGCGTCCGCGGCCACGAGTCTTCGCCGCAGCCATCGCGCGCGCCCTCGGGAGTGGTCGTCTCCTCCTCACCGTCGAGGAAGCGCCACTCCACCACATGTGGGGCGATGCCCTCTAGCAGCGCGGAGGTGACGCGATCGACGCGCAGCTCGTAGTGGCGATACTCGTCGCTCAACTCGTGCAACTCGAGCGTCCGCAACACACTGCCGTCCTTGATGAAGGCCACGCGGTCGCACGTCACCTCCACCTCGCTGAGCAGATGCGAGTTGAGGAAGACCGTCGTGCCTTGTGCCTTCACCTGCTGGATAACCGTGCGTACGAGCCGTCTACCGAAGGGGTCGAGCGCGGAGGTCGGCTCGTCGAAGAACACCAGCTCCGGGCTATGCAGTAGCGCCTGCGCCAGCCCGATCCGCTGTAGCATCCCCTTCGAGAAGCCCGCGAGCGGGCGGTTGACGGCGTCGCTCAGCCCGACCATCTCCAGCACCTCGGCGGTGCGCTTGCGGCAAACGGCGGGATCCATCTTGAAGAGCCGCCCATGCACGCGCAGCAACTCGGTCGCGGTCAGCCACTCATGAAAGCGGAAATGCTCGGGCAGAAACCCGATGCGCGCGAGCGTCGGCGTGTGGCCCGCCGGGAAGCCCAGCACGCTCGCTCGCCCGCCGGTCGGCCGCACCAGGCCGAGCAGCATCTTCACCGATGTGCTCTTGCCCGCGCCGTTCGGCCCGAGAAAGCCGAACACCTCACCCCGTGGCACCTGCAGGGTGAGGTCGGCAACGGCGACTTTCGCGCCATACTCTTTACGCAGTCCGGAGGTCTCGATGGCCAGCTCGGTCACGGGTGCCTCCCACGAGATAGTCCGCGCGCATCCTCGGACTGATTGGCCTGTCTATTCGTCGCTGTGCAAGCGCGAGCGGCTTCACATACCCCGACGTCGGTCTCCCCAGAACGGCGCCGGCGAGAGGTGAAGCCGCTCGCGTCCTACTTACTTCACCGAGGACGCCGTCGCCAGCACATCGGTATCGCCGACCGCGTTGCCATCGACCTGGAGCACGTAGAACTGCGTGCCGCTCTGCCAGTAGACGACTTCGCTCCGTGTCCGATTATTCGAGGTATCGCTGGTGGGTGCATTGAGCATCACGCCCTGCGCGCCGTTGATGTTGACCTGCTGTATTCTAGTCATTCCCACCGGGAAGGGGAAGACCAACGTCGAGCGCCAGTCAATCTGCTTGCTGAGTGTGTCGGCCTGCTGAGATGGCATGCCATACACCTCCAGCGCCGCCTTGCCAAGTTGTGAGAGGTCCACACCGTCGGGCAGCGAGACCGTCGGGCTGGTGCCCTCGATCAGCGACATGGTATACCCGTCGCCGACATACTTCAGCTCCACACTCGGCGACAGCGTGATCGAGATGGGATGCTCGCCAAGCTGGCTCGGAATGGTGACGTCGGTTACGCCGAGCGAGGTGAGCGCCGCCTGCAGCGTCTGCACGTTTACCTGCATGGTATACGAGCTCTGCCCCTCCACGGTATACGTTGTAGTCGACGCGGGCAGCGGCAACAGCCTGGGCGCCTGCACGGTGAGGCCCGTCGCCGTGCTCGCGGCGCCGAGCGAGCTCACCTGCTGCTGCGCTGGCGCGGCTCCGACACGCTGCGGCTTCGAGAGGAACAGCGAGTTCGGGTCTACCTGCAGATGCTGGAGCTGCTGCACCCGGTTTGGATTGACCGAGACGAAGATCACCGAATTCGCGCGGAAGGTTTGCAGGAAGGCCGCCGCCGCGCCGCGCACGCTAGGCAGCATCAGGGCAAGCACGAGCGCCGCCGCGATGCCCAGCCCCGCCAGCGCCGGACGCCGCCGCGAGACTCTATGGGACGGCAGCGAGACCCGCTCGCGCACCTCACGCGCATCGCGTGGCAGACTCTCGCGCAGCCGGGCGAACGCAGCATCCGCTGAGGGTGTCGCGCCCTCGCCCGCCGCGACGAATGCACCCACGACGGTGGCATCCAGCGCACGCACCTCGTCGAGCCGCGCCGCGCAGGTCTCGCACCCGGCGAGATGGTCCGCGATCTCCTCTCGCTCGGCCTCGGGCAGTTCGCCGTCGAGGTAGGCCCGCAGTGTGGCGGAATCAGCATAGTGAGTCATACGATATCCCCTCCCTTCGCGGGATATGCGGACTGGTCAGCGCCCGTGGCGCGCCAGGCAACCTCAAACGCGCGCTCGGCGCGTATCAGCAGTGTTCCGATGGAGCCGGGCGCGACCTCGAGAATCGCGGCAAGCTCGGCATAACTCAGTCCCTCTTGCTGACGGAGCACGAGCAATTTGGCCTGGCGCTCGGGCAGCGTGGCGAGCACGGAACGCACCCGCGCCCGCTCCTCCGCACGCATCGCCTCGGCCTCAGGGTTGAGCTCCGGCTCGGGCGTGTAGAGCTTCGGCAACCGTGCCACGGCGCGCCGCTGCGACCGCAACACGTTGTAGCCGCGATTGAGCCCGACACGATAGAGCCAGGCACGCAGTGCCTCGTCATCCTGCTGGAGCTGTGGCGGATGCGTGTACAGCGAGAGAAACGTCTCTTGTGTCACGTCCTCCGCCGCGTCGGCATCACCGAGCAGGCGATACAGCAGCGCCCGCACCGGAGCGTAGTAGCGCCGGAAGAGCTGCTCGAAGGACGCCATATCGTGGAGGCGCAGGCGGGCAAGCAGGTGCCGGTCCGAGTCCGTCGCCACGGTATCTGTCCCTGTGGAATGATCTTGGTTCATGGCGTGTCCTGTTCCCCGGGGTGTCTTCTGTCTACATCCCTCCAACACCGGCGAGGCTCGCCTTGTGACAGTGATATGACGCCCGTTCGGGTGCTCTCGCGTGAGGCGAGGCTCCACAGCCCGGCAGAACCTCTCCCCCTGTCCCCTCCCCTTGGAGGGGAGGGGTCGTGAGGCGAGCGTTCGTGGCGGATGTCAACGCGCGTCTTCTTCCCCCTTCCCCTCGCGAGGGGAAGGGAGTCGGGGGGATGAGGCCCCACACGCGTAGTAGAATGGGGCCGGACGCGTACTGGCTGCTCCCATCCCGCGCCAGCCGCCGAGCGACACGAAAGGAAGACGCGTGGAGATCTACACAATTGGGTTCACCAAGAAGACCGCCGAAGCGTTCTTCGAGCTGCTCCGGCAAGCGCAGATTCGCCGGCTGGTCGATATCCGCCTCAACAACACGTCGCAGCTCGCGGGCTTCTCGAAGCGTGACGACCTGGCGTACTTTCTGCGCGCGATCCTGGGCGCCGAGTACTGGCACGAGCCGCTGCTTACGCCCACCCAGGAGATGCTCGAAGAGTACCGCAAGCAGCACGGCGACTGGGCAGACTACTCACGACGCTTCTCCGCGCTGCTGCGCGAGCGTCACGTCGAGACACGGCTCGACCCCGAGCTGTTCGCTATCCCCACGGCACTGCTCTGCAGCGAAGCGTCGGCCGAGCACTGCCACCGTCGCATCGCCGCCGAATACCTGCGCGACTCCTGGGGCGATGTGCGGATCACGCATCTGTAGCACCTGCTGGCGCGTCGATGCGCCGCCCGCGCTCATCCCCTGCCCCATGTGCTTGTGCCACTATCCGCGTGATTCTTGACGCTGACTATCGTTTCTCTACAATAGGACGCAGGCGTTTTTTCACGAGACGTTCATGCGACGATGCATATACTGGCCGCAGAGAGTCCATGGAAGCATGAGAGCAGGAGGATATGGATAAACCCATCTCACCGCAACACCTCGATACGGATGTCGCCGCGCACGGCACCGCCGCGCAAACCCGGCAGCGCGCGTGGTATCTCGCACGCAAGGTACCGGAAGTCACCATCTTCTTCTGGATCATCAAATTGATGACGACCGGGATGGGTGAGACAACTTCGGACTTCCTGGTCTATCAGATCAATCCATATATCGCGGTCACCATTGGAGCCGTTGGGCTCGTGGTCGCGCTGGTGTTGCAGCTGGCAGTGCGGCGCTACATCGCCTGGGTCTACTGGCTGGCCGTCGTCATGGTCGCGATCTTCGGCACGATGGTCGCCGACGTCATCCACATCGTGCTGCTCGTGCCCTACCAGGACTCCGCCATCTTCTTCGCCGCCGTGCTGCTCGTCATCTTCGTGGCGTGGTACGCGACCGAGAAAACGCTCTCGATCCACAGCATCGTCACTTTCCGACGCGAGCTGTTCTACTGGGCCACGATTCTGGCGACGTTCGCCCTCGGCACGGCCGTCGGCGACTGGACGGCCGTGACGCTCCATTTAGGATATCTCGCCTCGGGCATCCTGTTCGCCGTCCTCTTCATCCTGCCGGCCATCGGCTACCGCTTCTTCCGGCTGAACGCGATCTTCGCCTTCTGGTTCGCCTACATCATGACACGCCCGCTCGGCGCCTCGTTCGCCGACTGGTTTGGCAAGCCGAAAGGCCTCAGTGGCCTGGGCTACGGCACTGGGCTGATCAGCCTGATCCTCGCGGTGCTCATCGTCGTCTTCGTCGGCTACGTCTCTCTCACCAAAGTGGATGTGAAGAGTTAGCAGGCCGCATCGGCCCAGGCCAGGCAGAACCTAACTCCCTATCCCCTTCCCTTAGAGGGAAGGGGTCGCCATTTAAGCAGTTGAGGCAAAGGGCAACACGTTCACCTATACGAAAAGCCCCTCCCCCTGCTCACGCCAGGGGAGGGGTTGGGGAGGGGACGCGGGCGGCCACCGACGCTCGCCTTACTGCCCATCACCTCCAAGGGAAGGACGCTGGGGGTGAGGTCCCGCTACTGCTTCTGCTCGCTCACGAGGCGGCGCAGCACGGTCTGCAGGATGCCGCCGTTGCGGTAGTAGCGGATATCCACGGGACTGTCGAGGCGCGCGATGGCGGTGAACTCCTTGACGGAGCCGTCGTCGCCTTTCGCGCGCACCGTGATCTCCTGGCGCGGCTTCAGGTCACCGCTGATGCCGTTGATGTCGAACGTCTCGGTGCCTGTCAGGCCAAGGCTCTCGCGGCTCTCACCGGGCTTGAACTGCAGCGGCAGGATGCCCATGCCG
>CAYRVF010000007.1:0-53102 GCA_964427535.1 uncultured Ktedonobacterales bacterium
GCAGGACGAGCTGTCCTCGGCCAGCGTCCTGTTGTGCGATCGCCGCGCGCCGCAGGTCCCGCATCTCCTCGGCATCTGCCTCCGTGCTAGGCGAGAGCGTCGGATGCTCATAACGCCCGCCCGGAACAAAGTCACAGTTCAAGGTCCACTCATCGAAGAGCGGCGGGCTGACGAGATGCAGGCACCTAACACCAAGACGGGGTAGTCCCGCGATAGCGTCCAGGCTGAACGAACAATAGTGCCACGTGACGAGCTGCTGGCTAGGATCGCGCATGATTGTGGTGACGGGCAGTCCAACTGGATGTGGGCAGTTGATGAACTCATCGAAGGTGCCGGTGAAGGGCTGGTACTGTGCAGCCTGCCGCTCACAGGTAAAGCGCGGAACCGCAGGCCCGTTGTCAGGTGGGATCCAGAATCCCATGTTCGCCACGTCGTCTGTGCTGTTGGTCTGTCGAGCATGCTCCCCTAGCGTCTGTAGGGCGGCGGGCGTACAGATGGCGGCAAGCATGTCGAGGAGGACGTGCGCGAGGATGCCAGGAGCTTTGCTGGCATCCTTCAACCGACGCGCGAGATGGTCGACGCAAGTATCGGGCGCACCGCGCAGTAAGTACAGCCACGTCTCGAAGGTACACCATGCGAAGTGTCCGAGCTGCACGTCGGACAACGTCACGACCGCCTCCTGGAGAGGCCGGAAGTGTTCGGGAAAGATCGCTCCGATGTAGTCGAGATAATCGGCCAGATCGCGCTGGTACAGCTCGTACTGTGAGCGTACAAGCGAACGCTCATCTAGCGAGACACCGAACTCGAAGAGGTGCAGAATGTCTTGGGCCATCACAACCGGCAGGTCAATCTTGCCTCCGATGGGTCGCAATGGCATCCGGCATCCTCCTTAGAGGTGAGGTACGATCTGGAGCAGGCGCACGGTCACTATATACTACGACCGCGTAATGCTATCCACGTGCGAGTGTGATACGACATGGCGTTCACGCACGTGGCGACCTGCAAGTTAGCCGAATGTAGATCAAGAACTGCTATTAGAGATCAGGCAGCCTATCGGAGTGGCTTGAGTCCACGCTGTACGTCGAGGATGTTTCCGTACTGAGGGGATTCGACACCTGCAGGGTACGCGAGATGCAGTCACGCCGGAATCGCCTTGCGTGATTTGCGCCTCTATGTCCGCCCCTCGGTTCATTTTCGTTTCTCCGCTCTCCTGGCTGTAAGGCCCAGAATCACTGACTGTCCTACCCGGCGTTATCCAGCAGCGTATATGCAGTACAACTCTCACATTCTTGCGAGCCGCTATGCGAGTTCGGTATCATGAGGTGCGCGCACGCCGGATCGAGCCGCGAGCATGGCGCACCTGTGCTGGCATACAAGGTGCGTAGCTCAGTCCCGCAACGGTGCGGAGCGCGCCTGCCACGCTGGGGCTGCCGCTCGGCGGCGCGAATGCGGCGGTCGGCCTGGGAGGAAGCAGAGGAGCCAGGGCATGGCGCGGAGAAGCTGGACACTCCGGCGAGGCGAGTACGCGTTTCAGGATGAGCAAGGCGAGCACACGATGACACGGACGCTACGTGAGGTGCTCGAGGTGCTGGTGCTGACGGTACTGTTGTTTCTGGGCGCGCGCCTGCTCGTGCAGAATTATCGGGTGGATGGCCCGAGCATGATGCCCACGCTCTATAACCATGAATACATCCTCGTGGACAAGGCGCTCTATTATGTCGCGTCGCCGCATCGGGGCGATGTCATCGTCTTCGCGTTCCCTCGTGACACGACACAAGATTATGTCAAGCGCGTCATCGGCGTGCCCGGCGATACGGTGAGCGTCGCGCAGGACGGCAGCGTGACCGTGAACGGCGATCCCATCCAGGAGCCGTACGTCAACGATCTGCTCAATCCCTACCTCGCGCAGACATGGCACCTCGGCAAAAATCAATACTTCGTGCTCGGCGACAATCGCGGCAACAGCTCCGACTCCCGCGATTGGGGTCCGGTGCCGCGCAACGATATCATCGGCAAAGCCTCGCTCGTCTACTGGCCGCTGCCCGACCTACATCTGCTCGCCAACTGGGCCAGCACGTTCAGCGCCGTGCCCAGCCATCCGTAGCGCCGCTCGTACCTCGCTCGCTCTCTTTCACCGGTCACGACACGAGTACGCCCGTATCCCACGTGCCGTCGGCGCGCAGCAGATAGTTGTCGATCAGCCGGGCCGAGCCGACACGCGCGGCGATTGCCAGCAGCGCGGGCGCGCGTAGCTCCGTCAGCGGCTCCAGCGTCGTGGGATCAGAAACGTCGGCATAATCGAGTTGGGCGCGCGGCTCGGCGTCGACCACATCAGCCATCGCGCGAATTACTCCCTGCGCGCCATTCGCCGGATGCCCGATAAACGCCTCGCGGCCCGCGGCCAGCGCGCGACAGAGCACTGTGGCGGCGGCACGGTCTTCGGGACCAAGATAGCTGTTGCGGCTGCTCATCGCCAGGCCGTCCGGCTCGCGCACGATCGGCAGTACCCGCAGGATTACGGGAAAGTTGAGATCGGCGGCCATGCGGGTCAGCACTGCCGCCTGCTGCGCGTCCTTCTGCCCGAAGTAGGCGATATCTGGCCGTACGATCTGGAACAGCTTGGCGACGACCGTCGCGACGCCGCGGAAGTGTCCCGGCCGGCTCGCGCCTTCGAGTCGTGACACCAGCGTGCCCACAGGATCTACATAGGTCGAGAAGCCTGGCGGATACATGTCATCCGCCGCGGGGGTGAAGACGATGTCGATGCCCGCGCCTTCGAGCAGCTCCAAGTCGCCAGACAGGTTACGCGGATAGCGCGACAGATCCTCGGCGGGGCCAAACTGCGTGGGATTGACGAAGATGCTGGCGACGCTCACCGCGTTCTCGGCGTGCGCCTGGCGAGCCAGCGAGAGGTGCCCAGCGTGCAGATATCCCATCGTCGGCACCAGTCCCACGCTGCCCGCGGCTTCAAGCTCGGCGCGCGCCGCCACCATCTCCGCGACTGTCTCGACGACCCGCATACCGTGCCTCCATTGTTCCGCGTGTCCAACTGGCGACAGCGCCCACATCCGCCGCGCACCCGGTACTGCCCGAGCGACCGGATACGCTCCGAACTAGGATAACATGCTCTAGCCGTGGCGGCACGTCCGCGTGTCCTGAAGGGCCTCATCCCCCCAGCCCCCTTCCCCGTGCGAGGGGAAGGGGGAGCAGCGTCCGTCGCCTTTGGGCACCCATCTCGCCAAGCGATCTCCCCTCGCCCCGCAGGGAGAGGGGCCGGGGGTGAGGCCCTTCCATCCTGGCTAGAGAACAACGCCTGCCCTTGCCTACCCACCCGCCGCAGCGTGCCTCCAATGGGAAGGGGTTGAACGAGAGGTTCCGCCAGGTTGGCCTTCCCCGTTCAGTGTATGATAGGCGTGATACGTCTTGTGACAGAGACTGGCTCACCCCGTCGCTTTTGCGCGGCGTTCATATAGGACTTGAAGGAGCGCCCTGCGTGCGACGGCTATCTACCACCGGCGAGTCTCGTCTCTATACGCCCAATGTGCTGTTGCTCGTGACCGTCGTAGGCATCTCATACCTGGGACTCGGCTTCGTGCTGCCGCTGCGCCAGCTCTATGGGCGGCAGATCGGCGCGAGCAGCGTCGAGATCGGCTTCATGGCCTCGGCGGCACTGCTTGCGGGCTTCCTTGCGACTCCCCTGGTCGGCTGGCTCAGCGACCGCTACGGACCCGGCACCGTGCTCTGGGTTGGCGTGCTGATGCACTCGCTGCTCGTGCTTGCCTATATTCCCGTGCAGAACCCGATCCTGCTTATCGGCCTCCGCGCACTGGAGGGCATCGCCGCCGTGGGCGTGCTGCCACCCGCGCGTGCGCTCATGAACACTATCGCGCCAGCGCGGCGACAGGGCGAGGCACTGGGGTTGCTCGGCGCGGCGCAGAGCGTCGGGCTGCTGTTGGGCCCGGGCATCGGCACGCTTGTGGAGAGCGCGGTCGGCTATACCTCCGCCTTCCTCTCCGCGTTCGGCCCGCTCGCAGTGGGTGCGGTGCTCGCGTGGATCTTCCTGCGGCGTCGTGTGTCCTCTGAGCACACACGCGGGTCCATTACGCGCCGAGAGGCGATGCGCGGCCTCTTCACCCGTCCGCTCCGGCTGGCCTATGTCCTTCAGATGGCACTCTCGATCCCGACGGGCATTGGCGCCGCCGTCTGGAGCATCTTCATGGCCGATCGGGGCGCGTCCGTTCCGCTCATCGGCCTTTCGTACACGACCTTCGCGCTGCCCATCCTCATCTTCGCGCCGCTGGGTGGCCGCATCTCGGACAGCTACGGGCGCTACTGGCCCGCGATCGGCGCGTTCGCGCTGTACGGCCTGGTCTTTGTGGCGTACGGCTTCCCCATCTCACCGCTCGCCATTATCCTGATCTCCCTGGTGGAGGGGGTCGCCGCAGCGGTCGCGCGCAGCGCCGCCGATGGACTGCTCGCGGATGTCACCCCACCGCACCTGCGCGGCATGGTGCAGGCCAACTACAGCGCCGCGAACACCGCCGGCGCGTTCCTCTCCGCCAGCGCTGCCGGGTTTCTCTACGCCCTCCGGCCAGGGGCGCCGTTTTTCGCCATCGGCGCCGTGTACTTCGCCGTGCTCGCGTGCCTCCTCCTGCCGGGCGTCTCAGCTCTATTCCCGAAACATGCGCACGTGCCGATCGCGTCGCTCGAAGAGAGCGAGTCCAGCGTGGCCGCCGCCATCGAGGCGAAGTAGTCCCTCGCCGGACGGTGCCAGGATGGAGCAGCACCGTGCTTCCTTCCGCAGTCCGCTCGTCTCTTGAAGAGAGCAGGCGCTCCCCGTCTCCCAGTGTCAGCCGTGGAGGAGGTCGGGGGCTGGGGGCCGCGCTTCTGGCCCAATCCGTGCGACAACGAAATAGCGCGACACGCGCTGTGCTCCGTAGCATACATGGCAGCGCGAACGCTTCGTGGCGAGGTATCAGTGTGGCGGTGCGACGTGTGAGCTGCCGCCGTGTGAGGAGGATAGAGCATATGCGACCACTGCGCTGGATCAGGCGAGGGATCACCATCGCCACCCTCGGCGCGACGGGCGGCGCGCTCGTGCTGACGGCGCGCCACCTGCTGGAGACGCCGCAGCCACTGGAGAGCGCGCTGTCGGGCGAGGGACGGGTTGACCGCAAGCACGGCGGCGACATCTACTACAACGTCTCCGGGCCGTCGGACGCGCGCCCCGTCGTGCTGCTACACGATTTCTATCCCGGCGCGTCGAACTACGAATATCGCTCCATCTTCCCCCGCTTCGCCGAGCGCTTCCGCACCTATGCGCCAGACTGGCTCGGCTGGGGTATGTCTGAGCATCCGCCCGTCACCTACACCGGCGAGTTCTACGCCAACCTGCTGCAGGGCTTCCTGCGCGATGTCGTCGGACGGCCGGCGAATGTCATCGCGCATGGCCGCGCGGCCAACGTCGCGGTGCGGGCCGCCTCCGATGCGCCGGACCTCTTCGAGAGCGTCGTGCTCGTCTCGCCCTACACCCTCGCGGGCATGGCGCCCGAGCCAACGTTCGGGCAGACGCTCGCCCGCACCGCCCAGCGCACCTCGCTCGGCATCGTGCCCTACGCGCTGTTCTCGACACGCCCGGTGCTGCGTGCGATTCAGCGTCTGCGCGGCGCTGGCGGGCTCGATGCGGGCGTCGCCGACGACGATCTCAACCACCTCTACGCCAGCGCGCATCAGGTGGGCGGCCAGCATGCTCTGCTCGCGCTGCTGACGGGTGAGCTCGATCTGCCCATCCAAAATGCGCTCGCGCTGCTGGAGCCGCCAGCCTTGCTCGTCGCCAGTGAGCTCGATCCGCAACACACGCCGCAAGACATGGAAGACCTCGCCATCCTCAATCCGCACGCCGATCTCGAAATCGTGAGCGACGCCAGCGAGGCGGTCTTCGTGGATCAGCCGGAGGCGTTCGCTGAGACGGTCGGCGCATGGATCGAGTCGAGCCGGCCGCGCTTCCGCGTCACCGAGGAAGACGTGCTGCTGGCTCCCACGCCAGATGTGACGGTCATGGAGGGCGACGGCGGAGTTGAGGCGCTGATCGACGAAAATGTCTCGGCGCTCGCCCCCACCGAGGAGGCGGAGCTGGCCGAAGCGCTGGGCGCGGCAGCAGACGCGATACGCGAAGGTCCGGTTGAGGTTGACGTGCTTGAGCTGGTACCCGAGGATGGTACGGCGGATATGGCACCCGAGGCTGCGGGCGCGCTGGAAGCCGCCGCGCCCGAGGTGAACGAGCCGACTGAGGCGGATGTCGCCGCAGCCAACTCCGCCGCGCCCGGTATGGCAGCGGAGCGCGCGCGAACAGAGACGGTGCCCGCCGAGGCGGCTGACGCTGGTCCGGCGCCGGAGAACATCCCGGCAGATATCGTCGCGCCCGCCGCCGATGAGGAGGACGCGTCCGAGCGGACACAACCCGCGCTCCGGGCGATATCGTCGCGCTCTGGCGCACGCACGACGCCCCGGCCGCCGACGACGCAAGCGGCGACGGAGCCAGCCGCGAACGAGCCGGAGGAAGCCCGCGAAGCCGAGAGCCTGGCGAGTGAGGCCGCGGCGGATGCGGTCAGCGAGGCGCCCGATAACGAGACCGCTGTCGAGGCGGACATTGCGGGAACTCAGCGGCAGGCTGCTGGCACACAAATCGCTAGTAAGGAGGCGCCAGAGGCTCCGGCGATGCCATCCACGCCCGGTAACACGGATGGTTCGGCTCCGACCTCTGGCACTCGTCTCGTTCCCGTGACCAGCACCGAGGCCACTCCGCGGGCGACACCGACAGCAGACAGCCCGTCCACGCCCGCTACGCGCTCGCAGCGTGCCGCGCCGCAGACGCAGCCACGTCCCCGGTCTGACACGCGCCGGTCGCCGTCGGGCGGCAAGGGAGGGCGGTCCGGCGGGCGCGCACAAGGGGGCGGCTCCGGCCAGAGCGGCTCGCAGGGGGGCAACCGCAAGCGCGCTCAGCGCGGAAAGTAGTCCCCCGCTCGTGGGCGGTGAAGCATCCACCCCAGGCCGCGTGTCGCCGCGGTACGGGGTCGGTCTATCGGGGGAACGGCGTGCGCAAAAGGTCGTGGAGACGGTTACACCGGCGTAGCCACTTCGTCGCGGAAGGTACACGGCCAAGGCAAGGAGCAGTGGAGCTCACACAGGTATGTATCGGAGGATCCGTACGGTATGATAGGGACAATCGTGTTGCTCATGCTGCTGGCCTGGCTTGGCGTCACCGTGTGGATGATGGTGCGCGCGAACGACGAGGCGGAAATGCCTGAAGAGATGCGCACGCAACGGCATTTCACCACTGGCCCCGCCGCAACCACGCCGCCGGCGGCATCGGAGTCCGTCGAGCCGCTGCTCGCCTCGCGGTAGTCAGCATCTCCTCGCGGGCGCGTGCCTTCATGGAGGAGACGTCTCCGCGAAGGTTGTCTGGCTTCCCCTTCCGGCGCACGGGAGGGGAAGCCTGTCTTTCCAGGAGAGAATACATGCGTCCCATCATCGGCATCCCCTGCCTCGCCGCCGAGCGCGCCAAAACCCATCGTCCGCTGTACGGGAACAATCAGTCGTACGTGCGGGCGGTCGCTCAGAGTGGGGGCATTCCGGTGCTCATTCCACCGCAGGCTGAGGCGGCCAGCCTGGATCACGTGTGCGCCCGGCTCGACGGATTGCTGCTCACCGGTGGGGAGGATGTCGCGCCTGCCCTCTATGGTGAGGCGCCGCTCCCTAAATGCGGCCAGCCCGAGCCCGAGCGCGACGACCTGGAAATGCGCATGACCCGCTGGGCGCTGGAGTACGACCTGCCCATCTTCGGCATCTGCCGCGGCATGCAGTTGCTCAACGTAG
Source organism: uncultured Ktedonobacterales bacterium (assembly GCA_964427535.1). GTDB lineage: Bacteria > Chloroflexota > Ktedonobacteria > Ktedonobacterales > JADMIN01 > CAYRVF01. The sequence continues at coordinate 7,876 of CAYRVF010000007.1, forward strand.
CTGCGGGCGGCACGCTCTACCAGGACCTCGCCACACAGCTACCCGGCACGGCCGAGCACGCGCTCAGCGCGCTCCCGCGTGATACCCGCGCCCACGAGATCGCCGTGCAAGCTGACTCCCGGCTCGCGCGCATCCTCGGCACCGAGCGGCCCCAGGTCAACAGCCTGCACCATCAGGCAGTAGCACGACCGGGCGCGGATGTCGAGATTCTCGCCGTCTCGCCCGATGGTGTGGCCGAAGCGATGGAGGTACGCGGCCAGTCGTTCGCCCTCGCCGTCCAATATCACCCCGAAGAGCTGTTCGACTCGGATGAAGCGAGCCAGCGGCTCTTCGCGGCGTTCATCGCCGCCTGCGAGGAGCGCAGCACCGCGCACGAGGGCCGCACCACCACGCCTTGACGCCCGCGCCCGCGACGCGCTACGGTAGTGGCATCACAGAGATGGAGCACCGCACGGCCCCACTCCGTGCCGCGAGGCGCGTGCCGCTTCGAGGCGACGCGCTCACCGCGTCTTCAGCGAGAGTCTTGATGGCAACGCTCACCGAAGGCAGGAGGGCTCAATGGGACGTATCCTCGTGGCGAATCGGCGCGGGCATCAGGTAGTGGAGTGGGAGACGACGGACACCGAGGAGGCACGGCAGCAGATCGAGATCGCCGAGCGCATTCTGCGTGAGGCCCGCGAGAACGGCTGCATGGTCTCGAAGAAGGTCGATGGCCGGCACGTGCTCGACCGCGCGCCCTTCGACCCGGGCGTCGAGGAGTACCAGATCGTTGCTCCCATCGTTGGTGGTTGATCTCGGCCGTTGGTGGCGCCGGGTCTGGGGACGCGAGCCAGATGTGCTCACCGAAGCGGACCCGACGCTCGAACGCCCCTGGCTCCGGCACTGGGACTTGTTCCCTAAGCGCAGCGCTGGCCCCGGCTTCTCCCGCGCGGATTACGCCGAGGCCCACCGCCGGGCGCGCGATATCGCCCGCGCCACGCTCGGTGACGACCTCTGGGAGCAAGCGCAGACCCAGGGCTATCTCGACGTGCCCTCGCGCGTGCTCCCTGGCATCACCTACCGCCTGCGCATCGGCCGGCGGATAGAGGTGCGCCGCGCGCCCGGCGCCCGTCCACCGTGGCCGTACCCCTATCTCTGCATCAATCCCACCTATCCTCTCCCCGAAGAAGAGTTCTTCGCCCAGCTCTACCTCTACGCTCGCGACCGCGAAGACATCCTGCTGACCGTCGCCGCCCCCCAACCGTGGGACCAAGCGCTCGGCCGCACCTTCTGACCGCGACTTGCTGCGGAGGCTGGCTCACCTCTCCTCACTCGGGCGCTCGCGCCAGGCGGTGTAGCCGCCCTCGAAGCTGCGCACCTCGCCGTCGCCCACTTCCAGCACCCGGTCGGCGATGCGGTCGAGGAAGTAGCGGTCGTGCGAGACGACGACGACCGTGCCGTCGTACGCTTCGAGCGCGCCTTCGAGCACCTCGGCGGACTCGATGTCGAGGTGGTTGGTCGGCTCGTCCAGGATCAGGCAGTTCGCCCCGCCCATCATCAGCAGCAGGAGCTGGAGCCGGCTGCGCTCGCCACCACTCAGCGTGCGGACGGGTTGGCGCACCTGATCGTAGCGGAAGAGAAACCGGCTGAGCAGCGCCACCGCCTGCTGCTCGTACATCGGCTTCGCGGCGCGCACCACGTCGATCACCAGCGTGTCGAGGGGCAGCGACTCGTGCCCCTGCGCGAAGTAGCCAATCGCGATGCTCGGCCCGGCGATGCGCTCGCCCGCGACCGGCTCGATCAGCCCGGCCAGCGTCTTTACCAGCACGCTCTTGCCCGCGCCATTCGCGCCGATCACGCCGACCCGCTCGCCGCGTGCGACTAGCAGGTTAGTGTCGAGCAGCACCGGCTCGTCGCCGAAGGCCACATCTACATGCCGCAGCTCGACCACGCGCTGCCCGCCACGCGCGGCGCTGCGCAGACGCAGCCCCATCGTGCGCCGCTGCAGCACGGGCCGCTCGACCTTCTCCATGCGGTCGATCTGGCGCTGCTTGTTACGCGCCTGCTTGATGTGCCGCTCGTTGACGACGATGCTGGCCCACAGCTTGAACCGCGCGATGGCCTCCTCCAGCCGCTGAATCTCTTTCTGCTGGGCGGTGTACAGCTCTTGCTGGCGTTTGAGTGCCAGCTCGCGTTCCAGCGTATAGGTCGAGTAATTGCCCTGCCAGAGCGTGATCGTGCCCTTCTCCAGCTCGGCGATGACGTTGACCGTCTCGTCGAGCAGATAGCGGTCGTGCGAGACGATCACCACCGCCCCGTCGAACTCGCGGATGACCGCCTCCAGCCGCTCGCGGTTCGGCAGATCGAGATGGGTCTCGGGCTCGTCGAGCAGCAGCACGTCGGGCCGCTGCAGCAGACAGATTGCCAGCCCGAGCAGTTTGCGCTGTCCGCCGCTGAGGGCCGCCGTGGGGAGTGCCTGCGACTCGTCGTCCAGCCCGACGTCACGCAGCACGGCACGCGCCTCGCCCGCGAAGCCTGGTCCGCCCAGTTCTTCGTAGCGTCGTATGAGCTGTTCCTGTCGCTCCAGGATGCGCTGCATGCGCCGCAGGTCTTCCGTCGCCTCGGGCATCCCCAGGTCACGTTCACATCTCGTCAGCTCAGCCTCGATCTGTGCGAGGTCGGGGCGCGCGGCGAGGGCATGCTCCAGCGGCGTGCGGTCGTCGCCGTCGCGGTGCTGCGGCAGGTAGGCCACGCGCAGGTCGCGCTGGCGGGCGATCTCGCCCTCCTGCGCGTCGATCTGCCCGGCGATCAGGCGCAGCAGCGTCGACTTGCCCGCGCCGTTCGCGCCCACCAGCCCAATGCGGGCGCCGTCCTCCACCAGCAGGGACAACCCCTGCAGCACACGCCGCCCACCGAAGGACACGGAGACGTCGCGCAGGCTCAACACACTCATGGCGTTCTCCTTCTCGCGGCGTGGACGGCACAGGGGACGGCGGCCTATGTGCGAGTGACAAAAAAGCCGTGGACCCTGTACTGGTCCACGGCCGTCGCTTCATGCTCGCGCCCGATTCTTAGCGGGCGCACCTACCAGGCGAGCTGCAACTGGACACAGTACGACAAGGACCCACGGCCAAAAAGCCGCCGGTGATGTGTCCATTTCGGTACTGGTACCCAGCCGGATGCATGCGCTCGCTCCACATTCCGCACGTCCTCATCGTAGGGACGTTGGCGTCACAAGCCTACCATGTGGGCGCGGCTCCGTCAACCGCGTCGGTTGCTCCCGAGAGCAGCGGCAGGCCCGGCGCGAGGTCGTCCAGCGCGGCGGCGTAGTCCTGGAATGACACGGGGCCGCTCAGATTGCGCGTGCGTCCACTCGCCGCCAGCGTGACACGAGGTAGCGCCTCGTCGCTCTGCGCGCCTCGCCGCATGCGCCAGTGAATCTGCTCGCCGTACGTCCACTGGAACTGGCGCAGCTCCGGCGGCACGTCGTCACGCGCGCCTGTCACCGTCTCGATCTCGCCGGTGATCCAGGGGATGCCACGGTCAGGGTGAATCGTCGCGCCCGCGTCACCCGTCGCCGAGGCGATCATGCGCAGCAGCTCGGCGGGCATGCCGGGCGCGCCGTACACGATCGCCCGGCTGGCCGTCCAGTCCATATCCGAGGCTTTCTCGAAGCCCGCATGCGCGATGCCGCGCTGCGACGGCCAGTTGCGTGGCGCCGTGCCAATCCAGGCGTGGCGCACCTTACGTCGCGCCAGCTCGACCCTCATCGCCGTGAGCACGGCCGGATAGAGACCGCGCCCCTGCGCCGCCGGAACAGTCGCGCAGTCGTAGACCCACACCTCGCCCTGGGGCAGGTCCATCGGGAAGCCCAGGTCGTTGACGGTGTCGCCCGGCCGTGCGATCCAGCCGTACGAGAGCACGGCTCCGGTCGCGGTGTCTTCGGCGAGCAGCCCCAACCGGCCGTGAGTCAGGCGCACCTCCGCCAGTCGTGGATTGTCGGCGCCGGCGGCGATCATCGCATGGCGCAGCGGCTCGATATCGCTCTCCGTCGCGACACGGATGCGGACGCCGTTGGGCGCGGGCGAGGTAGCGTTCTGCCCCTCGATACGGGCTACCCAGAGTGTGCCACACCGGCGGACGTCTGCCCGTCCGAGCGCCGCCGGTGAACGACCGTCAGGAATATCAACCGCTTCCCGCATGAAACATCGCTCTCTCTGTGGGGTGGATATGGACGAGTGTGCCGGGTACAGTACGCCATTGAGAAGGATAGCTCACGGTACACCGCTTCCCGCAAGGGTCGGCGTGGATGAGGCTGTCAGGGCATGCGACGCACTACCGGCTGGCTCCAGCGTCCAACCACGAACGCAGCGCCTCGACGTGCTCGGGATAGTGCCCGAACGTGTCTATGCCGATCGCCTCGATGATGTCGGCGTCCGCGAACTCCTGCTCCGGCATTGCCTCTAGCGTCGCCAGAACCTCCGCGTAGGAGGCGGAGTAGTCCGCGAGCACATCCGCTACCGAACGCGCGCGATTGGCGGCGAATGTCTCGGCGTTTGCCTTGTCCGTCACCGCGCGCACGTCCGCGACCGGCATATCCGGCACATACAGGTCGTCGGCGCCGGTGCGGAGCCGCCGCAGCAGATGCCGCTCCCACCACGTGATGTGCGCCAGCATATCCTTCACCGACCACTCGCCGTTGACACCCGGACGCGTCATCTGGACATCGTCAAGCGACGCAAGCATGTCGTCCAGCGGCTGATGCGTCGCCCGGACGTGCTCCAGCACCTCGGCCTTCCCCTGGGGTTCCCGCATGGCGACGGCTCCTTTCTCGGGTGAGAGCTGGCATGACCCCAATGGGCCGTGGCACTATTCCGTTTTACCAGAGCAGAACCGGTACCATCGTCCGCCGCCTACGGACGCCGCGCGGCGCGGGTCGCTAGACCTGCTCCGGCACCGGAATGCACCCGACCGAGAGGCGCACGAAGTCATCGGAGTAGCCGAACGCGCCGCCTGGCACACCCGCGATGCCCGTCTTGCTGAAGAGCGAGAAGACGTCCTCGCCAGGGTGGAGTTGGCTCCAGTTGTAGAGGGTGCCGCCGTCGTCGAGGTTGATGTGCGCGAAGAGGCCGTGCTGCTCGTCCAGGGCGCGGAGCTGGCGCACCAGCCGCTCGCGCCGCAGTCGGTAGAGCGCGCGCACGCGGTCGTCTAGCTCGGGCCGCTCGGCGAAGAGCCGCACGCAGGCCATATAGCGCAGTTGCCAGTCGGCGGGCAGCGCGGCGGTCGTATTGGTCCACCCCGGCGAGACGCTTGCCGCCAGCTGCGCCGAGCCGAAGCCGACCCAGCCGAAGCGGTCGCCGGTCAGCGTGTGCGACTTCGAGAAGGTGCCACAGAGCACGCTCTGTTCGAGCACGCCCGGCGTGGTAAAGGCTTGCATGCGCGCGCGATCGTCCGCCGGATCGCCGGTGCCAATGTAGGCGAGGTCCGCGACAATCAGGACGTCGCGTCCGCGCACCACCTCGCACAGGGCACGCAGCTCCTCCGGCGTATACGCGAAGGCCGTCGGGTTGCTGCTGACCGTCAGGTAGAACAGCCGGACGTCCGGCGCCTCGTCGAGCGCGGAACGCAGCATCGCCGGCGTGACCTTGAAGCCGTCGTCGGCGTGTGTGTAGAGTCGGTGCAGGCGCAGGCCGAGATTGACCGCCTGCCACTCGGGCACGTTGAAGCCGGGCGCGGGAAAGATGACTCCCACCTCCGCGGGTGTGCCGCCGCGCTGTCGCAGATGCGCGACGAAGCCCTGCCAGAACTTGCCCAGCCCGTCGGTCGAGCCGAGGTTGACGTAGATCTGCTCGCGGGGCAGCACGACCCTCCAGCGCTGGTCGATCCACTCGGCGATCATCTCGCGCAACAACAGATTGCCCGCGCCCGAGATGTCGTACATTCGCAGGTCGATATGGCGCGCCAGCAGGTCGCGCTCGAAGTCTTCCATCGCGGATCGAATCCAGCGGTACGTCTCGCCCGTGGAGACGCGCCCGTCGATGACCTCGCCGGGAAGCGCGATGCCCATGTCGTCGGCCAGCGAGACGAATTCGGGGCCGTCGTCACGCGCGGTGATGCGGCGCATGTCGATATCGCCGATGGTGCGATTGACGATCTCTCTGGCGGCCAGCTCGCGCGGAATGCCTAGCTCACGGCAGCGCGCTTCGAGGTCCTGCACCATGCGCGCCATCACGCGGATGGGCGCCGCGCCGCCGTCAAGGAGCGGGCGCGCGGCAACGCAGGCGTCATCACGCATGCGCACAATCGTCGCGCGGGCCTCGTCTATCGACAGCTCCGCGTGCTCGGAGGGGGATACAGGGGAGGATAGGCCAGGATTCTGCGGAAGGCTCGCGGAGGCATTGGGACTCGACATGCGGATGGACTCCTTTGTCTCGCGCATTCCGTACCGGCACGACCGTCTGGTGCGGAGCGGGTCGCGGTGCAGGTGTCTCCCCGGCGGGTGGCGCCGTTGCCATCCCGCCGAAGGCAGTCTAGCACAGTGGTTCTCAGCCGCGCAAACGCGCGACACGGGAGCGCCTTGGCTCCTCTCTCTCGCCGCCAGGCAGAACCTAACCCCCTACCCCCTTCCCTTGGAGGGAAGGGGGCGCTGCCGCACCGGGCGCGACCAAGAGCAACACTCGCCCTTATCCCGACGACTAGGGGAGGCCGGGATGCGGGACTGCCTCGCGGAAGCGCACCAGCCCCTGGGCCTCACATCCTCACCTCAGTGCCCCTCACCTCTAGGGGGAGGGGGAGAGGTCAGCGCCTGCAACTCCTCCGTCAATTGCTGTGCCAGCTCGGGTCGTCCGTGGAACTGCGCTGGCGTGTTCTGGAAGAGCGCGATGCGCCAGGCACCTTCGCGCTTCTGAGCGACGAGCGTTTGCACCGCGTTGACGTTCGGATTGAGGGTCGTCTGCCCCGGCGGCACCATCCCCACGACCGCGCGCAGCAGCACGACATCCGTGCTGAGGGTGCGCACCTCGCGCACAATGGCGACGTAGCGGGCCGTCTGGTGATGGGCGAAGATCACGGAGAGCTGGCTACGGACCTCCTCCTGCCCGTTCATCATGCTGCCGTCGAAGCCGATCACGCTCGCGTCTGGCGTGAACTGGTCGGCATAGGCAGCCGCGTCGCGCTCGTTCCAGGCATCCAGCAGCCGCTCATACAGCGCCTGCACCGCCTCCCCATCCGCCGAGAGCGCGCCTTGTGTGGGCTGTATCCGTGTACTCATGCGTGTATCTCCTATCGGAGGCTGGCCCCCTCCCCCTCCTGACGGTGAGAGAGGGGAGCCCGACGCCGCACCGCTACCCCAGATTCTCGATCGCGATCGCCTGGATGTCTCCGGCGAGCGGGAAGCCGAAGACCCGCGAGTAAAAGTACAGCTCGCCTTCGAGCGACCGCTTGATGTTCTCCGCTTTGCGGAAGCCGTGCCCTTCGCCCTCGTAGGCGACATACGCGACGGGCAGGCCCTTGGAGCGGATCGCCTCGACCATCATCTCGGCCTGGTTTGGCGGCACGATCTTATCGTCGAGCCCCTGGAAGAATGCGACCGGCGTGTTGAGCTGGTCGGTGTGGTAGAGCGGCGACCGCTCGTGGAAGAGATCGGCCCGCTCGGGGTACGGCCCGACGAGGTTGACGATGTAGCGCGACTCGAACTTGTGCGTGTCGCGTGCTAGCGCCTCGATGTCGCTCACGCCGAAGTAGCTCGTGCCCGCCTTGAACACGTCACGGAAGGTGAGCGCGGCGAGCGTCGTGTAGCCGCCCGCGCTGCCGCCCGTGATGGCCAGCCGGTTGCCGTCCACTAGCTCGCGGTCCACCAGCGCCTGGGCGCCGTTCACGCAGTCGTCGATATCCACGATGCCCCACTGCCCACGAAGCTGGTTACGGAACTCGCGGCCATATCCCGTGCTGCCGCCATAGTTGACGTCGAGCACGGCCACGCCACGGCTCGTCCAGAACTGCTTGCTCAAATTGAAGGCGCTGGTCGTCGCGGCCGTCGGCCCACCATGAATCTCCACCAGCAGTGGTGGCTTCTCGCCCTTAGGGGCCATGAAATCCTTGTTCTGCGTCGGGTAGAAGAACCCGTATGCCGTGCGCCCGCCCGTTGTGGGGAACGAGACCGGCTCGGGCGTCGAGAGGTAGCCAGCGTCGATCTCGATGTCGGTTGAGCGCTTCAGCTCGGTAGACTGGCCCGAGGCGAGGTCGAGCACGACAACCGCGCCCGGCCGGGTGGCGGCTGAGCCGATGAACGCGACACGGTTGCCTGCCACATCCACACCGCCGATCGTCGTATACGGCGTGTTCACCTCCTCGAACGCACCTGAGGCGAGGTCGAGCGTCGCCAGATGCGAGAGCCCATCCCGAAGGTATGTGGCGACGATGCGCTGAGGCGAGGCGAAGCCGTAGGTGGTTGTGCCGAACGTCCACTGCGGCTGGCCGAACTCGGCCTCCATCCCATGCAAAGCGACCGTCTCGTCACCACGCCGCTGGTAGAGATTCCACCAGCCCGAGCGATCCGAGACGAAGGTCAGTGTGCCGTCGGGCGACCACTCCGGCTGGAAGATGCTCTCGTCCGTCCCGCCCGCGACGCGCTGCTGCTCGACGAGTGTGCCGTCGTCCGCGATGCGCGCGGTCCACAATTCGGTGCCATCCCAGGGCATGTTGGGGTGGTTCCACGTCAGCCAGGAGAGATGTGCGCCATCGGGACTGAGGCGCGGCGAGGAGTAGAAATCGTTGCCCGAGACGAGCACCACCTGTTCAGCCTGCCCGTCCAGCGGCACGCTCACAAGGGTGTTGACCGCCTCGCGGCTGGCGTCGGTGTGGTCCTCACGCACGGCGATCAACCGGTTGCGCTGCCGGTCGACGACGAAGTCGGCATAGCGCAGCGCGTTGTTCTGCGTCTCGGGCGTGATCGGCCGGGGCTCCTCGCCGATGCGCTGGCGGTAGAGACGCGAGTCGGCGAAGTTCGAGAAGTAGACCGTCTCGCCGTCGATGGTGAACGCGCCGCCGCCATACTCGTGGACGCGCGTGCGCACGTTGAATCCCGGCGGCGTGACATCGCGTATCGTGCCATCCGGACCTCGGCGCACGAGCACGATGCGCCCGCCCTCCGATGGTCGGCTCTCGGTCCAGAAGAGAGCATCGCCGGAGATGTGCGGGCTGCCCAGCCCGACGGTTCCTGCGACGATCAAATCGGTCGTGATGGGCGACTCCCAGGAGCCGTAGGGCGCGACCTTCGGAGCTGGCATGCGGCGTATCCTTTCGGTGCGGTGATGGATGTCTGGAGTATGGCGCCCGCATGGAGCGCGTTCTCTATTGTGGCACACTGCCGCACGCTTCCGCGATGTGGCCTCATCCCCCTGGCCCCCTAGCAGAACTTAACCCCCTACCCCTTCCTTGAGGGAAGGGATCGCAATTCGGGTGTTGGTGGCCATCGGGCAATCTCGCTCGCCCAGATGTCTCCCCTCGCCTCGCAGGGAGAGGGGTCGGGGGTGAGGCCCCATACCCTCGCCGTCCGCCACAAACTCCCGCCTCACGGCCCCTTCCCTCCAAGGGAAGGGGGTTGGGGTTAGGTTTTGTCCAAGGGCGCAGGGCGTGATGTTCGCCCACTAGCCAAACTAACGGTATTCGATTATGCTGCCCGTAGCGTCGGATGGGGTGGAGAAGGAGGATAGGGTGAGCATCGCGCTTCCGGCTGATCAGGTGGCCTTGATTGGCATCGTCGTGGCGCTGTTGCAGACACTGCTGCTCGCGCTCGCCGGGTGGGTGGCGTGGTTCCAGCTGCGCGAGACCGCGAAGTCGCGCTACCTCGAAGCGGTGGTGCGCATGTTCGAGGACTTCGGCAGCAAAGAGGCGTACGCCGAGGCCGACGACGTGCTCGGCCTGCCCGAGCGCATCGAGGACTTCTCCACGGACGAGATCGAGTTGGCGACCTGGGCGACGCGCGTCTACGAGAAAATCGCCTTCCTCGTGGAATCCGAGATGATCCCCGAGGAGTTCATCGTCCCGCTCTACTCGCGACGCATCGTCTGGTCGTGGGAGGCGTTGAATCCGTTCGTCGAGCGTCAGCGGCAGCTTCGCGATACCGGTGGCGCCTACCGCATGGGCTGTGACGGCTTCTACTTCGAGCGCCTCTACAAGCGCACCGCTCGCTATCGCAGACGCGAGTTCCGTGGCGACCGGCGGCTCCCCGCAATCCCCGCCGCCTATCGCGAGCAGCTGCGGCAACGCATCGCCAGCGGCGCTCGCGTCGCCCCCCGCGACGAGTAGGGTGTGGCAACCGGCCCCTCCCCCTGACCCCCTCCCCCCGCTGACGCCGAGAGAGGGGAAATCGCGGGCGCTGCGCGCCGCGTCGCTGTGGCTCCTCTCTCCCAGCGTGAGCCAGGGGAGAGGCTGGGAGAGGATGACAGCCCGCCACGCCCTACGGCGTCAGCCGATTCAGGTCGCGCGGGAAGAGCGTCACGAGCTTGATGTTCGGCGCGCCGGTGAGCGACATGATCAGGCGCTCCAGCCCGAGCGCGAACCCGCCCTCCGGCGGTATCCCGTAGCGGAACGCTTCGAGATACCACGCGAACGACTCCGTCGGGATGTGCGCCCGCTCCATCGCGGCGAGGTAGTCCTCATAGCGATGCAGCCGCTGCCCGCCCGTCACCAGTTCCTGCCCGCGAAAGAGCAGGTCGAAGGAGTTGGAGAACTCCGGCCGCTCAGGGTCGGAATGCGTGTAGAAGGGGCGCTTCCGCATCGGGTAGCCGGTGATGAAGAGGAAGTCGCTGCCGTGCTCCTCGCGCGCCCACATGCCGAGCCTGCGCTCGTCCTCCGGCGAGAGGTCCGGCTCACCGCGCACGTCCGTGCCGTAGCGCTGAAACAGCAGCTCTTGCGCGTCGGCGAAGTGCAGCGCGGGAATCTCGGCGGGCACATCAGGCAGCGTCACGCCGAGCAGCGCTAGCTCGGCGGAAGTCGTGGCAGCCAGCTCGGCCAACATGCCGGCGACGACCTCGCGCAGCAGCGCCATCACGTCGCGATGGTCGCGGATGAAGCCCATTTCGGCATCCAGGCTGACGTACTCGTTGAGGTGGCGCGTGGTGTCGTGCGGCTCGGCGCGGAAGACCGGCCCAACCTCGAAGACCCGCTCGAAGACGCCGACCATCACCTGCTTGTAGAGCTGCGGACTCTGTGCCAGATACGCGGGCCTGCCGAAATAATCGAGCGTGAAGACGTTGGCGCCGCTCTCGGTGGCCGCGCCGACGATCTTGGGCGTCGCGATCTCGGTGAACCCCCGAGCGCGTAGCGTTTCGCGGAAGCCCTGCATCGCCGCCGCACTCAGCCGGAATATCGCCCGCCGCGCCGGATGCCGGTTGGCGACGGAGGCGTGGTCCAGCAGCGTGGGTAGCTGCGCCTTCACCTCGCGCTTGGCCAGGCTGACCGGAGGCGCCTCGCGCACCGGCACCATCACCTCGATGCTTGGACTGTGTAGCTCCACGCCGCCCGGCGCCTGGGGTGCGGCGACCGCGACGCCCTCGACCGCGACCACGCTCTCGACACCCGCGCCCGCCACCCGCAGCGGCTCCAGCGCGTCCGCGTCCTCGACGACGGCCTGCACCACGCCCCAGCCGTCGCGGATCGTCAGAAAGTTGATGCCGCCGAGCCTGCGGATCGCCTGCAGCCATCCCTCAACGCGCACAGTCTCGCCAACGGCCGCGCGTACCTCGACTGTCAGCACGCGCCCAGTTGGGCGTGCGATACCCATATGTCTCTCCTCCAAGCCTGTGATGTGTGAATGTACTCGGCAGACCCGCCGTCGTCACGGTCAGGGAAGCGCACCTCGGCGGGCTGCCAGTCGTCAGGCTCGAAGCAGCGGCTCAGAGCGGTGTCAGGTGCGTTCCCGGCGATCGGCGTCACCGATCGCCGTGTTGTCGTCATCGCCGTCCATCGGCGCCGTCCTCTCTTGCTCCCGGAAAAACACCACGCCCCCGTCCAACATCTGTGGACGAGGGCGCATACGCCTCGTGGTGCCACCACGCTTGCTCTCCCGCTTGCGCTGAGCAAACGGAGAGCCTCAATCGGTTCGCCGCCAGAAGCGGCAAGCCGTAGCGCTGTAGCGGGCGCCTCCCGACACCGGCTACACACCGCGCGGAAGATGCGGCTTCACCGGCAGGCTCAGAGATGTCACCAAGGGAGGCGGGCGGCGGCGCTTGCAGCGGCTGCGTCGCTCTCTAGAGTCGCCCGAATGGCTCCCTCGCTCTTCTCGTCATCGCCGAATATGTCTGCTGTCATGCGTGCCCGCACTGTAGCATCCGCCATTCGCCGCTGTCAACGAGAGCGTAGGAGGGAGACTCTATAGGCTGTACAGAAGTACGAGTGAACGCCGGTGTTCGAGCGCGTCGCGCGATATCTCCCGCAGGCTCGTCAATGCCTGGTGCGCAGGTCTAAACATGCTCTGGTACGTCTCTAGGTCTGTATGTGGATCAGGCGCATGTGCTGCTACCCATGATGTTGCAAGGCGCGTTATCGCACGGTCATCCATCTGGGCCGCGGCACGAGGCAGACTTTCCGATACGCGCCATACCCACTCTGATACTTCATCAGTGGTAAGTACCTCTTCGAGCAGTTCATCAACAGTGTCGGGAAGTGGCAAACCTATGGCACCGAATGTACGGCAGAGGCGATCCATGTCGTCTGGCCAGAGAAGATGGAAGGAGAAGTCGGCAGAGAGAAATCTGTCTGTCATCACCATAAAATCGTCTTCGTAGGCCTCCACAAATGCATCTGGCTCTGCTGAATAGAACTCGATAGTATTGCCCATGATGCTCGCCCCTCCCTCATCTAGCCGCCGCAGCCACCGGCCATTCATCTAACCTTTCATAGAGCATCGCCGCCAGCGCGGCAGGCTCAGACCGTTCGACCGTGACGGCGCTGCCACCCAGGAACCGGCTCAGGCTCCGCAGGGCGTCGGTGAGGCCGTCGGCCAGCGTGTCGTCAGGCTCGATGCCGGGCTCCAGGTAGATCGCGCGCACCAGCAGCCGCCCAGCCGCGCGCTCCATCTTGGCGTCGAGCCGCCCCACCAGCCGTCCCTGATGCAGAATCGCCAGGCAGTAGTAGCCGTAGCGCCGCTTCTCCGGCACGACATACGCCTCGAAGCAGACCTCGTAGTCGAAGAGCGCGCGGGCGCGAGTACGATCCCAGATCACGCTGTCGAACGGCGAGAGCAGACTGGTGCCTACGTGCCCCTCGCCGAGGCGATAGCGTTCCAGGTCGGGCAGCCGCTCGCGCATGATGTACGCTGGCTCGTCCAGCCCCTCGACTTCCGCTGGCAGCAGTACACGGCGAGCGACCAGCTCGTCCAGCAGCTCGCGGGCAGCAGCGCGCTTGCGGGCTGGCTCGAGCGCGCGCAGGCGGAAGTAATCCCACAGCCACGCGGGAGTCAGCACGCCGAGCGCGGTTGCCGTACGCCTGGTGAAGTACCGCAGGCGTTCCATCGGATCGGGCATCTGGTCATCGCGTAACACGCGCCATGCGCTCCGGCCGAACGCCTCGCGCAACACCCGCTCGCGCAGGTCATAGACCTTCTGCCCGCCCCGGCGTCGGTAGACCATCAGGTCGCCGGTCGTCCAGAGCACTTCGAGCGCCCGTCGGCTCTCCTTCGCGCCGTACCAGTCCCATGCCGCGGTCGGCGCCGCCTGGGCCGGGCGCTCGAAGTCGGCGGAGGCCAGCGGGCCCCGCGTGCGCAGCGTCTCCTTCGTCTGCGCCAGCACATGCGGATTGCGCGACGCCCAGTCGAGATTGCCCGCCCACATGTGCTCGGCATAGTTCAGCATCTTGGGGCGGTAGTAGGGGTAGTCACGCATCGGCACGATCGAGGCGGCGTGGCTCCAGTACTCGAAGGTCGCGCGGCGCGGGTAGAGCAGCTCATCCAGCAGGGCGGCGTCATAGGGGCCGAGGCGGCTCCACAGCACGAGATATTGCGAGCGCTCGACAACGCTGATGGTGTCGATCTGCACCACACCCAGCCGGTCAATCAGCGCGAGCACGTCGTCCGCCGTCACCGTCGCGCGCGGCGGATCGAGGAAGCCCTGCGCCGCGAGCATCACATACCGCGCCTCATCGCGTGACAGCCGGAGCGTCTTCCCGCGTGCCATGCCGCTCTTCCTCCATCCACTGGCTATCCACTAGAACATTCGTCCGCCAAGGGTATCGCCAGTATACCATAGCGCCTGAGCCCGCTTGTCTGCACTGAGACACCTTCGCCGCTCTGAGCACTCCACACCTACCCAGCCGGCATGAACGCTCATCTCACGGCCCCTCCCCTTGGAGGGGAGAGGGTAGGGGGAAAGGTTCCGCGACACGAACGTCTATTCCCACCGGGGGCAGGGAAAACGGCCAGGTAGCCCACCTCTGGTATGCTAGAAGCGCAGACGGCGCTGACGGCCGCATAGGAAGATAGAGGAGAGAGGCCGCTTGCGATGACCGACGCCCTGAGTCGTGTCGTGCGGAGTCTGGTGGGTGAGCTCGACGCGCGATTTCCTTATGCAGCCGCTCTGATCAGCGGCGCGTCTGGCATACAGATCAGCGATACCGGTGGTGAGCAGAACGCGACCGAGGTGGACCCGAGCCGGGGCATCGTCTTCACGGTCTACGACGGCTGTACCTTCCAGGAACACGCGACGAGTGAGCTGCGCCCCGATCCGCTGACCCGCGAGATTCGCGCTTGGGCCGAGCAGATCGTGCCGTGCGTGGGCGGCCCGCCGATCGTGAATGGCGGCCATGCGAGCCCCCTTGGCCCCGACCGCCGTGCCTTCGCCGTAGCGTGCGAGATCGATCCACGCACGGTGCCACTCGCCGAGAAGCTGGCGCACGTCCGCGAGCTGCAGCGCCGCACGCAGCGGCTGGAGAGCCGCATCGTCCAGGTGCGCGTTGGCTACTCGGATCGCACGCAAGACAGCATCTACATCGGGCGTGGGCGCGAGCTGGAGCAGCACATCACCCGCACGAGCATCTCGGTCTTCATCGCCGTCTCAGATGGCGCGCAGGTCCGCTACCACTTCCTCTCGCGCGGGGCGACGGCGGGATTCGAGATCGCCACGCTCAGCCAGGAGGATCTGGCCCAGACGGCCGAAATCGCGGCGCGGCTGCTCGCGGCAGAGAAGATCGTCCCCGGCGTGTACGACACCGTCACCGACCAGAGCGTGTCGGGCGTCATCGCGCACGAGTGTTTCGGCCACGGCGTCGAGCTGGACCTCTTCCCCAAAGGGCGTGCCCGCGCGGCGCAGTATCTCAACCGCCAGGTGGCCGCGCCCGACGTGCAGATGTACGACGACCCCGGCGTTGCGGGCGGCTTCGGCTCGTATTTCTTCGACGACGAGGGTGAGCTCGCGCGCCCGACGCAGATTCTGGCCGACGGCATCCTCGTGCGACCGATCAGCGATTTCTCGTCGGCGACCTTCGCGCCCGGCATCCACACCGCCAACGGACGCCGCCAGGACTTCACCCGCAAGGCCTACGCGCGCATGACCAACACGTTCTTTGGCCCCGGCGACGCCGACCCACGCGCTATCATCGCGGGCGTCGAGCGCGGCATCTACCTGCGCCAGGCCGAGAGCGGCATGGAAGACCCAATGGGCTGGGGCATTCAGGTGACGGCGCACTACGGCGAGGAGATTCGTGACGGCCAGCTCACGGGGCGGCTCTTCGCACCGGTCGGCATGACGGGCTACGTGCCGGAGCTGCTGATGAGCATCTCGGCGATTGGCGACGATCTGCGGCTCGACCCAGGCTTCTGCGGCAAGGGGCACAAAGAGATGGTGCCGGTCTCGTCCGGGGGACCGCACCTGCGGATGAGAGCGAGGTTGGGGTGATGCTAACCGAGAATGAGGCGCCAGAAGGCCCGACCCTGAACGCGCAGGAGCTGACGCAGGCGCTCGCGCACACGCCCGGCGCGGACGAATGGCAGCTCGATCTGGTGTGTGAGACGGAGGCGCAGCTCTATCTGCTCGGCACGCGTGAGGAGTCGCGGCGCGTCGTCGCGAACGAGCGGGCGCGCATCGCCGTCTACAACGATCACGTGCCCAACACGTCGGCTGAGGGCAGCGAGGTCGCGCGGGGAATGACCTCGATCACGCTGCTCGGCTCAGAGGCGGGCAGCGGCGAGCGCGTGGCCGGACGCCTGCGCGATGCGGTGACCATTGCGAGCCTGACCGACAATCCGCCGTTCGATCTGCCGCATCTCCCGGCGCATGCCTACCCGCGGGTCGAGACGAGCGATCCCGCGCTGGGACACGACCTCGCCCTGGCTGCCCAGATCGTGCGGGCACGCCTGGAGGCCGCCGTCGCCAGCCGCGCCGGTGTGCGCCTGAGCAGCGCCGAAGTCTTCGCGACGCGCGGCTCGCGTGAGCTGCGCAACAGCCGGGGGCTCGTCGGCCTGAGCGAGGGCACGCGCGTCTTCGTCGATTGCGTCCTGATCGCGAGGGATGGTGGACGCGAGGCGGAGTTTCACGCGGAGCTGAGCCGCAGACGCATCGAAGACCTGCGCATCGAGGAGACCGTCGACGTCTACGCGTCCTTCGCGCACGACTCGCTACACGCGACCATGCCTGACACGCATACCGGCCCGGTCATCCTGAGCGGCGAGGCCCTGCCCAGCCTCTTCTCGCCGCTCATCTTCCATAGCTCGGCCCGCGCCGCCTATCAGCACCTGAGCCGTCTCACGGTCGGCGAGCCGGTCACGCCCGAGCCGCCGCGTGGCGACCGCCTCACGCTGTCGAGCGACGCGCTGCGTCCCTTCGGCGTGCGGACGGCTCCGTTCGATGAGTACGGCGTGCGCGCGGTGCGGGTGCCGGTCATAGAAGACGGCGTGCTTCGCCAGTATTGGGCGGATGCGCGCTACGGTGCGTACCTTGGCGTGCCTGTGACGGGCGACTTCGCCAACCTCACCATCGAGCGTGGCACCGCGTCGCTGATGGCTCTGCGCTCGCCCATGCGCGGCACGGTCTACGAGATCGTCGCATTCTCGTGGCTGAACCCCGATGCCGTCTCGGGCGACTTCGTGGCGGAGATCAAGCTGGGCTACCGGCACGACCTGCACGGCACCACGCCGATTAAAGGCGGCTCACTCTCGGGCAACCTGTTCGCCGCGCTGACGGACGCCCGGCTCTCCTACGACAGCTACTCCGACGGCATGTACTACGGTCCGGCGGCGATCCGCTTCGGCGAGTTGACCATCGCCGGGTCCTGAGCGTGTGCCGCGAGTAAGAAGACGTCTCATGACCCGCCGCCGAATTGCTGCCAGAGGAAGTAGGCGCTGATGGCAGTGATGAGGAGGGTTGTCGCCCAGCCAATCGTAGTGAGCACCTTGCCAATCCGATACTGCCCCATGATACGCCGGCTGCGTGCGACGAGCAGCAAAAAGACCAGGCTGATCGGTGTCCCCAGACCACCCGCGATGCTGGCGATGAACAGAAGCTGGATGGGAGAGATGTTCGTGAACGAGATGATGACCGCCACCAACATGGTTACCACCACCGCCGCATAGAAGAGCGGAGCAGTCCACACCCTCTCCGAGAGACTGCTGCGCCAGCCAAACTCTTGGCCGAGGATGTAGGCTGTCGAGGCTGCCAGCACGGGAACGGCGAGCACAGCGGACGCGAGCAGGCCGATCGCGAAGAGGTCCGTGGCCAGCGGTCCAGCGACAGGGGCGAGCGCTTGCGCGGCCTGTTGGGCCGTCTGCACTTGTATGTGGTGGGCGCCGAGCGTCGCGCCCGCGCAGATGAGGGTAAACCAGAAGATCGCCACCGCGTAGAACATCCCAAAGCCGGCATCTGCCCGTGCCAATCCCAACTGTGTAACGGGCGTTCCCTCCTCCGACTCCTCGATGGTCTCCCACACGTAGGCGTAACTCGTCAGCGTCGTGCCGAGCAGGGCCAAGGCGCCCTGGATGTAGACAGGATCAAAGGAAATCTGCGGGACAATCGTGTCGTGCAGCACCGCCCCCCAGTCGGGGTGCGCCAGGAATGCTGAGACGATGTAGGCAGCGAAGACCAGCAGTACGTAGCGTAATATCCGTTCGACGGTCCGGTAGCTGCCGAACAGCAGGATGCCGAGCAGTACGACGGCGAAGGGAATGACAGCCACCTGGCGCGGCACATGCAAGAGAATACTGAGCGCGTCCGCCCCGGCCCCCAGGTCGGCGCCAATCGTCACCAGATTGACCGCTACGACCGCAACCAGCAGCACCAGCCCCAGGCCGCGGCCATATGTCGCACGGACCACCTGCTGCAACCCGCTTTTCGTCACGACCCCGATCTGCGCGCTAATGATCTGAATCGCGGCCAGCATTGGGTAGAGCAGGACCATCAGCCACGAGAGACGGTAGACTGTGGTGGCGCCGATCACGGTGATGCTGGCCACGGTGGTTGGATCGTTGTCGCTCGCCCCAGAGATAAGGCCAGGGCCCAGCGCCCTGAGATACGCGCCCCAACCCGGCCGGCGGCCATGTGACTGAGGACCCTGCCGCTGATCTGGTTGTTCGGCTGGTTGTTCGTTACCTGCTGCGCTGGGCTGTGTCGCCATGATCAGGTATCCTTCCGCGTGTTCTGGGACTGTCCGTGTCCACACCGCAGCGCAGCGTGATCCTTGGCTCGGTGATGGGGGTAGGGCGAACCTGGGCACCACAATGGAGAACAATGGAGAAAGCCGATGAGAGGACATGTGAGTACCATGTGTACTCGTCGTCCTGTGGGAGGCATGAACCATGCCATCCAGACGGCTGGCTGTCTTGAACATGCAGGCCGTGAGGATGCTCGGCGAGCGAGCCTGTGGGGATACTGTCGCCAGATCGTGGCCATAGTCATCATACATACAGACGCCTATGATGCGGGACGCACGCGCTTGGCTCCGGGCAGGGCGCGGTCGGGGGGATGGCGAGGCGCGCGGTAGGTCCACCAGGCCCATCCAAACAGTCCCATGCCGACAAGCTCTGTTACAATCGCTAGAATCCGCGTGACGAGCGGAGTCGGAAGCACGGAGATCGCGATCACCATGAGCGCGAGTGCGGGAAGCATGGACCACACGATGACACCGACCCCTCGTTTACTGGTGCTGTCTGCTGGCGCCGACCAGAAGAAGAAATCCAGCCCTGACGGGATCAAGACCAGACCGAAGAAGACCACCACGAGGGCCGTCACCAGCCACACCTGGTTGAGATGCTGGAAGCTGGGCACGATGGCCAACACCCAGCCAGCGAACATCAACAGTGAGCCGAGGAGCGCCCTGCGCAGGACCGTGGGCGGCGGCTGCGGCGGCAATCGAGACTGCATGGGAACCCTCCGCGCGGGCACTAGGACCAACTAGGACCAGAAGGTGGTATAGATCAGGGCGATCGCGGCCAGGCTCATGATCACCACCGTCCCCCAGCCGGCGACGTTGAGGAGACGACCATTGACATTCGCGCCCATCACGTCGCGCTTGTTCGAGACGATTAGCAACAAAGCCAGCAGCGGCGGCGCCAGAATGCCGTTGAGCGCGGCGGCGAGCACCAGCGCTTGGATCGGATTGATGCCGACGAAGTTGATCGCCATGCCGCTCAGCATCGACGCCGCCAGCACGGAATAAAAGGGCAGCGTGCGTCCGGGTTGCGGGTGCGTGCCTTGTCCCCAGCCAAACAACTGCGCCACCGCGTCGGCTGCCGAGCCCGCGAGGGCCGGCACGGTCAGCATGCCGGCGCCGACCATGCCCAGGCCCCAGATCAGGGTGGCGCTCCTGCCCAGAAACGGGACGAGTGCCTTGGCTGCATCGGTCGCTGAGTTCACATTGCGGATGCCCGCCCGGAAAAGGGTGGCGGCGGTGGAGACTTCGATGAAATAGACGATGACGTTCGAGAAGATCATGCCGACATTTGTGTCGGTCGCCACATCCTTGAGTTCGGCGTCCAGTGGCACCGACGGGCCAAAGCGGCCGCGCTGCGCGGACTGCTGCAGCTCGCCCTCGACCTCAAGATCGGCCTGCCAGAAGAAGAGATAGGGGGAGACATTCCCGCCCAGGGTCGCGACCAGCAAGGACAGAAAGTCGGTGCTCAGGCTGAAGCTCGGCACGAATGTGCCTTTGAGCATCGCGCCTAGATCCGGCTTGGCCAGGATGGCGGAGACGATATAGGCGATGTGCGCCAGCGTAAGCCACTTGAAGGTGCTGATGAGCAGGGGGTAGCTGCCGAAGATCAGCAAGGCCAGCACCACTAGCGTCACCGGGACGACGATCACGGCGATGGGCACCGGCACGAACAGGTTGACGGCGGCGGCCATCGCGCCCAGATCAGCTCCCATGTTGATTACGTTGGCGACGATCAGGCCCAGCACCGAGAGGTAGACCACGGGCGCCGGGAAGTAGCGGCGGAGCACCTGGGTGAGCCCCTCGCGGTGGACGACGGCCACCTTGGCGGAGATGTACTGGGCCGCCGACATCATGGGCACGGTCAGCACCGTCGTCCAGAGCAGCCCGTAGCCGGTCTGTGCGCCCGCCTGGGCGTACGTGCCGATGGCGGTGGGGTCATCATCGGCGCCGCCGGCGATAAAGCCGGGGCCAAGCACCCTCAGAACGTACTTGATCGTCTGGATCGTCTGGGTCGCTCGCTTTGTGAGCTCGCCAGTAGGACGCCCTGCCTGCCGCGCGCTTGGGTTGTCGTCATACTCGTGCTGAGGTTCGGGGGAGCGTGTCGCCGACATGGGAACCGTCCTTAGTTCGCAAGGTCTGTGTGCCCGATCCGCCTATGCAGAGGAGAGGACTAAGGTCGTGCGAATGTGTGCCACGGCACCGTACCGCTCATGACTACTTCCCAGCACAAGCGCACCGGGAATGCTCCTGACCGGCGTGAGTGCTGGGATTCGTGCTCCAGCCCGCGAGTGGGGCGAGTGGATCAGTGGGCGACAGTGTCAACGATGATGCGATTGCGGCCCGAGCCGGTGTGATGCGTGCGCCAACAGACGAGAGCGAGCGGCGTCTAGCGTCACTCGAGGTTTACTCCGCAGCATGCAGCGACTAGCCGTAGTCTTCCTTGCTCGCTGAAACCTATCCCGCCGACTCACGCTCCCTGCTCGGTTGCGGCTGTGGATGTCGTGTGCGTGCCGATTCCCGCGTTGTGCTCTGCGCCCCTCCATGTCGATGGTGCTGCATGTGACGTGCCACACCGGAGTGGGGCCTATGCTCCGCGCCGATAACTGCCATCAGCGCGCTTATAGCCAGCCCTTCTGCTCGGCGGCGTGGGCGGCCTCGATGCGGTTGCGCGCGCCGAGCTTCTGCATGGCGACGGAGAGGTAGTTGCGGACGGTGCCCTCCGAGAGGTAGAGCGTCGCGGCGATCTCGGCGATGCTGGCACCGTGCGCGGAAGCGGCTAGCACTTCGCGTTCGCGCTCCGTCAGCGGATTCTGCCCCTCGCCGAGGGCTGCCGCGGCGAGGGCTGGGTCCACTATCCGCTCGCCTGCCATCGCCCGACGGATCGCCGCCGCGAGTTGGGCCGCAGGAGCATCCTTCAGCAGGAAGCCAACCACGCCGCTTTCCATCGCCCGCCGCAGGTAGCCGGGCCGGCCAAACGTCGTGAGGATCAGCACCCGGCACGAGGGCAACGCCGTCCGTAGCTCAGACGCGGCTGTCAGCCCGTCGATGCCGGGCATCTCAATGTCGAGCAGCGCCACGTCGGGGTGTGCCTCGCGCGCGGCGGCGACCACCTCGTCGCCACGCCCCACCTCGGCGACGATCTCGATGTCGCCCTCCAGCGCGAGCAGCGCGGCCAGCGCACCCCGCACCATCGCCTGATCCTCCGCCAGCAGCACCCGAATCATCGCGCCATGCCCTCCCCGGTCTCGTCGGTGACGCTCGCCGCGGGAGCAGACGGCACTGGCGAGACCAGCCTCGGGCGCTCGGCGACTGGTGCCGCCGTGTCTTCAGCGCCCGCCTCGCGCCGCTGGGGAAGCGTTATCGCCAGGCGAAAGCCGCTCCCCGGCAGCGGACCCGCCTCGAACGTGCCGCCCAGTGCCTCCGCGCGTTCGGCGAGGCCGCGTAGCCCGTTCCCGTGTCCGCTGCTCACCTCGGCCTCCGCGGGAGCTGACTCGACGCTGTGTGCGGATGAGGCGCTGCCCGGCCCATCGTCCACGATCTCAACGCCGACCGAGTCCGCCGCGTGTCGCACACGGATGACGCACGAGCGGGCGCGGCTGTGCCGGATGACGTTCGTGACACCCTCGCGCACCGCCCATGAGAGCGCCGCTTCGAGCGGCGACGCAAGCTCGCGCTGCGCCTCGCCATCGGTTTCAAAGGAGCACGCGATTCCGGCGGCGGCCAGCAGCACCTCGGCATTGTTGAGCTCTCCGGCAAGTGTCGGTTGCCGGTAGGCCGCGACCGCCTCGCGCACCTCCTGCAGCGCCGCGCGAGACACCCGCTCGATATCGGCGATCTCGGCCGCCGCGCGCTCTGGGGCTACCTCGATCAGGCGCCGGGCAAGCTCGCTCTTGAGCGTGATCAGCGAGAGGTTGTGTCCAAGCAGATCGTGCAGGTCGCGGGCGATGCGCAGGCGCTCCTCCGAGATACCCGCCACACGCGCCATTTCCTCACGCTGCTGGCGCAGTAGGCGCGTGGCCGAGACGGAGGTGACGACCGTGAGCGTCGCGGTGCAGGTCAAGGCGATGACGATCACCGCGTTGATGCCCTGTGAGACCGTGGCGCCGATAAGTCCCCCGATGATCAGCAGCACGACGACCACGCCCGCGATCGTCGCCAGCGCCTGACGTATCGGCAGGTAGCCCGAGACGGCGGCGCACGTGTAGACGAACAGCGACCCCCATTGGACGCCGTCGGCAAGCATCAGCACGACGGCGAGCACGGTCATCGCGAACACCGGCAGCCAGCGCACCGGCCCAGTCACGCGAGTCGGAATCGTGATGCTGGCGATATTCCGGGCGTTGTAGTAGCCCACGCTCAGATAGATGGCGAAGAACACGGCGGTGCCGAGCAGGGTGAGGCTCAGCCGCACCGGGCTTGGATGCGACTGGAAGAGTTCGACGAGCGGCGCCACCATGAACGCCAACCAGACCATCCAGAGCATCCACCACGTATAGACGGCACGACGTGACGCCGGTCGCACTCCCCGTGTCGTCCGCTGGAGTTCTGTGCGTGGCATGCGCATCTCTCGCGCTCCTCGTGCTGCTCCGTCTCGCTTCGTCGCCTCTCCGGTTCTTCGCGGGAGTGGTTAGGTTCAGTGTAGCATCTTCGCCGCATGACAAATGTCATCACAATCTGCTGATGCGCCTCACTACGCGCAGTGAGTGCGGGCCGCTACACTGCGAGTGTCGGCAGGAAGAGCACGGCCGCTAGAGCAGTTGCGAGCGACAGAGCCTTCCGCCAGTAAGAGAAAGGCAGCTTGTCATGGCGACACAGCCGGCGCGTAGCTCGATCTTTACCGCACAGGTCACGGCACTCTTCCTGTCCGCGATTGGCTGGGGCTGGAATAGTGGCACTCAGGCACAGCCGATCACCGCATGGTGGGGGATCATCGCGGATATTATGCACATGTTGCCGCTGGTCATCCTGGTGCCGCTGAGCCTGAGCTTCATCAACGCAGCCGTCGCGGGCAAGGTTGCTCCTCGCGGCATCCGCAACAGCATCACCGCGCTCGCCTTGTTCGCGACGCTCGTGACGGTCGTCTTCGTCGTGCTCGGCATCATCTTTCCCGATCCA
Organism: uncultured Ktedonobacterales bacterium; assembly: GCA_964427535.1. GTDB lineage: Bacteria > Chloroflexota > Ktedonobacteria > Ktedonobacterales > JADMIN01 > CAYRVF01. The sequence goes on from CAYRVF010000007.1 coordinate 31,606, forward strand.
AATGCGGTGGGTGTCCATACCTTCGAGGACGCGATGCCGGCAATGGTGATGAACGCCGGAACGCTCCTATGGCTGGTCACGCTGGTGGCCAGCAGACGGAGCGCGGGCGTGGCGCCGATCGCCGAGCGGGTGCCCGCCTAGCCCCTAAAGATCAGCGCTCGTATCTCACGGTCTCTGGCGGACGCCTCAGTTGCGTCCGCCAGAGACCTGTTTTCTGCGTGCAGCGTGCCTTCACGGCTGAGTGTTGGTACGGTCTATGCTCGCCGCACGGAGTACTGTGCTCTCCTCACCTCTGCTCCGGCGACGATGCCGGGCACAACGCGGGCAAGGCTGCTCGTGATGATGGTCACTGAACGCTCTGACTCCGATTGACCTACTCGCATACATGCGTAGAAACGATCTGTTCTATGGCATCTCAGCGAACCAGCACAGCGGGCGGCGCGCCAGGGAGGACGACCAGCGACGTCAACCGCTATATGGTTCTCTTTACGGTCGTCTTCGGCGCGTTCGCCTCTATCCTCGACTCGACCATCGTCAATACCGCTCTGCCGACGATTCAGCATGACTTTCACTCGGACCTGCACACCGCCTCGTACGTGGCGACGGCCTATATTCTCGCCGCCGGTGTGGTCGTACCACTCTCGGCGTTCTTCTCAAATCGATTCGGCATCAAGAAGACCTATCTGACCTCGCTCATCCTCTTCACGCTGGGCTCGGCGCTGTGCGGCCTCGCACCAAATATGGGGCTGTTGATCGTCTTCCGTGTGCTCCAGGGCGCGGGCGGCGCGGCGCTCTTCCCGCTCTCGTTTGCCATCCTCTTCGACGTCTTTTCCGATCAGGAGCGTGGCAAGGCCAACGGTATCTTTGGCATTCCAGTGCTGGTGGCGCCCGCCATCGGTCCGACGGTCGGCGGCTACATTGTGGAATACATCGACTGGCGCTGGGTGTTTTACGTCAACCTTCCGATCGGGATTATCGGCGTGGTCATGGGGATGCGGTACCTTCGCGAGCGAGTCAGCCAGCCACATCGCCGGTTCGACCTGCCCGGCTTTGTGTTCGCGGGCAGCGGACTCGGGCTGCTGCTCTTTGGCCTCTCAAATCTGGCCTATAACGGGCTCGGGGACGTGACGTTGGTTTCTGGCCCCATCGTCGTTTCGATCGTCTTGCTGGCCGCGTTCCTCTGGGTCGAGCTGCATCGCGAGCAGCCGTTGCTGGATTTGCGGCTCTACACCTACCGCAACTTCTTGCTCGGCAACATCATCACCTGGGTCGCCACCATTGGCCTGTTTGGTCCGGCATTTCTGCTGCCAGAATACCTGCAGACGCTACGCGACCTCTCGCCATTCAATGCCGGATTGCTGCTACTCTTTCAGGGAGTCGGCGCGATTCTAGGCTCCATCGCCAGCGGCCAGCTCTACAACCGGCTCGGACCGCGCGTGCTGATATATGTGGGCGCGGTGCTGTCACTGGTGACGGGGTACGTCCTTGCCGGCTGGGCAGGCGAGCTTGGCGCGCTTGCCATCCTGCCGTGGATTCTCTTCCCGCGCGGCGTGGGGCTGCCGCTTCTGGCGCAGCCGACGAATACCGCCGCGCTCGACGGCATCTATGGGCCGAAGCTCCCCGAGGCGACCACGCTGAACGTCGTCGCGCGCAACGTCGTGGCCTCGCTCGCTATCGCCGTGCTGACGAACATTCTGGCGCAGCGGACGACGTACTACCTCGCGCAGCTCGGCGCGGCGTCGGTACGGTTCGGCGCCATCACCGCCACAGTTGGTGCAGCGCACGAGCCTGCCGCCGCGGTGCGCGCGCAGGCGCTCGCCTATCACGACGTGTTTCTGGTGACGGCGCTGAGCATCGTCCCGGCGTTCGTGCTGGCCGCCTACATCCGCTGGTCGCGGCGGGCGGCAAGCGAAAACGTCGGCGCTACACCCGAGGATCCCAAAGCGGTCAAATGCCGTGAGAGCTATCCCAAGACCGGCGCGACCGGCGAGATTGAGGCGCAGGCCACGGGCACGGCGTAGCGCGACGCGGCCATCCTCCGCAGCGTCGGGAGCTGGAGGCTATTTGGCCGTCTCGCCGGTCTTGGGCACGCGGAAATCCTCCGGCTGTGTGGGGTAGCGCGACAGCCCCACGCCCGGCCCCAACGCCTCGGCGGGCATCGGCAGGCGAGTCGCCTTGCGCTCAAGCGCCAGTATTCCCAACGCGACACAGCTATCCAGGTCGAGGATGTTCGTGTTGAGCACGATATCGTACAGATTCAGGTCATCCGCCCGCACGCGATAGGTGCCCTGCACGTACTGCTGGCGGTCGCGGTCCTTCTTCAGAATGCGCTGTTGGGCGCTGGTGAAGTCGAGTCCCTCGCGCTCGGCGACATACGCGATGCGCCGGGCGAGAGGTGCCACCACCCGCACGTGCAGCACGTCGCGCCGCTCGCGCAGGATGGCCTGTGCCCCCCGCCCGACGATGACGACGTGTCCGGTCGCCGCGGCGCCGCGCACGACGCTCTCGAACGCCGCCACATAGTCGCTGTTGTCGAGGATGGGTGGAGTCGAGCCCGCCAGTGAGATCGCCGACGGATCGACGTGGCGCATGCTCTCCAGGATGCGCTCCGCGAGGCCCTGGCCGCGCTCGTCGCGTGCCGCGACCTCCGATTCAGAGATGCCGAGCTGGCGCGCCACTCGCACAACCACCTCGTGGTCGATCAACTGCCATCCAAGTCGCTGGGCAAGGCGAGTCGCGATCTCGCCGCCGCCGCTGCCATACTCGCGTGAGATAGTAATTGCGCGCATCGAGTCGAGTGCGCTCCGCTGCTCTTCCATGGCGGAAAACCTCCCGCGTGCGTCGTGACACACGCATCTCGGCGGTCAGACCCAGAGGCTCTTTGTGCGCCATACTATCATGTCAGGCAAGGAAGCGTGAGAGGCGCCCGTCATCTCTGCCGCGAGTGATCTCGGCACGATTCGTGTTGCCGTCGAGTCCACGTTCAGCGGGAACAATGCCAGCGGCCTTCGCGTCGCGAGGAGGGAGAAGCTAGCACATGCCAATCCAGACGATGCCCTTCGGAAGAACCGGCCACGAGAGCACACGCACGATCTTCGGCGCGGCCGCACTCGGTCATGTCAGCCAGGAGGAGGCCGACCGCACGCTTGAGGTGCTGATGCGCTACGGCGTGAACCATATCGACGTCGCGGCCAGCTATGGCGACGCGGAGGTGCGCATCGCTCCCTGGCTGCGGCAGTACCGCGACCGCTTCTACCTTGCGACGAAGACCGACGAGCGCAAGAAGCAGGGCGCGCTGGATGAGCTGCGCCGCTCGCTGGAGCGCATGGGGGTCGATTCCGTCGACCTCTGGCAGTTGCACAGCCTCGCCGACCCCATCGAGTGGGACATCGCGCTCAGCCCCGGCGGCGCCATCGAGGCGGCGGTGGAGGCGAAGCGGCAGGGACTGGTGCGCGCGATCGGTGTGACCGGACACGGCCTGCAGATCGCCGCGACCCATCGCCGCAGCCTGGAGCGCTTCGACTTCGATTCGGTGTTGCTGCCCTACAACTACCTGACGATGCAAAGCCCGTACTATGCCGAGCAGTTCGACGCGCTGCAGCAGACCTGCCAGCAGCGCAACGTTGCCATGCAGACGATCAAGTCCATCGCCTACCGGCCCTACATGGGCCGCCCGCACACGCACTCCACCTGGTACGAGCCGCTGCACGACCAGCAGCAGATCGATCTCGCGGTCTGGTGGGCGCTCAAGCGACCCGGCATCTTCCTCAACACAGTTGGCGACATCACGCTGCTGCCGAAGGTGCTCGACGCCGCGAGCCGGTTCACACCCGGCCAGACATCCCCGACTGACGACGAGATGCGCACCCTCGCGGACAGCCTCGCGATGGAGCCGCTCTTCGTATAGGACATGTCAGACGCGGGCGTCGCCAGTACGTCGCGTCGTTGCATGGGCGAGGCACGCCTCACCCGCTCCCTTGCCAGCCACGACAGTTTCGCGGCTCGCGGCAAGGGAGCCACAATCACCCTCCTTATCATCCGCCTACTACAGCGGTCCGGCGACGAGTCCACTGTGTGCCGCCTGCCGCTCGGTGCTCAGCATCGTCAGCGTCGCGACGGCGGAGAGCGCCCCCAGTCCCCAGAAGATGGCCGTATAGCCGCCAGTCAGCGCAAAGACAATGCCCGCGCTGACCGGCGCGAGCGCCCGCGCGCCGTTGAGGATGAATGCCCCCGCCCCGTTGATGCTGCCGTAGTGCGAGGAACCATAATAGTCCGCCACCAGCGCGGCGCGCGTGGGCGTGATCGCGCCGAAGCCTGCGCCGAAAAGCAGCGCGAAGCCGAAGACACCCACGAGACCGGGAACCAGCAAGAGCACGAGGAACGCGACGGCCTGCGAGCCAAAGATGCTCGACGCGATGACGCTCCGTCTGACCCGTCCGCCCAGGACGGTCAGCGCCAGCCGGCCGGGCAGCGCGGCCAGTCCGATCACCCCCACGATGGTAGCGGCGAGACCAGTGGAGTAGCCCGCGTCAGTGAGGTAGGGCACGAGATACACGAAGACGACGCCCGTTGCGAGTGTGCTCAGACAGAACGCACCCATCAGCAGCCAGAACGTGATGCCCGCCAGCGCGGCTCTCAAAGTGACGCCCGCTGTCTCATTGCCTGATGTCTCGTCAGTCCTGGACGGCATCGCCTCCCCATCGGGCGCGAGTCCCAGATCGGCGGGACGGCGGCGCAGCACGAGGGCGTGCAGTGGAATGGTGACCAGCCCAAGGATCACAGCCAATATCACTAGCGCATCGCGCCAGCCATGCGCCGTCACCAACACGCCCGCGAGCGGCACGAACACGACACTCGCGAAGCCCGCGACAAAGGTCAGCACGCCCAGCGCCTGAGCCCGCTGGCGTCGAAACCAGGCCGCGACGACGACGAACGCGGGCTCGTACAGCACCGCGCCCATCGTGAGGCCTATGCCCATCCAGATGAGGTAGAAGGTGAGTAGCGTATGCACCCGCGACCAGGCCAGCAACAGCACGACCGCCGCGCAGGAGCCCGCCGTCATCAGCAACCGCGCGCCATGCCGGTCGAGCCAGCGGCCGATAGGCAGCCCTACCAGCCCAGAGAGCAACAGTGCCAGCGAGAACGCGCCCGACAGGCTCGCCCGCGACCATCCCAGCTCCCGATGCATCGGCGACAGGAAGACCGTGAAGGCGTAGTAGAGCACACCCCACGAGACCGCCTCGGTGACGGCCAGTGCGGCGACAAGCTTCCAGCCATAGTAGGCCCGCCGCGACGACTCTGCGATTCGCCGGCTTGGCGCGTCCCGGAGCGCGCGAGCGCCATCCGGATGAGACATCGCATCTGGCTGTTCCCGACCCGTATATGCCATCGCCGGTCACTTTCTACTCTTGGTGTGACCTGGCACGTACTGTAGCATACTCTTCAGACAGCCTGACGCTGGTGGTGGAGGAGCGAGAGAGGACTACTATATGGAAATTCGGGCGGCACAGCCAGCGGACGCGGCAGCCATCGCGCGCATCTACAACCAGGGCATCGAAGATCGCACGGCGACGCTGGAGACGCAGCTCCGTACGCCCGAAGAGCGGGTTGAGTGGCTCGCCGCGCGCAGCCCGCGTCATCCCGTGCTCGTCGCCGTCGCGAAAACGGGCGAGGTCGTCGGCTGGGGCGCGCTCAACTCGTTCAATCCCCGCGCGGCGTATGACTTCGTCGCCGACTTCTCGGTCTACGTCGCGCGCGAGCGGCGCGGCCAGGGCATCGGCGACGCGCTGCTGAGCGCCCTGGAGGACTCCGCCCGAGTGCTCGGCTATCACAAGCTGGTGCTCGCCGCGCTGCCCGCGAACGCGAGTGGCATGAAGCTCTATCAGCGCCACGGCTTCCGCACTGCCGGCATCTACCACGAGCAGGGGATGCTCGACGGCCACTGGGTAGACGTCATCCTGATGGAGAAAATCCTCGCCTGAGGCAGGCAGACGCGGCTCCTCACGACATCAAATCTCTTCCGCTTAGCTTCCGCGCTCGCCTCACATCTCCTCCAAGGTGGGAATCGGGCGATCGGACGCACGAAAGCACCGCCCTTCTCACAGTAGCCAGCGGCTCAGATCAGGGAGAAGGTGATGCGCCCGTCCGCGTATCGATAGGAGAGTTGCACGAGGTCTGTGCCCATCAGCCCACCAAGTGCCCGCCGACCCCAGGGAACCAGGGGCATCAGATTGATAGTGGGAGGGACGCCGGTGCCGTCCCAGCCGAGCATGAGTGTGCGTGATCCGCGTGGCAGAATCGTGTCACGCGCGCCGGGGAGATACATCTGGCAGATGAGCAGGTCGAAGACCTGACGCAGCACTTCGTCGCAGATCGTGCGGCGTTCCCACTCTGGCGCGAGCGGGAGTGCGCGCCAGTCGGCGACCAAGCCCTGCCAGCGCGCTTCCAACTCGTCACGGTTGGCGCGCAACAGGTACTCGCGATCCTGCGCCGCCCGCAGGTAGTCATCCGCCGCCTCCCAGACAGCCCGTTGCGCCTCGCTCATGTCTGGGCGCAGGTCAGTCATGATGTAGGCGCGGCCCTCATACGGCTGCTGGCGGCCCGCGTAGGCGGCGATCTGCGAGACGGTTGCGGTGTCCTGGAAGTCGGAGTCCATCAGCGTCGAGAAGAAGACGCCCCAGACCAGGTTTTCGAGCGAGCCTCCACCCATCGGTCGGCCGCGTGGCGAGCGCGGCCCGTCGCCACGATGGGGCATCGACGCCATCAACAACTCGTCGAACGCCTGGCGGCTCGCCCGAGTGCCTTCAAGCCACAGCTGCGTCAGCTGCAGTATGGTCGCGCGATAGTCCATGGAAGCGTTCTCCTACGATCCGGGTGAACGACGCCCAGGGGATATTGGAAGATATGCGCGAGGATAGTGGATAGAGGAACTATATCGCGATGTGAAGACCGTGGGAAGCCGTTGGTATACGCCGGTAGACGCAGAGCGCGTGTTGGAGGCCAAACGAGAGAGGAGCGCATCCCATTGACCACCGCGGCGCCTCTTGGGTATGGGTTATGGGTGAAATCCCCCCCCAAAAAAGATGAGATTCCCCTCGCAAAACTCCCGAAACTGCGGTACACTAAGAAATTGGGAGCGAGTGTGGTGTGGCGCGTAGGACGCGACGCGGAGCGACGGTGTGCGTGCGGGTGGATGCGAGTAGCGGGACCGAGGCAGAACAACAGATGGGGCGCGGTGGAGTGCAGGGCGGCATTGCGCGCCCCGTCGTGGCCGTCGAAGGCGGCCGCAAGGTGCTGCGAGTCGGCGGCATCATTCAGTCGGTGCATGTGGACGAGACGTATACGCCAGACATCTGGGACGCCATGCTGCCCGAGAAGAAACCGCGTAACGCGCTGATTCTTGGCCTGGGTGGCGGCACGATGGCGACGCTGCTCACGCGCCGCTGGGGCGATCTGCCGATCACGGGCATCGAGCGTGACCCGGCTGTCGCGCTGCTGGCGCGCACCGAGTTTGGCTTGGCGCGCCACGAGCATGTTCGCATTCTCGTGGCCGATGCCTTCGAATGGATCGCCCGCTGCGACGAGCGCTATGACACCATCTGCGTAGATCTCTATACGGCTGGGAAAATGGCGCACGGCGTGCTCGGAACAAACTTCTTGTGGAACGTCGCTCGCGCGCTCGCGCCCGGTGGCACGGTAACATTCAATCTTTGGCGGTCGCCGTATCTGGAGGATCAGGTGCGCCGGCTCGCGCGTGTCTTCGTCGTCGAAGAGCGGATTTCAGTTGAGGACAACGTCGTCATCCGCTGTACGTTGCCTGCCTGATTGCCTGTTGTGATGCAAACTGCCTGTATGCCTTGATGTCCTCGCAAGTACTAAAGCGTATGGGTATGTTACGAACGTCACATTCGTGTGTTAGTCTAGAATATAACCCCCGCGAGATTCCGACGCTGTGTGGCAGTAGGCGCTCTAGCTACGTGTAACGAAGTAAGTCACCAGTTTTCTTTCGACGGAGCGGAAATTCTGGTGGGCACGGGGTGTGCGATACCGCTGTGCTGTTGAGGCGAACCTTGATTCGCGTGGGGAAGCGACAGCAATTTCTTTTCGTCTCGCTGAAATGTTGAAGGAGCCTTCGTCAATGGAGGAGATTCGCACACCGGGTATGCAGAACGTTGTGCTCTCCGAAAAATCGCTGTCCGACTATGCTCCCGTTGTGGGTGAAGAGGTCATCGCCGAGCTGGAGCGGCTCGCGCGACCTCTACAGGGAGCCCGCGTCGTCCATATCTCGTCGACCGCGTACGGCGGCGGGGTAGCTGAGATGCTGCACACCCTCGTGCCTCTGATGCGGAGCGCCGGCCTGGAGGCTGAATGGCGCATCATCTCGGGCACGGATGATTTCTTCGCGGCGACCAAGGCGATGCACAATGCGTTGCAGGGCATGGACCTGCCCCTCTCACTCGCCGCCCAAGCCGCCTACTTGCATGCGAACGTCGACAATGCCGTCTACTTTCAGGATCAATTCGACTATGTCATCGTGCATGACCCACAACCGGCACCGCTGCGCCGCCTGCGCGCGGGCGATCCCGGCAAGTGGATCTGGCGCTGCCATATTGATCTGACCGCCGCCAACCAGCGCTACTGGAACTTCCTGCGTCCGTTTGTCGAGGCGTATGACGCGGCCATCTTCACGATGCCGTCCTACGCCAAAGACGACCTGCGGATTGGCAAGATCGCGATCGTGCCGCCGGCCATCGATCCGCTCTCGCCGAAGAATCGCCCGATGACCGACGACGACGCGCAGGGCATCGTGCGCCTGTACGGCGTCGATCCCGCACGGCCGATGCTGGTGCAAGTCTCGCGCTTCGACCCGTGGAAAGACCCGCTGGGTGTCATCGATGTGTACCGCGCCGTCAAGGCCGACGTGCCTGGCCTCCAGCTCGTGATGATCGGCTCGATGGCTCACGACGACCCGGAGGGCATGGAGTACTACCAGCGCACAAAGGAATACGCGGACAGCGACCCTGATGTGTATCTGCTCTCCAACCTGGACGGCATCGGCAACGTCGAAGTAAACGCCTTCCAGCGTCACGCGACGGTCGTGCTGCAGAAGTCGCTGCGTGAGGGCTTCGGCCTGACCATCTCTGAGGGCCTGTGGAAGGGCAAGCCGGTCATCGGCGGCAACGTCGGCGGCATCCCGCTGCAGATCCAGGATGGCACCACCGGCTACCTCGTCAACAGTGTGGACGAGTGCATCGCTCGCTGCGGCGAGATTCTGGCGAATCCCGAGAAGGCGCGCGAGATGGGCCGGCGTGGCCGCGAGGAGGTCCGCCATAACTTCCTCTCGACCGCCAACCTGCGCAACTACCTCAACCTCTTCAACAGCCTCTCCGGCAACAACGTCGGCACCCAGGCTGAAGCCATCAGCGCGCGCGGCTAACCGCCAGACGCCCTGAGTCCTGGCCCGTCTCCTCGCGAGGAGAGGGGCTTTTCTTTGTCCCGGGGCAGCACCTAACCCCTACCCCCTCCCCTCTGTCTCCGGTCTATACACCCTTGAAGGGGAGGGGGCACACTATGAGCCTTCGAGGCGCATAGCTGCGCATATCTGCTTGCTCTTTCCCTTCTGAAGCCGCGTGTCGACTGTAGGTTGCGACTGCCCCCTTGACACATCTGGCTACTGCCGCTACTATTACGCCGGACGATATAACGTATGGCGTACGAGTGAAGCGCCATGTGGATAAGGGTGGTCGTCGTGGCCGCGGAGACACTTGACCTGGGCTGGCTGTCGGAGCCGGGGCTGCTCATTCTCGTGAGCCTTGCCGGTGGCCCCAGGCACGGCTATGCCATGATGGAGGATATCGAGCAGTCGGCGGGTGTGCGACTCGGACCCGGCACCCTCTATGGTGCTCTCGCCCGGCTGGAGCGCCTGCGCCTGATCGAGCCTGTGGCCTCGGAGGACCGCCGCCGTCCGTACCGGCTGACCGGCGCGGGCGCGGCGACCCTGCGGTCCCGGCTGGCTAGCCTCGAAACGCTCGCCAGCCGGGGATTGCGCCAGCTCGCCGGCGAAGGGGGACAGTAGCCCATGCGATGGATGGTGCGGCTCTATCCGCTTGCCTGGCGGGACAGGTACGGCGATGAGTTCGAGGCGATGCTTGACGAGATGGGGCGGCCAGGAGCCGCCGACATGCTCGATATCGCACGGGGCGCGCTCGATGCGCATCTGCATCCGGGCGCGGTGACGGGGAGGGGGCCGACAATGGTGCAGCGTTACCGGATGTCCGCGATTGTGATCTTCTGCGCGTTCGTGCTCTACGGGCTGGCCGTCTCGGCGACACTGCGCCTGCGCGATCCCCTGCCGTCGTGGATGTCCGCCGCGGACATGCATCCAGAGCTACGCGTGCTGCTCACCATTTCCCAGGCCGCGGCTGCCGTCGCGCTGGTCGCCTTTACGATTGGCGGCACGCCGATGGTAGTGGCAGCGCTTCAAAATGCGGTCGTCCAGCGGCGGCGCGACGTGCTCGCCTGCTTTGGCGCGGTTATCGCGCTGGTCGTGCTGTTCGCCGCGTATACCGGTGTCGTGGCCGTCGTCGTCGGCAATCGTCCCGTTGCTACCCATGCGGGCGTGGTTGCGACCGGCAATCTCCCCAGTGGAGCAGGCAACCCGCCGCTACGGCCCATCGACGCGGCGCTTGGCCTAGGCTGGGTCGCCTTTCTGGTGCTCGGGTTCGCGGTCGGCATGCTGCTCATCTCGATTGGCCTGAGTCGCAGTGAGTTGTCGGAGCAGGTGCTGCGCTTCACCCGCGTGCCCGCCGCGATCGTCGTCGTCGCGATGGCCGTCACGACCGTCGCCACACTGCTGCTCGATATCCGCATGAGCGCCGTCGCGCCCGAGACGCTCGCCGCGCAGGATGTCGATTCCGTGCTACTCGCGGGCATCATCACCGTGCTGGTGCTCTCCACGCTGCTCGCCGCGGTCGGCTACTTCCGTGGACGTATCTCGTCAAGCGCTCGCCCGGCTGTCGCGTGACGGGACGCACGTCGAGAGCGCTCACCGCTGCTTTACCCTCGATCATCTCCCTCGCTGGACGCCGTGATCATGCGTAACGCGGCGGCCAGGTCCGCACCAGAGGGGGCGCGCTCCGGGTCGGTCGCCCACTGCACCATCACGCCGGACATCAGCGCCTGGTAGAACGAGCCGACGACCTGCGCCTTCTTCGCGTCCGCCGCCGGGTCAATATGATCGAAGAGCGCCGCCAGCCCCAGCCGCCCCTCCTGAATCGCATCCGCCAGGAACCGACGGAGCTCGGGCGCGCGCTCCGTCTGCGCCAGCAGTTCGAAGGTGGCGACCCACAATGGCCGGTGCGCCTCGAATGACTCGATCACGCGCGTCCAGTTCGCCGCGAAGCGCTCGATTGGGCTGGCAGGCTCCTCCGTATCGGTCGCGGCGGCCAGGATGCGCTGCATCTCCTCCCCCCACTCCTCGATGGCCTGCATGAGCGCCGCGTTGAGCAACGCTTCGGTCGAGCCGAAGTGGTAGCCGATAGCCGCCAGACTGACGCCAGAGGCTGCGGCGATGTCACGCGCGGTCGTGCGTGCGTACCCCTTCTCGTACAAACTCCGCTTGGCGCCCTCCAACAAAGCCTCGCGATTTCCCATGCGGCAGTCATCCTCTGAGTCGAAACACCTGTGTCCCTCACGCAAATTGTACAAACGTCTCAGACACTTGTCAAAACCACCTCTCATCATGTACAAATGTCTAAGACGTATGTGCAAATTCATGCGACGTCGGGTCCGTGCGGATGGCGTGCCGGACCTGGAGGACGTGGCAGGGCGAAGAGAGGTCACACATGCAGCGACCAGTGAGCAATCGCGAGATCCTCATTTCCGGCGCGAGCGTTGCCGGACCCGCGCTGGCGTTCTGGCTACGCCGGTACGGCTTCACTCCGACCATCGTGGAGCGCGCGCCCGCTCCCCGCGCAGGTGGTCAGGCGATCGACTTGCGCGGCGCGGCGCGAACCGTCGTCGAGCGCATGGGCCTGCTCGACGACGTCCGACGGGCGCACACCGGGACACGCGGAATGTCCTTCGTCAACTCGTCGGGCAGGCGAGTGGCGAACATGGGAGCCGATCTGCTCGGCGACTCGGGCGGTGCCATCGCCGAGATCGAGATCTTGCGGGGCGACCTCGTCCACATCCTCTACGCGGCGACGCGCGACGACGTCGAGTACCACTTCGACGACAGCATCACCAGCATCACGCAGGACGAGAGCGGCGTCGCCGTCACCTTCGAGCGCGGCCCGTCGCGTAGGTTCGATCTCGTGATCGGCGCGGACGGCGTGCATTCTCTCGTGCGGGCGCTCGCGTTCGGGCCGGAAGCGGGGTTCGTCCGCGACCTTGGCTGCTACGTCTCGATCTTCAGCGCACCCAATTCCCTCAACCTCGATGGCTGGGAGTTGATGTACACCGTGCCCGGTAAAACGGCGGGCATCTATCCGACCCGGCAGCACGACGACGTGAGGGCGATGTTCTTCTTCGCCTCGCCGCCGCTCCACTACGACCGCCGCGACGTCGACACGCAGAAGCGGCTCCTGGCCCGCGCCTTCGACGGAGTAGGCTGGGAGGTGCCGCGGCTCCTCACGGCGATGTGGGACGCGCCGGACTTCTACTTTGACTCAGCGAGCCAGGTGCAGATGAACTCCTGGTCGAACGGCCGAGTGGCGCTCGTCGGCGATGCCGCTCATTGTCCTTCGCCGCTGGCTGGGATGGGCACGAGCCAGGCCCTGGTGGGCGCGTATGTGCTCGCCGGAGAACTCGCGGCGGCGAACGGCGACCACCGAAGCGCGTTCGCGGCCTATGAGCGGGAGATGCACGACTACGTCCGCCAGGGACAGAAGCTCGCGAAGAGTGCCACCTTCGGGCTGATCCCCCGGACGAGAGCGCAGATCTGGATGCGCGACCAGTCCATTCGGGCGCTGTCGCATCTGCCGTGGAGGACCGAACTCAGTGGTGGGGTCGCGAAAGCCGCCAACGCCATCGTGCTCAAGAACTACCAGTCCGCGGTTCCACATGAGGAGAGCTTCCTCAGTCAGTAGCTCGTGCGCGAGCGCGGACGATAATCGACGCCAGGTTCGTGCCCCCAAATCGACCGTTTTCATCCGCCGTGGCCACTTGTCTGCAGGGTGCGCCTTATGGGGGATGCAGACGGGCGGCTGTGGTTCGCGATGTCGGTGGACCGTCCCTCCTGATAGACAAGACGCACGTCGGAAGCCGCGCGTGCGTTCCGAGGTACCCGAACGGTGGGAGGGGGCTATGGGCATAGTGCTGGTCGTCGACGACGACAAAGACATTCGCGAGGCAGTGCGCTGCACACTCGAAGACGCGGGATACAGCACGCTGGAAGCGCGCGACGGACGTGAGGCGCTGGGCATCCTCGCCGCGAGCGTGGAGCCGCTCGTCGTGCTGCTCGACGTCGTCATGCCCCGACTCGACGGCATCAGCATGCTCCGTCTAGTCGTCGCCGACAGCTCCCTCGCTTCGCGGCACGCCTACATCCTCACCAGCGCCAGCACCGACCTGTCCGCCACGCTCGCCGACCGGGAGTTCGCGGCCATTCGGTTGTGTGCGCTCGCCAAGCCATTCGATCTGGACGCGCTGCTGCGGGTGATCGACGACTCGGCGCTCGCCCTCGCCCCGTCCTCCCCGCTCATGTCCGCGACGCCGTCAGGGCACCTGCTGGCGCACTGACCGAGGCAGGATTCTCTCAAACGACGAGGTGCGGGCACGTGCCCGCACCTCAGCTACTGACCATGCACCCTGCGCTGGGTTCAGCGGGGCAGCGCGCGGGGTGTGTCGTCGCTCGCGGCAAAGAGCGGCTGGCGTGCCGGACCTGGAGCGGGTGCGGCGACACGCGGGCTCCAATCATCGTATTCCGTTATGCGGGTGGTGTCGGCGGTGACCACCGTGCGGCGGCTGGTGCGGCGTGGGCGGCTGGTCAGGCGCTCCAGGTCACGGAGTTGCGTCTCTAGCCAGAGGGCCGCGTCCTCATCCAGCAGCACCTCGCGCAGCCCGCGTGCCCGCTGCGAACGCTCGCGCCTGCTCATCATCAGCGCCTGGTACAGCGCCTCGGCTGTCGCCTGCACATCTGTCGGCGGCACGCCCAGCACGTAGTCGCTGAGCTGTTCGTACGCGCCCGCCGTGCGCGAGAGCACCGTCACCCCCGCGCGCGCGTTGACGAGGCCGCCCTCTTTGACGACGAGATTCATGCCGTCGATCAGCGGATTCACCAGCAGCACGTCGTAGCGCCGCATGCAGGCCAGCGCGCGTGGCCGGTTGTTGTCGAAGACGGCGACGATCGGCTGCCAGTCAGGCGTGCCGAAACGCGCGTTCACCCGGTCGATGACGCGCCGCACCTGCTGTTCGTAGGAGCGATACTCGGCCATGCTCTGACGCGAGGGCACCAGCAGCGCCAGGAATGTGACCGCGCCGTGCAGCTCGCGGTGCGCGCGCAGGAGCCGCTCGTACGCCTCGAAGCCGCGCACGATGTTCTTGGTTGGCTCCACGCGGTCCACGCGCACGATCAGCTTCGAGTCGTCGCGCAGGCGTAGCTCCTCGGCCAGCTTCACCGCCTCGACCACCGCCTCGCGCGAGTGCGCGCCCTGCTGCACCTCGTCTGGCGTCACCGCGATGGGATACGCGCGCGGCAGAATGCGCCTGCCCCGCCAGAGCAGCGTGCCGGGGGCATCGTCGAGACTCCACCGCGCGTCGGCGCCCTCAAGGAAACGCTCGGCGCCTTCGAGGAAGTTGCGCGCGTCGCGCTGCGTCTGGAAGCCGAGCAGGTCATTGGCCGCGAGCCCACGGAAGATCGCCTGGGTGATGTACTCGGGGAACATCTCCCAGTAGCGGGCGTCGGGCCAGGGGATGTGGACGAAGTGGGCCAGTTGGGCGGAGGGGAAGCGCTCGCGCACACGCTCAGGGGCGAGGTAGAGGTGATAATCCTGGAAGAGCACCGGCACGTCAGTTCCGTTGCGTTCGAGCTCGGCGATCACGGCATCGGCGACAGCGTCGTTGACGGCCACGTAGCCACGCTTCCAGTCTGACGCGGTGCGACGTGTGAAGAGATGCCCATCAGTCGGCTGCAGCAGGTAGTGCTGGGCGAACCAGAGCACCTTGTTGCTGATGCCGTCGTAGTGCCGGCGATACGCGTCCTCGGGCACATCCACTAGTCGCAGGGTGATCTGGTCGAGTCCATCCGGAGACGGCAGTGGCGCGTCGCCAGCCAGGCGCAAAGCCTCACGGTCGGCGG
Source organism: uncultured Ktedonobacterales bacterium (assembly GCA_964427535.1). Classification (GTDB taxonomy): domain Bacteria; phylum Chloroflexota; class Ktedonobacteria; order Ktedonobacterales; family JADMIN01; genus CAYRVF01. The sequence goes on from CAYRVF010000007.1 coordinate 46,904, forward strand.
CGTTCATGGCGAGTGCGATCCACGTGGCGGGGTGGTCGTGCATCGAGCAGAGCAGACCGCTCACGACACCGCCCGCGCCGCGCTGTGGCTCGGGCTGGCCGTCGGGTCCCATGCGATGCTCAACCGGACCACGATTGCTGACGACGATGAGCCGTCGTTCGTCACCGCCGAGAAAGTCGATCGATGGCCCCCCGAGGGCTGAGGCGCGTCGTCCCACCAGTTGCCGATCTATCGTCATGGCTCCCTCCCGCTTGCTTGTCACTGTCCACTTCTGCAAGCCCAGCATTACTACCGTATTACAGGGCCGTAAGACGGACGTTATAGAAACCTGAAATGTACCTAAGAAGCTTCGGTCCCTCGGTACGCTTGTGTGGCCGCTCGCCGGAAGACGCAAGAGCGGGGCCAGCAAATCCGCACGCTCGTTGCGGCGGTTTTCTCTGTCGTCTGGCTCCAGGTCTGCCGCTCTACATGCAGACGGCATTCTGGCGGTATGGCGCCCGGGCGAGCGCCCAATGAACACACGGAGGCTCGGGACGCTTTTAGTCGGAGTGTGCGTCGCATTCTTCTCGCCCTATTCCAACGCTCGTAATGCCAGGCAGACAGAGTGAGAGGGCCAGAAAATCTACCATGCGAGAGAAAATAGCATACAATAGGGAGTGGGGTACGATGAGGACACTGGAGGAGGCACGCATGCGATTGGGGGAGCCGGATGAAAGCCCATATTCTGCTGGTAGATGACGACCGGCATATCACGGAGGTCCTGCGCCGTGCGCTGGCCTACGAGGGTTACAGCGTCGACCTCGCGTATCAAGGAAGCGAGGCCCTCCAGAAGACGCTTGATCATCCGCCCGATCTGATCATCTTGGATCTGATGCTGCCCGGCATCACCGGGCTTGAGGTGTGCAAACGGCTGCGCGCGGCAGGCAATCAGGTGCCGATCCTCATGCTGACGGCCAAGGATGCCATCGCGGACCGCGTCGCGGGGCTCGACATGGGGGCTGACGACTATCTGGTGAAGCCCATCGAGCTGGAGGAACTGCTCGCGCGGGTGCGGGCGTTGCTACGGCGGCGCAATCCCGAGCAGAATGAGGTGCTGCGCTTCGCCGACCTGGAACTGGATACCGGCACGCGCATGGCACACCGGGGCGCCCGCGAGATTGACCTCTCGACGACAGAGTACGAGTTGCTGCAGCTCTTCCTCCGGCGTCCGCGCCAGGTGCTGACACGCGATATCATCATGGAACGGGTCTGGGGTTACGACTTTGAGGGCGAATCCAACGTGCTCGAGGTCTACATCGGCTATCTGCGAAATAAACTCGAAGCCTCCGGAGAGCCACGTCTGTTGCATACTGTTCGTGGAGCGGGCTACGTGCTTCGTGAGAAACCTGAGTCGTAGGCGAGCGGAATGCATGCGACCGGCGATGTGTTCGCGGCAGTGTGTGCGGAGCGCCGAAGGGCAGTGCGCCGAGTGAGCGTTAGGATCATCCGTGGTAGGGAGCATCCATGCCGAAATCGTCACCATCACCACGTACGCCCGTGCATGCCGCGCGCCAGTGGATGCTCGACAATCTCTCGATCCGGCAGCGGCTCTCGCTGTTTTATGTGACGCTCCTGGCGGTGACGCTGCTGTTGTTCAGCGTCATCGTCTTTACAGTCGCCTCGACACAGCTTCAGATTAGCGCGAACGACGAGATCAAGAGCCGCGCGGTCTATATCGCGAACGCGCTGCAGGGCGCCCAGGTGATTCCCGCGCAGCCCGCCGCGACACCTGGGGCGAGTCCCTCTCCCACGGTGGCGCCGTCGCCGACGCCCAGCGCATCGCCGACGCCAGCGGCCTCCGGGACTGCTGGGTCAGGTAGCCCGACTGTCACGCCATCGCCGCAGCCGACCGTCGATCCCGCGACGAGCGCCAAGATTCAGCAGCAGCTCAAGTTCAAAGTGCCCGACGCGCTTACGCACTTCGACACTCCATTCGAGGTGCTCGACGCGAATCTGCATCCGCAGTATGTCGCCTCGCCGGACGTCCGCCTGCCGATCATCAACGCCGACATCGAGTCGACGCTGATGACTGGCGTCTCGACGTCGTATACCGCCGACAGCGGCAAATCGCAGTTCGAGGTCTACGTGCAGCCGATTCACTTGACGCCCGCCTCGCCCGCCACCGGTACAGGCGGCGCTGCCGCGGCGTCGACGGCGCAGTCGCGGATCACGGGCGTCGTGCTGGTGGCCAAGCCGCTCGACGACCTCAACAACACGACGAGCACGCTCAGCAAACTGCTCTTCACCGGCGATCTGATCGCGCTGGTCTTCGCCGCTCTCGGCGGCTGGCTGATCGCCGAAGGCGGACTGCGACCGATCGCGAACGTCACACGCGCGGCGGCGGCTATCGCCAAGAATGCCCAGGGTCCTGGCCTGGGGACGCGTGTGCGCTATCGTGGCCCGCGTGACGAGGTGGGAGAGCTGGTCACGACGTTCAACGAGATGTTGGCGGCGCTCGAACAGGTGGCCGTCGCGCAGCGTCGGTTCGTGGCCGATGCGTCGCATGAGCTGCGCGCTCCGCTGACCACCATCAAGGGCAGTCTAGAGTTTCTGCGCCGTGTGCCGGATTTGCCCGTCGAGGAGCGCACTGCCGTCGTCGAAGACGCCTACGCCGAGGCCGAACGCATGGCCGCGCTGGTGAGCGATCTGCTGCTGCTGGCTCGTGCGGACGCCGCCGCCGCCAGTGGCAGCTATGGCCTGCACGAGGGCTGGCTGGATGACCAGTTGCGCGGGCGCCGCGAGCCAGTGGAGATGGACCAGCTCGTGATGGATATCTTCCGCCAGGGCCGCGCCCAGTTGCGTGCGCGCCGCAAAGACCTGCATCTGACGGTGACCAATCTGGAGCCGATCACCGTGCTCGGCGACCCCGGACAGCTCAAGCAGCTCGCGTTGATCTTGCTCGACAACGCCATCAAGTACACGCCATCCGGCGGCAAGATACGCCTCTCGGTCACGCGCAATGGCGACCGGGCCGCCTTCAGCATTGCCGACAACGGTATCGGTATCGACCCCGATGACCGCCAGCACATCTTCGAGCGGTTCTACCGCGCCGACCGTGCCCGCGAGCGCGACACACACGGCAGTGGCCTCGGCCTCTCCATCGCGAAGTGGATCGCCGACGCGCACAAAGGCGAGATCAGCGTGATGAGCCAGCCCGGCCAGGGCAGCACGTTCACGCTGCTGCTGCCCGCCGTCCGCCGGGTGGAGGAGCGCACCGGCCCGACCTCGCAGCCCATCCGGGTTCGCCGCCGTCGCGCGCGACCGCTCGGCCCCCAGGTGCCGCGTGCGACGGGCGCGGTCTCGTCACTCGCTCGCCTGGCGAAGTCTGTCTCGCGGCCCAAGACGGCACGAGACGTGACGGGTCGCGCCGAGCAATCCGTTCCGTCGGCCTCGGGTACGCGGCGGAGTCCCACGGCCCAGGAGCGCCGCGACCGCGACGGCAAATGAGGACCGCATCCCCACAGCCCCGTTCCCCTCGCGAGGGGAGCGGGAGGTAGGGGGAGAGGTGCTGCTGCGCGGCAAGCGATCGAGGTCGCCTACTGGTTGGCGTCGTTGAGCGAGAGCACCATCTGCGGCGTGGGAATCTGGTGGTCTGCGCGCGTCGGAATGATCGCCGTGCCGATGGCGAAGAACTCGATCACGTGGCTATCCCAGCCGTAGTTCTGCTCCTCGATGCGTGCGCCGACGATGCCTTCCGCGCCGACGGCCTCGGCCTCGGCCTGCATGCGCTCCATCGCCAGCTCACGGGCGCCGTAGAGCGCTTGCGTGTAGTTCGTCATCTCCACGTTCTGCCCCATCATCTGACGGAACATCTGCCGCAGCGACTGAATGCCGACGTGGTACACGCAGGTGCCCATCGTCAGCGCGATCGGGCGATACCCCGCCTGCAGCAGCGTGCGGAAATCCTGCCCGGAGAGGTCGCTGGTGAACGGCTTGCCCTGCGGCGTACGGAGGCTTGTGCCGTTGCGTGAGCGCACCGCCGTGCCGATGGCCTTGAACTCCGCCAGGTTCTCGCCCCAGGCATAGCGTCCGACCTCCAGCCGCACGCCGACGATGCCGTCCGCGCCGAGCTCGTCGGCCTCGGCCTCCATGCGGCTCATCGCCAGCTCGCGGGCCGCGTACATCGCCTGCGTCAGCACGCCAAGCTCCTGGTTGGTGGCGAGGTTCGCGTATTGAAAGCCGATGTGGTAGATCGACGTGCCGACGACCAATCCCAGCGGATCGAACCCCGACTCGCGCACGAGCAGAAACTCGTTGACCGAGAGATCGCTGGTGAAGAGGCGGCGGCCACCCGGCCCGCCGCGCATCTCGCGGAGCCGCGCCTCCGCGTCCTGTGGAATCTGTTCGCCCGCGTTGCCTGGCGTGCCCATGAGAGGTGCTCCTGTTCTTACTGAGAGCGGCGCGTTCCGCGTCGTGTTCTAAGGGTCAGAGATGCCAGAGCGAGGAAGGAGAAGGAGCGTCGAGATAGTGAACTACGAGAGCAGGTTGAGAATCGCGGCTCGCTCGCGTGCGCTGCTGGCAGCGAGCGCGGTCAGCTCCGACGAGAGAGCGTCGATCCAGGCGTCGACGGGCATCGGTTCCGACTTGAGCGCGATCCCACGCACCACATGCATCCGCCCCGCGAGGAGCTGCCCGTGATCGAGCGCCAGCTCGAAACGCCACGGACCCAGGTCCACGCTGATGCCCGAGACCCGGCCATTGCCAAAGATGCCGCCGCGGCGCAGTCGCACGCGCGTCGGCAGCGCGCCCTGCAGCTTCGTCCCCAGCGCCGCGACCCATGCGTCGAGATCGCCTGAATCCGCCCGCAGCGAGGCGGCGAGCATCTCGAAGTCGAGCCCTTGACTGGTTGAGTCGTTCATGTGACACGCGCTCCTTCCCTCTGGATCGCCGTCGCGACGTCTCTTTCGAGGTGTTTTCGGCGGTCACTATATCGCATACGAGCGAGGATGCGCGGCAGGTTGCATCGATCTGTCGCGTCGTCTATTCTCCCTCTCTCGTCGTCAGTCGGCGGAGGAGTCAGGGGGTGGGAGCGGCCTCAGCTCGCCGTCGCGAACTGGTCGTCGTCGCTGGAGGACCCACTGGGGGAGATGCGTGGCGGCATATGCGCGCGAAGGTACTCGCGGGTCGCGGCGTATGAGTGGTCAATCCACTCGCCGGGAGAGCTGAAGTCGAGCACGCCGTAGCGGTCGCCCATCAACAGGCTGAGCACATGTGTCTCTATGCCGCGCGGCACTCGCTCCAGCGCGCGCTCTAGCAGGTAGTGGCCCTGCACCTGCCCAGCGCGCTCCAGCACGGTGGAGACCGTCGTTGCGGGGCTGCGCGCGTCGCGTGGCGTCACCAGTTGCGAGGCGAGGTCGGCCCAGTAGGCTCCGCCATCGGCCTCGGTGTTGTGCCCGATCGCCAGAATGAAGATGCGCCGCGCGCCCAGCTTGAGCGCCAGATCGATGCTGCACGGATCGAGCGCGCCACCGTCACAATAGACGCCGTCGCCGATCGCGACCGGCGGGAAGACGCCAGGGATCGCGGACGACGCGAGCAGACACGGCCACAGCGGACCGGACCTGAAGATCGCGCGTTCGCCACGGGTGAGGTCAGTCGCTACGACCGAGAATGGGAGCACCAGGTCCTCGAAGCGCAGATCGCCTATGTGCCGGTCGAGCAGACGCCGCATGCCCTCGTTGCCGTAGAGCGAGGCGGCGCCGCGTGCCATGCGCCGCGCCGCCGTCAGCAGCAGGATGCCGGTAAGCGCCTGTCCGCGTGTGCCCGGTAGCCGGTCGCGGCCCAGCAGCACACGTGTGGTGGAGAGCGAGCGCCAGATGGCCTCCAGGTCGTCAACGCCCTGGAGCGTGGGATTGCGGGCGAGCCAGGCGCCATTCCATGCGCCAATCGACGTGCCGACGATCAGGTCGGGATACTCGCCGTGTTCGAGCAGAGCGCGCAGCGCACCCACCTGCAGCGCCCCGCGTGCGCCGCCACCCGAGAGTACGAATGCCGTATAGGTGTGCGCGCGCGGAAAGCCACGCCGTCGCGAGGCCAAGACTGGGAGTGCTGGCGCGGTGCCCTCGGCGCGTAGTGTTCCAGTGCTCCGGTCTAGCATGGGTCTCTGCTCCGGTGTCTGTCTACGCCGCATCCGTCCTCGTCCTCTCGTCGGGTGTGCTCG
>CAYRVF010000007.1:53202-67671 GCA_964427535.1 uncultured Ktedonobacterales bacterium
GCGGAGCGAGGACGCACCGGAGGCCCTTCCGCCGCGGAAGAGTCCCAATAAATTCACTCGCGTTAATCGTGCCAGGTGCGGTTGCGCTACCCGCTGCCGACGCGCTCGCCCGCGTGCGTCGGCAGGCCCAGTTCGATGTCGTCTGTGTCGTCCGGGGCTGCGTCGGGCAGCCCGAGCGCCTCTCGCATCACCTGCAACGGCGCCTCGTGCATGGTCCACAGCGTAAACGCCGCGGCTCCCTGATAGAGCAGCATCGAGAGCCCGCCTGTGGCACGTCTGCCGCTCGCCCGCGCCGCCCGCACGAGTGCCGTTTCCGGTGGGTTGTAGACCATATCCAGCACAAACGCGTGGTGCGGCAGCTCGCTGAGTAGCTCCAGCGGAATCGGGCTCGCTAGCGGATCGCGCGTGCCGACCGGTGTCGCATTCACCAGGATGTCGGTCTCAGCAAGCGCCGCCCGCAGGGCCTCGCGGCGCGCCTGTTGGCGTTCGGCCATGTGCCGTCCGAGCGCGGGAGGCTCGTCGTCGTTCTCTGGCTCTGTCGTCGGCAGCCCGAGCGCATGCCTGCGCCAGTCCTCTGGCATGTCTCTCTGGGGATGCGCGCTGCCGCCCAAGTCGTGTGTGCGTGCCCACAGCATTGCCAGCGCCTCGCGTGCGGCGTCGCGCTTGCGAGCGGCGACCCACGGCTCCAGGCCGCGTTCCACGGCGACGCCGAGCGCGGCCTGTGCCGCCCCACCCGCGCCGAGCACCAGCATTCGGTGCGCGCGTGTGAGCGCCGCCTGTTCGTTCAGCACCCGCATCACGGCCATCACGTCGGTATTGTGCCCGACCAGTTGCACTCCGCGCGGAGTCTCCTCGCGCACGATGGTGTTGATGGCTCCGGCCTGCCGTCGTGCCTCAGGCGTCATGGAATCGAGCAGCGGTATGACTGCCGTCTTGTAGGGAATGGTGACATTCGCACCCAGCATCTCGGGCGCGCGCAGCGACGCGACACGCTGTGGCAGCCCGGAGGGAGGCATTTCCCACAGCTCGTAGCGCGCGGGGATGCGCAGGGCATCGAGCGCGGCCTGCTGCATCTGCGGCGAGCGCGAGTGTCCCAGTGGATAGCCAATGAGACCGATGCGGCGGAGTGCGTTTCCGGACATAAGGCGACGCATCCATTTCTGGGCGATGAGCGAGAACTCGCCGTACCTCGACGGTCCGATATTGTGCTGTGGTGTTGCAATACGCGGGCCAATTTGCCGAGCGCTCCGTGTTCACAATCTGCCTATCTATAGTGTACATCAATCAGGCTGATGCCGCTCAGACATCCGGCCGCCTGGTCATCCACGGTGAGCTGCATGCGGACATATACCGGACAGCCCTGGCGCGGGGACGCCGGAATCAGCGCCGGCGGAGGAGGCGGACACAATGCGTCGGAAGGGGGACCAGAGGCACCTGATGAGGTGCGCATCGCCAGCGTCGGGCTAGGTCTCCAATGCGGCGGCTTCGGTCATCCCCCGAGTATCTCGGAGGTGACCGAGGCCGCGCGCAGGCATCGGGGCCTCTATGATGGACGCCAATCTATCTCGGTCACCCGACCGTCGGGAATCGTCACGCGCGAGGGGCGGGCCGGATCAGGCCCCCAGATGGTGTAGTCGCCGGCCGGAAGCGGAAGATACACGGCAGCATACAGTGTCCGCCCGTTCATTCGGCGTTCGGCGACATCGGTATGTACTCTGCGAGCATCGTCGTGCCGTGGGCTGACCTCGATCTCCGTGCCGCGCCGCTCGGCTCCGGTATAGATCACGAGGCCGCCCGTCCCCGCCCCGATGTCCAGCACAACGGGCATCGTGTGAACGCGCTCGGCGTGTATCTCGGCCATCGCGCAACCCCCTCTCATCAGACCGTGGGCGTGTGTGGTGCTTAGTGGATACGGCTGAAGCCCTCGTTGGGCACGCCCGCGTAGGGGAAACTCGACAGGAAGGGCACGTTGTTGCTTGCGGGCGTGAGGCCGTCCGTGATCTTGGACGCCGCCGCGTCCGGTGTGAAGGACTTATTGACCAGCGGATAGGTGGCGCCCGCGATCGCGCGCAGCTCGATCGTCACCACGTCGTCCTCGACGCGGCGGCCATTCGGATAGCCCGCAAGATCGCCTCCCAGAATCCCCAGGATGTTGCCCTTGCCCGCGGCTGCCGTCGGCTGGATGGCCATGTTTAGCCGCAGCAGGTCGGCTGGCGTCGAGCCTGTGAAGTTCTGGAAGCCAGGAATGATACCCGCTGGCAGGCCCGTGAGCAAGATCGCCACCAGATCCGCGCGCACGGCGGTGAGCCCGGCAAGGTGAGGGAAGACGCCCGGATACAGCACGGGCAGGAGCCGCGCGAGCTCTGGATGCTGCACGAACTGGAGGAATCCGCCGTCGGCCTTCGGGTCCAGCCCGTTCCAGAGATCTTTCTTCCCCAGCGGCACGATGACCTCATTGAACAGCGGATTGCCGAGCCGCGAGACCTGCACCCACGGCCCGCTGTTCATATTTGCCCCAGGTGCGCGCACGGTCCCTTTCTGGCGGCTGGCCGACGCGTACACGCCGATGACCGAGCGTGCGTCGGTCACACTGCTCGGCATCGAGCCGTCGCGCGTCAGCTGGTTCTTGGGCACCTGAATCGCGATCGTATGAACATTGAACCCCTTGAGCGTATTGACTCCCGGCGCGGCGGGCAGGGGAACGATGTGCAGGTTCTGGAACGGCCGCAGGTCGCCGAGGTCGAAGATCGCGCCGAGGTCCACGTAGAAGGGATCGTCGCGTTGCCCCGCGAAGACCATCTCGCCGCTCGCGAGATGGTGGACAGCGGCCCCTGCGAGCGACGCGTAGTTTGGCGTGGAGGCTGGGCCGATGCGACAGGGTGGGCATGCAAGCCCGCTCCCGAGCACGGTCGACGCCCCGTTTCTGAGCACTTTGGTGACGCTATAGAACTGGGGCACACTCCAGTTCGGGCTGCCCAGCGACGTGATGGGGCCGGTGTTGTAGAGGAACGTGTTGGGATTACGAAGCTGTGTCTGAAACCGGAACTGATACGTGATCTCGTCGATGGCGTCCCCGTCGTTGTCGATGTGAATCTCATAGAGAACATCATCGCCGAACTCGAAAAAGTTCGGCCCTCCGGCTGGCTCCTCCACTGGCAGGTAGTTGGCGATCAGCGTGACCGTGTCGGGACGGTCGGGACTGACAAACGCGTACACGTCGGTATTATCGGCGACAGGGTCCTTCGAGATCTCAGGCGCTTCACGATGGGATGACATGCCCTCACCTCCATCCGCCGAGCCACACTGGCTCACGGAAGCAACCGAACGCTTATCTCACATCATGCCCCTCAAGAGGCGCGCGACGAGCGCGGGGTCGCGGCGAGTCACCTCGCGTGTCCCCATCATGAACGTGACTTCTCCCGACGCGGCGTCGCGCACGTAGACCATCATTGGCTCGGATGCGCCCAGGGCGATTTCGTGCGTCGCCGCCCCCTGTGATAGGCCACGCGCGGCCTCGACACTGAGGGGGGCGCCCAGCACGCCGAGGGTCGCTGCCCCAACGGAGGTGCTTGCCAGAAACGTGCGCCGTGTCACCTTTGCCATGCTCTTCCCTCCCTTGCGACTTCAATCAGACGACACTGTCAATTCGCGAATCTGGGAAGAATACACAACGCTCGGGGCAGTGGATGGCAGTGCGTCATCGACGGTTAGGGGACCGCGACGGGGCGCACGCAGACGCAGGGAGGAGCCGCCAGAGAGCCGCGGACATGGACTGGATGTGGAGGATCAGAGCACCATATGCTCGCGGGCGGAGGCGCGGAAGTCGCGGCTAGGATCGAACGGAGTGATGTCGAGCATGTGTGCCTCGAACGGCGTAGGGAGCCGTACGGAGCCTCCAGCCGCCTCGCCGGTGAGCAGCGCCTCGACGATGCGCGCCGTGAGGGGCGCGTGCATCAGCCCGTGGCCCGAGAAGCCAGCGGTATGCACCAGATTCTCCAGGTAGGCGTCGTAGCCGATCAGCGGGTTAGCGTCGGGCGTGACCCCGTAGTAGCCGCTCGTTGTCGCGAGGATGCCGCAGACCTCCGCCAGGCGTGGGGCGAAGTCCGCCATCTGCGCGAGTGCCATGTAGCCGTAGTTCTCGATACCCGCGGCGGAGTCGAACCCGGGGCCGATGCGGTCCTGGTCGTCGTCGGTGAAGTCGGGCTCGGGCTCCGTCTCGTGCGCCCAGGCAAGCACCATCTGCGGTCCGCTCGGACGAGAATGTGCGCCTCGCCCCGGACCCAGGCCGTAGATCGTCATCGGCAGACGCGCCCATGTCTCCTCGTCCATCACCCGCTCGCCCGGTCGCAGGTGATAGAGGTAGCGCTTCAGCGGAGCGATGGGCAGCGGCATCCCGCCGATGCGCTGGCTCACACGGGCGGCCCAGGCATTCGTCGCGTTGACAACCCAGTCAGCTTCGAGTGGTCCAGCGCTCGTCTCCAGCCGGACGATACGGCTATCCCGGACGGTCGCGCCCAGCACTTCGGTCCGTGTGCACACCTGGACGCCCATCTCGCGCGCCCGACGGTAGCCCTCCGTTAGCAGCACATGTGGCTCCAGGAAGCCGTCCGTCGCGCAGTAGGTCGCGCCGATGAGCCGCGAAGCATCGAGGTGGGGCCAGCGGCGTTCCACCTCCGCCGGAGCCAGCACCTCCACTGGCAGCCCGATGCGCCGCTGCATTGCGGCGTCGCGCTGCGCCCGCTCCCAGACTGAGGCGGCTCCGGCGCGCATGGCCGGCTGACCAGCGGGAGCCGCCTGCGCGGGGTCTTCATAGAGGAAGAGGTAGCCGTTCTGCCGGATGACCGGCTGCCGCTGCTCGGTGGGCGTCTGGAGCCAGTCGTGCAGGTGTGCGTAGACCCACTCGGCGTACATCATGCCGCGCACGGTGGATTCGACGCCGAACTGTGCTCGGATGCCCGCGTTGGAGCGCGACGATGAGCCGTTGCCGAGCGCCGCCTTCTCGACGACAGTGACGGCGAAGCCACGCTCGGCCAGCCGCACCGCCGTGAGCGCGCTCGTCGCCCCACCGCCGATCAAGACGACGTGCCCGGCGAGCGCGCTGCCGCGATGGAGTGGAGATGCCCTGTCCACGTCCGCCTCCTCACTCACGACGACGCCGGACCGTCCTGTCGCGAGTATAGCATCTCGCACTGGCGCGCCCCTTGCGGCAGAGAGGTATTCTACTCCTACCAGAATGGCGGACGGTTGGTGGTCGCGTTCTAGAGAGCACAGCCGAGAGCGACAGGCGCAGGCATCCAGGACGAAAGGGAGCGACGGCGTATGACAGAGCGGCAACTGGAGACGAAGAACGGCGTCGAAGCAGGAACGGTCAGCTTCACCGCGCGGCACACGGCGGACGGCTATCTCGCGCGCCCGACGAACCACGAGACGCCGTTTCCGGGCGTCATTCTGATTCAGGAGTGGTGGGGCATCGAGCCGCACATCCAGGAGTTGACCGAACGGCTGGCGCGCGAGGGCTTCGTCGTGCTCGCGCCGGATCTCTTTCATGGCGTCGTCGTGCAGGAGCCGGATGATGCCGAGAAGGCGGCGATGGCGCTGAACATCGGCCAGGCGCTCGACGAAATCAGCGCCGCGATCGATTATCTGCAGGCGCGCGACGACGTGCAGCCCAAGCGCGTCGGCGTCGTCGGCTTCTGCATGGGCGGCACGCTCGCCTGGAACGTCGCCGAGCGCGAGAACGGCGACATCGGGGCCGTCGCGCCCTTCTACGCCTTCGGTTATGAGCCCACGGCGGAGGACATCCAACGCGTGACGGCTCCGGCGCTGGTCATCTGGGGCGGCGCCGACGACAGCATCCCGCCGGAGCAGCGCGAGCACATCGTGACTCTCCTCGAACAGCGCGGCCTCCCCCACAAAGCCATCGTCTACGAGGGCGCGGGCCACGCCTTCCTCAACGACACCCACGACGACCACAATCCCGAGGCCGCCTCGCAGGCGTGGGAGGAATTGCTCGCGTTCTTCCAGGCGTATCTGCCAGGGTAGCGGCGACCAAGCTCGAATACACATTTCGACTCACGCCGGGGCGTGTCGTCGCCTCGCGGCATGCCCGGCGGCCGATGGTCGTGTGTCTCCGCGCCTGCACGCTGAGGGGCTCGTTGCGCGTGCGCTGCCGTACGGTGTTTGAGGCTGACCGAGCCGGGGCAGAGCCTACCTCCTGCTACGAAGGGGCAGCGACTTGGGGTGTGCGGAAGAGTGTGTCTTTGCCTGGAGGGCACAACAAACTGAGGTCGCCGGGAAGGATGCCGCGAGCACACCAGGGGCAGCGCGTAACCGGCGGGCTATCCTTGCCGAGCGTAGCGTCGTACATGTGGAGCGTGATGTCTGTGCCTGTCCAATGGGCGCGGACGAGGATGGGACAGCCGCAGGTACAATACAGTCGCACCGGCCCGTCTCCAGACTTGTCGCTCCACTGGTCACTCGCTGCGCACTTGGGACTCGCATCACGTGTGCCAACCTGAGCCGGCGCACATACGGCTGGTGTGCCGCTGTCGTTCGTGGTCAGCTGCAGCCACCAGGCGCTCGCGATACTGCGCGTACAGACGGCGCGCACGTTGTCAACCGAGCTTTCGTGCTTCTTCTCGTCGCAATGGGTAAGGGGACGAGGGATACGACCCCCGCGATTGGGTAGAAATCTGCGCTCCCGGTGTGCCTCTTGCTGGGCGATACTGGTGCTGGTGTGGGATGCGCGGCACCAGTTCGAAGCGCCGCGCCCGAGGAGCTGAGGAGACGTCCGCCATGACGCTTGAGATTCGCGCGATCGCGCCTGATGAATATGAAGCCTTTATTCGCAGCGTTCACAACGGGTTTGGCGACCATGCCACCCCGGCGTCGATCGAACGCTGGCGGCCGACGTTCAACTACGAGCGCAGTCTCGCCGCGTTCGACGACGGGCGCATCGTCGCCACGGCGGATGTGCTGCCCTTCGAGCTGACCGTGCCAGGTGGGAATGTTGTGCCCGCTGGCGGCGTCACCTCCGTCACGGTTTTGCCCACGCACCACCGGCGCGGCATCCTGACTGAAATGATGCACCGCATGCTGCTCGACTCGCGTGACCGTGGCGAGTCGGCGGCGATCCTCAATGCGTCAGAGAGCCTGATCTATGGCCGTTTTGGCTACGGCATCGCCACCAGCATGATCGATGTCACGATTGAGCGTACTCATGCCCAGCTTCTGCGCCCGCCAGCAGTCGATGGCCGCATCCGGCTGATCGAGCGGCATGAGGCGCTGGAACTGCTGCCCCCGCTCTACGAGCGCGTCCGCCGCTTGCGGCCAGGCATGCTCTCGCGCGATGCTGGCTGGTGGCAGGCGTACGTCGGCAGTCCCGAGGCGATCCCTATGCGCGACGGGGCGCCGTTTTACGTCGTGTATGAGTCTCCCAATGGCTCGGTCGAGGGCATCGCGATCTACGCTCTCGCCGCGCAGTGGAGTGAGGGCCTGCACACCGGCACGCTCACCGTGCGTGAGCTGGTCGCGCCCTCGCCGGAGGCCACAGCCGCGCTGTGGCAGTACCTGCTCGGCGTCGATCTCATCGCCACCGTCCGCGCGGTAGGCCGTCCGGTGGATGAGCCGTTGCGCTGGATGCTCGCCGATTCGCGCCGCCTGCGGGTGTCGCGCTACGTCGACGAGCTGTGGGTGCGTCCGCTCGATATCCCGGCCTTGCTCACCGCCCGCCAGTATCTGGCGCCGGGTCAGGTGGTGCTCGACATCACCGATGCTGGCTTCCCCGAGAATAGCGGTAGCTACGCACTGGAGGCAGGTCCTGACGGTGCGCGCTGCCAGCGGACCTCCGCCCAGCCGGACGTCTCGCTCGATGTCGCGGCACTCGGTGCGCTCTACCTGGGCGGCGTGCGCACCTCTACCCTCGCCCAGGCCAGACGGATTCACGAGCTGCGGCCCGGAGCGCTGCGTCGGGTCGATGCGCTCTTCGCCTCCGACGTTACGCCCTGGTGCGGCACCTCCTTCTAACCTGCTCTCTTTCCACCCCATGTCTCCCTCGCCTGTGCTCTCGCCTCAGCGCCCCTCCCCCCCAACGGGAGGGGCAGGGGGAGAGATTCTGCGCTCACTTGTTATCCTCCTCGATTTTGCCGTATATCTGTGACGTGCGCAGAATAGTCGAGCAGCCCTGTCTGCCGGGCGCTGAATGCCTGGCGCGAGGGCTTCGGCGTCGTCGCGCGGAAAGGCCAGGTCGTCATGATCGGCTTCCATCGGGCTCCGCATATGCATGAGGGAAGGATCTCCGTGGCAGTAGGGCAAGAACAGGAGCGCCCGGTGGGAACCGGCACGGGGCGGGCTGGCATGTGGGTGTTGATCGCGACGATCCTCGGCTCCAGCATGGCCTTCATTGACGGCACCGTCGTCAACGTGGCGCTGCCGGTGATCCAGACCGACCTGCACGCGACGGTGGTCGAGGTGCAATGGATCGTCGAGGCCTACTCGCTGTTCCTCGCATCGCTGATTCTCGTCGGTGGCTCGCTCGGCGACCGCTTCGGTCGGCGCCGCGTGTACATGCTCGGCGTCGTGCTCTTCAGCGTCGCTTCGATGGCCTGCGGTCTCGCGCCGAACGCGACCTTCCTCGTGTTCACGCGCGCCGTTCAGGGCATCGGCGGCGCGCTGCTGACACCTGGCAGCCTCGCCATCATCACCTCGTACTTCCCGGCACGCGAGCGTGGACGCGCCATCGGCACGTGGTCGGGCTTTACGTCTATCACGACGGCGCTCGGCCCAGTGCTGGGCGGCTGGCTGGTGCAGCAGGCGTCGTGGCGCTGGGTCTTCTTCATCAACCCGCCGATCGGCCTCATCGTGCTCGCCATCACGTTCATGAAAGTGCCCGAGAGCCGTGACCTCGCGGATACCGGCTCGCTCGACTGGCAGGGCGCGACCTTCGCGACGCTTGGCCTGGGCGCCATCACCTTCGGCCTGATCACGGCATCATCCGCTGGGTTGGGCGCGCCGATCGTGTTGGTTGCGCTGGCCCTCGGCGTCGTCGCGCTGGTGGTCTTCATCCTCATCGAGCGGCGCAGCCCGAATCCGATGATGCCGCTGAGCATCTTCTCCTCGCGCACCTTCTCGGGCGCTAATCTGCTGACGCTGCTGCTCTACGCGGCGATTGGCGGCACCACATTCTTCCTGCCGTTCAATCTGATTCAGGTGCAGGGCTACACCCCGACGGCAGCGGGGGCCGCCTTCCTGCCGTTCATTCTGATCTTGTTCCTGCTCTCGCGCTGGGCAGGTGGACTCGTGACACGTGTTGGCTCGCGATTGCCGCTCATGGTCGGGCCAACCATCGCCGGCATTGGCCTCGCGTTGCTCGCGCTCCCAGGCATCGGCGGCAGCTACTGGACGACCTTCTTCCCTGGCATAGTCGTGCTGGGGCTTGGCATGGCCATCGCCGTCGCCCCCCTGACGACCACCGTAATGGGCGCGGTGCCGAGCGAGCGGGCGGGCGTCGCGTCGGGAGTCAACAATGCCGTGGCGCGCGCCGCGGGCCTGCTCGCGATCGCGGCGCTGAGCATCGTCCTCGTGATCGTCTTCAGCGCCGCGCTGACCCACAATCTGGATGTGCAGAATATCGCCGCCTCGGTGAAGTCGGCCGTGCTCGCCGAGCGTACGCAGCTCGCCGCCGCGCAGCCGCCCAGCGGAGTAAGCGCCAGCACACACGCCGCCGTGAAGTCCGCCATCGATCAGGCGTACGTCGCTGGGTTCCGTATGGTGATGCTCGTCTCGGCGGGCCTCGCGGTTCTCAGCGCTGTCGTCGCCGCGCTGACCATCGAGGGCAAGAAGCCGGTCGTGCCCGCGCCCGAGTCGCCCGCCTCGACTCCTGCAAGCTAGCGGCTTGGAGAGTAGCACGTGCCCAGCCTCAACTCGCGGGATGCTGCCCGCGTATGGGTCGCCGCTGTGCTGTATGGCGATCACGGTGTAGGGAGAGTTGGCCAATGGCGTTCAGCTCTTCGTCCAGCATACCTGCCGATACCCGGAGCATCGCCAGGTATGCTAGACGAGCGCGATCGCATCATCGCGTTACTTCTTCGATATGGCGTGCGGCACGCCAGCCTGTTTGGCTCATATGCGCGCGGCGAGCAGCGACCCGATAGAGCTATCGATTTGCTCCTCGACATGCCATCAGGCACCTGCCTGGTTGATCTCTCGCGTCTCGCGCTGGCCCTGGAGGATGAATTGGGCCGGCCCGTCGATCTCGTGACCTTGCGTGCCGCGCTTCACCCTCTTATTCAAGAGCGCGTCAGGCGTGAGGAGCGGGTGCTCCTGTGAGGTCTGAGGACTTCCTCCCCTACTGCCTTTATCCAGGCGACCGGCTCGCTAGCCAGCCCCTTCCTCCTCGGGCCGCGCACTGTCGGATGCTGTCTCTTTGCGTCGCAACGTGGCAATCTCCTGCTGAACGATCGCGTTCGCGTCCTTGAGGAACGTGAGCACCTTCTGGAGATCGCCTTCTGAGTAGGTCCGCAGGTAATGAGAGACCGCCATGCCCAGCGGCAGTGTGATCGGCATCAGCTCCGCGTCGACCTTCTCCATATTGGGCACCACCATGACCTGCCGGCGGTCATGTTGCCCGCGCTCGCGGCGCACGAAGCCCGCTCTCTCCAGCCGGTCGATCAGTGCCGTGATCGTGCCGGTAGTCAGGCCGGTCAGCTCTGAAAGCCTGCCTGCCGTCATCGGACCATGCAACAGCAAGTGGTCCAGGCACTCCATGTCGGTAGAGTGCAGCCGTGCTCGATCAGCGGTCGCCTGACTATACATCACCGAATTGGCGGACGTGAGCCGCAGCTCGTTGATCAGCGCCAATATCGTTTCTTCGCGTGCGCTATCGCTTGACATGATCTCCCCACCCGCGTATATTTATCTCGATAGTCAAGATACTTGTCTGTCAAGTATGGTGCTCCATCAAGGTGACGAGCGCATTGTAACACGTACGGCACGATTGCGGAGCGCGCAGAAAGGACGACACACGGTGAGCCAGACGACTCCTACTGTCCTGATCATTGGGGGTGGCGTCGGGGGCGCCACGCTGGCCCTCTTCCTGAAGAAAGCGGGCGTCTCATGTGCGATCTACGAAGCCTATCCCTACACGGAGGGAGTGGGCGGTGGCCTGAATCTCGCTCCCAATGGGATGAAGGTGCTGGCAGAGTTGGGACTGGCCGAGACACTGGTGGACAGTGCCACGATCGCGCGCACGAGCATCTTTATGGACGACCGCGGGAGCGTGCTAGGACGGCTACCCTATGGGAATCCGCAGGTGTATGGTCAGCCAGCGGTCAGTATGTCTCGCGCCCTCCTCTATGATGTGCTCGCAGGCGAACTGCGGCGTCAGGGCGTACCGGTCCACCACGAAAAGCGTCTGAGCCACATCACGGAGGACGGCTCACAGGTACTCGCCCATTTCACGAATGGCGACAGTGCCGCGGGCGATATGCTCATCGGCGCGGATGGGGTACGCTCGACGGCTCGGGAGTATGTGCTCCCACATGGTCCGCATCCCGCATACACTGGTATCATCGGCATCGGCGGCTTTACCTCGCTCTCGGCGCTGCCTGCCATTCCCTCCAGTGACGTCGAAGCGCTCACCTATACCTTCGGTGCACGTGGCTTCTTCGGCTACGGAGGCGCCGACAAGGGCACGCTGATGTGGTGGTCTAACCTGTGGCGCAAGCAGGAATACAGCCGTGACGAACTGACGCAGCTTGATCGAGGGGCCATCCAGCGCGAGCTCCTCGACCGCTTCCAGGGCTATCATGCGCCCATCGAAGCGCTCATTCAGACCACCAGCAACGTCCTGCAGCTCAACGTGTACGACATCCAGTCGCTGCCTACCTGGCACAAAGGGCGCGTGCTGCTCATGGGTGATGCGGCGCACGCGGTCAGCCCGAACGCCGGGCAGGGGGCTTCGATGGCGATGGAAGACGCGATGTATCTCGCGATGCTCATCCGCGATGGCGGCGGCGATGTCGAGCGCATCTTTAGCGCGTTCGAGCGGCAGCGCAAGCCGCGCGCCGAGAAGATCGTGGCCGAAGGCAGGCGCAGAGGCAGTGATAAGGAAGTCGTCAGTCCATTCCAGTCGCGCATGCGGAATCTGATGATGCGGGTTTTCCTCCACATGTCGAGCGAGAAGAGCGACCGCTGGCTCTTTGGCTACACGCTCAACTGGAACCAGAAGACGCTGTAGAGCGTGCACATGTCGCATGGTATGCTCGTCGGGGCGGGGATTGGCGGACGCGTAAGCATCGCTCCGCGTGTCTGGTGACCGACGCTCACTCTATGTCTATGGCTATCGACGAATGAGGAGAACAACCTCAGTGGAGACGACGCGAACACTGCGCGACCTATACGCGTACAACACCTGGGCGAACGCCAAAGTCTTCGAGACGAGCCGCGTGGTGGACCGGACGCGGCTCGAAGCGGCCGAGGCAGGCACATATGGCACACTCGACGAGACGCTCAAGCATCTGATCGAAATCGAGGATGTCTACTACTACATGTTGATCGAGGAACCGCCTCAGACGATCGTCTCCCAGGATGAGTATTTCGGGCATGATCTGGCGTGGTTCGCGGAACGCGCGCGACAGCTCGGCGCTGACTACGCCAATCTGCTCGCGCACATCGACGACGCGTTCTTGGCGCAGCCGCTGAACGTGCCGTGGTTCGATTTCAAGCTGACCAAGCACGATGGGCTGCTGCAGGTGCTCTCGCACTCGGCGCAACACCGCGCGCAAGTCTTCTCTGTCCTCGGCGAGCGCGGCCACAAGGTGCCGGATCTGGACTACGTGCTGTTCGTCGGCGAGACCCAGTCGTCAGCCTCATAACCAGCGTCCGCGCGCTTTGGAGACGTGCCGGCATTGAATGGGGAGTCACGTGAAGGGGGTGCATCCCTTTCGCGTGACTCCCCATTCGGTTGATCCGCGCGCCGATCGCGTAGGCGCGATCGCCACCCGACGACGATCACGTCAGGTCGTGGCCGTGCTCGTCGGCGGTATCGACCAATTCGTCACACTCACACGAGATGATTTCGAGCGGCTTCCCGCGCGACGATAGTGGACGATTGACACTGGGCGCGGGCTATGCTACACCTGATCGCATCGCTGCACGATATGCTCACTACGCTTAATGGCACGGAGTTCGCCGTCTAGAGCCGTTGTAGAGCCATTCGTCCAGTGCAGACACCGTGGCACATGGATTGCTGTCGAATTGGTTACCGGTCCCACGGTCCCCTTGTTTGGAATGTACACGAGTAGCGTTGAACGCGTAGGGCTGGCCTCCGTCCATGACGGACATGGAACGTGTTGGCTGTTTATAGTGACCTGGTCCCGCTGGGATACCCGCACCTTCCCAGCCACCAGATGACGTCACAAGCGCGTGTGCGCGAACGCATGCATCGTCCGGGTGCGTGTCATCCTCGCGGAGCATCTGGTCTCCGTCCCAGCAGACACTGGCGAGCACGACGAGTAAGGACACAGCACGATATCCACACCGGCAGGAGCGCCGGTGACGCGGAGGCGTCTTGTAGCGCATCCCCGTGAGCAGTCGACCCGTACGTCCGACGCAGCGCGAGTCAGGATGTGCCGCTCGCGCGTCATCCGAGGGAGGTGCGTCATGGCATCCGCTGCGCAAGCGAACACGGCCGTCGAGGATGTCCACATCCTATGGATCACAGCCGGATTAGGCTGCGACGGCGACAGTGTCTCGATCACGGCGGCGACCCAGCCCAGCATCGAAGACGTGCTGCTGGGCGCGATCCCAGGACTGCCCAGAGTTCACCTGCACAATCAGGTGTTGGCCTACGAGCTGGGCGGCGACAGCTTCATGCAGTGGTACGAGCGCGGCGAGCGGGGCGAGCTCGATCCGTTCGTGCTCGTCGTCGAAGGCTCGATCCCCAACGAGAGTATCAAGTCCGAGGGCTATTGGGCGGGCCTGGGCACGAACCCCACCACCGGTCAGCCCTACACCACCACTGAGTGGATCGACCGGCTGGCCCCGCATGCGCTCGCCGTCGTCGCCATCGGCACGTGCGCTACCTACGGCGGCATTCACGCCATGCAGGGCAACCCTACCGGCGCGATGGGCCTGCCCGACTATCTCGGCTGGGAGTGGAAGTCGAAGGCCGGCATTCCCATCGTCTGTGTTCCGGGGTGCCCCGTGCAGCCGGATAACTTCATGGAGACGGTGACGTATCTGCTCTATCAGGCAGCCGGGTTGTCGCCGATGATTCCGCTGGATGAGGGGCTGCGGCCGACCTGGCTCTTCGGCAGCACCGTCCATGAGGGTTGCGACCGGGCCGGGTACTACGAGCAGGGCGACTTCACGCTCGAATATGGCTCGCCCAAGTGCCTCGTCAAGATTGGCTGCTGGGGGCCGGTCGTGCAGTGCAACGTCCCCAAGCGCGGCTGGATGAACGGCATCGGC